>NZ_JBHRXI010000004.1:0-200003 GCF_042648365.1 Lutimaribacter marinistellae | reverse complement strand
CGGCACAGGGAGAGCTCGCATGACGACCCGCGGCGCGGCAGAGCCTTTTGACCTTTTCATCATCGGGGGCGGCATCAACGGATGCGGCATCGCCCGCGATGCGGTCGGTCGCGGCCTTTCGGTTGCGCTGGCAGAGATGAACGATCTTGCGTCGGCGACGTCGTCCGCCTCGACAAAGCTGTTTCACGGCGGCTTGCGGTATCTCGAGTATTTCGAGTTCCGGCTTGTTCGCGAAGCTCTGGTGGAGCGCGAAATCCTGCTTGGCGCCATGCCGCATATCAGCTGGCCGATGCGCTTCGTGCTTCCTTATCACAAGGATATGCGGTTCGAGTCCGACACCCCCACATCGAGGCTGCTGAACGTCGTCATGCCATGGATGAAAGGGCGACGCCCCGCATGGCTCATCCGGCTTGGCCTGTTCCTTTATGACAATCTCGGCGGCCGCAAGATCCTGCCTCCAACCCGCAGCCTGCCCCTGTCGGGCACGGCCGAAGGCGCCCCGTTGCAGGACAGGTTCGAACATGCGTTCGAATACTCGGATTGCTGGGTCGAAGACTCTCGCCTCGTCGTGTTGAATGCGCGCGATGCCGAGGCGCGCGGCGCAAGGATCATGACCCGGACCAGGGTCCTGTCCGCAGAGCGCGATAATGGTCTCTGGCGTGTAGAAACAGAAGACACCCGAACAGGCGCACGAGTGACCTATTTCGCCCGGATGCTGATCAATGCAGGCGGGCCATGGGTCGCGGACATCATCCGGTCCAAACTTCGCGTCAACAGCGCGGAAGGTGTCCGTCTTGTTCGCGGCTCCCACATCGTCACGCGCAAGCTCTACGATCATAACAAATGCTATTTCTTTCAGGGTACGGATGGCCGGATCATCTTCGCCATCCCCTACGAAACCGATTTCACATTGATCGGCACCACGGATGCCGAACACCACGATCCGTCGGCGAAGCCTGAATGCACCCCCGAGGAACGCGAGTATCTGCTGGATTTCGCAAACCAGTATTTCGAAAAAACACTGAAGGAGCAGGATGTCGTCTGGTCCTACTCCGGTGTGCGCCCGCTTTATGACGACGGGGCAAGCAGCGCGACAGCCGCGACACGTGATTACACGCTCAAGGTGGACGCTGACGGCGCGCCGCTGCTCAACGTATTCGGCGGCAAGATCACGACGTATCGCCGCCTTGCCGAAAGCGCACTTGCAAAGGTGTCCGAGCATTTGTCGCCCCCTTCCGGTCCCTGGACGGCTGGCGTGCCGCTTCCGGGTGGCGATTTCCCCGTGGGTGATGTGGCGACATTGATCCGGGACTTGCGCAATGCACACCCGTTCCTGTCCGAACGTTGGGCTCGGCGCCTTGTTCGGGCCTATGGGACGGATGCGACCCGGCTTATCGCCGGGGCCTCTTGCCGCGAAGACCTTGGTCGCGATTTCGGTGCCGATCTGACAGAGGTCGAGGTGACCTGGTTGATGAAGCACGAATTCGCACACACTGCGCAAGACGTTGTCTGGCGCCGCAGCAAGCTTGGTCTGCGTATGAGCGATGCGCAGATATCGGCGCTGGAGGATTGGATGGCGGCCCGTCGCGGCGCAACCCCGGCAGCGGCGGAATGAGATCGCATTGCCAACCATCCATTGACGCGCGGGTCCTGCCTGGGGCGATATGGCGGCCATGACTCATATTCTTGCAATCGATCAGGGCACGACCTCGACCCGTGCCATCCTTTTCGACGAAAAGCTCTCGGTCGTGTCCTCCTCGCAAGAGGAATTCGCGCAGCATTATCCGCAGAGCGGTTGGGTCGAACACGACCCTGCCGATCTGTGGGCGACGACGGCAGCCACTTGCCGCTCTGCTATAGAAAAGGCGGGCCTCGATACACACGATATTGCTGCAATCGGTATGACCAACCAGCGCGAGACGACCCTTGTCTGGGATCGCTCAACCGGGAAACCGGTTCACAATGCGATCGTGTGGCAGGACCGGCGCAGTGCGCAAATGTGCCGCGCGTTGCGGGAAGAGGGCTTTGACAAGGCTGTGACGGATCGGACCGGCCTGCTCGTCGATCCTTATTTCTCGGCGACCAAGCTGGCCTGGATCCTTGACAATGTCGATGGCGTCCGGACGCGGGCCGAGGCGGGGGAATTGGCATTCGGTACCGTTGATACGTGGCTGGTCTGGAACCTCACCGGGCGACAGGTTCATGTGACCGACGCGACGAACGCCGCCCGGACCATGCTGTATGACATTCATAAGGGGCGCTGGTCGAAAACGATCTGCGACCGGCTGGACATTCCCATGTCTATGTTGCCCGAGGTTCGCGACTGCGCAGCCGATTTCGGTGAAACACGCCCCGATCTGTTTGGCCGGCCAATTCCCATTCGGGGGATCGCCGGCGACCAGCAGGCGGCGACGGTCGGGCAGGCTTGTTTCAAGCCCGGGATGATGAAATCGACCTACGGAACAGGCTGTTTCGCTTTGCTCAACACGGGCGACACGCCGGTCCGGTCGTGCCACAGGCTGTTGACGACCATCGCATATCAACTGGACGGAAAGCCCACATACGCTCTCGAAGGGTCGATCTTCATCGCCGGGGCCGTGGTTCAATGGCTTCGCGACGGGCTCAAGATTATCCGCGAAGCCGGCGAAACCCAGCCGCTGGCCGAAAAGGCCGATACCGGGCAGGGTGTGGTGATCGTACCCGCCTTCACTGGCCTTGGCGCGCCCTACTGGAGGCCGGAATGCCGCGGTGCCGTGTTCGGCCTGACCCGCAATTCCGGACCTGCCGAATTCGCGCGCGCCGCACTTGAAAGCGTCGGCTACCAGACGCGAGACCTGCTCGAGGCCATGGCTGCCGACTGGTCAGGCGATGGCACGACCGCCTTGCGCGTTGATGGCGGGATGAGCGCGTCTGACTGGACGATGCAGTTCCTGTCGGACATCATCGGCGCCCCCGTTGAGCGCCCCCGCGTTTTGGAAACAACGGCGATGGGTGCGGCCTGGCTTGCAGGTCAGCAGGCGGGTGTTCTTCCGGGCATGGGCGACTTTGCAGCGACCTGGCAGACCGACGCCCGTTTCGACCCCGCGATGGACGATGCCCGGCGCAACGAGAAATACGCAGCGTGGAAACGTGCGGTCGAGGCAACCATTACATTCGCTACATGATCCGGGCCGATCAGTTTCCGGCCTGGCAGCGGCGGGCATAGTCCAGCGCCTTGGCCGAACCGGACAGGTCGATGGCCATGACCTGTGCGCCCTGCGGATTTCGCACGACCATGTTCCGGGCCTGTGCGATGCTGTCCACAAAAGCGCGGTCGGTAAAGAACACCGTCCCGCCGGGCACCCCGTTCTGTTCGAACCCGATGGCCGTGACGTCAAATTTCTGGTCGTCCAACGAAAAACTCACCGGATAGGATTTGCCGGCCTCGACCTGTCCCCAGTTCTTGTTGAAGACGGTGAAATAGCCTCGGTTGTTCTCACCGTCATAGCCGATGCGAACCAGCGACTTGTCTTCATAGACGGTCTGGATCAGGCAGCCGTTTCCCAGGCTGGGATCCTTCATGATGTTCCAGCCATTGACGAAACCCATGTCCACAAGCTGGGCAAGTGCCGGAAGTGGCCCAATCAGCATGGCCAAAACAGAAAGGCTTTTCAACACACGCAACATGAGGCTTCTCCGCATCTGAGGTTCATTTCTGTCCTAGCCTAACGACGCGCGGTTCCAAAGCGCTGTTTTGCGGTCGCATGTACGCGAAACCTGTCCGCCGATTGCACGAATCGCGCTAGGTTTCCGACGCCAAGAGCATGTTTGATGAAGGAGCCATTCCATGTCTGCGCAATCCCTGTTCAAGACGATCGCCCTTGCCGGTGCTGTTTTCGCTACCTCCGCTGTGGCCTCGGACAACGTCCTGCCCTCTGCCGACACCCAGTTCACAAAATGGGGCGAGGAATCCGGCTGGACGATCTATGTCGATCCCGACCGCAAGGCTTGCCTGATCGAGGCCGTGGACAAGATGCGTAACGTGGTGCAGATGGGGCTGACCGCCGATCATGGCCTTGGGTACATGGGTATCTTTACCCAGGCTGATATCGAGCTGGAAAGCGGGGAAGAGAACATCGCGGTGCTTCTCGGTGAGACGCTCTATTTCGGGACCGTCTCGCGCAAGACCAAGCATTTGCCCGAGGGCTACAAGGGCGGGTATTTCCTGACCGATGATCCCGAGTTCGTGGAACAGGTGCGCAAGCAATACGTGATGACGGTGTTTCCCGAAAAGGAATATGCATTCTCAGTGAATCTCGATGGGACCTTCAAGGCGATCGAGGCTGCCCGCAAATGCAACGAAGAGCAGATGGGCAGCTGAGCACACCCACCGGACCGCCCGGTTGGCCGAGCGCATTTGCGCTCGGCTCTTGTCGATGCTGGCAGCGTTCGGTCAGGACAGATCCCACAGGATCGGCGCAATCGCCTCACCAGCATCGTGCGGGAAGTTGAGCTGTAGCATGTCGGCCCCGTCGCCAATGTAGATTTCCGCGACCGTGCGATAGCTGGTTTCGTGATCGAAACGGTGCAGGATGACGGCGCGGTCGTCATCAGACTCGCCATCGGCGCCCACGACACGCTGCAAATAGAAATCACCACGGTCCCAGTCATCGGCATTCACGATCACGCGGTCGCCTTCCGTGGCGTTGAAGTCGCGGATCGTCAGTGTCCCCGTGGGTGTCAGAAGGAAGGTATCGGCGCCCGCGCCGCCCGTGGCCTCGTTCCGACCAGCATCGCCATAGATGAAGTCATCGCCCGTGCCACCCCAGAAACGGTCATTGCCCAACCCGCCTGACAGCACGTCGTTGCCGGATCCGCCGCCAATCCAGTCATGCCCGTCGCCCCCGCGGATCATGTCATCACCGGATTGCCCGCCAAGAACATCTTCGCCGCTTCCGCCAAAGATCGTGTCGTTGCCGTCATTCCCGTTGATCGTATCGCCCACTGACGAGTAGAAGCCGCCCACGATATCGACGATGAGATCGTCGCCCTCTCCGCCCTCGATCGAGTCGGGAAGTTCACCGCCGTCAATGGTATCGTTTCCGTCCCCCCCTTTGATCGTATCGACACCCGAACCGCCTTGGATCGAATCGTCGCCGGCCCCGCCTGCCAAGCTGTCAGATCCACTGCCGCCGTCGATGAAGTCGTCTCCATTGCCACCCGTCAGACGGTCATTGCCGCTGTCGCCGTCTATGGTGTCGTTGCCCGCGCCGCCGGAGATCGTATCGGCAAACCCGTTACCCGTCAGCAGGTCCGGGGCGTCGGTGCCCTCGATCGGGCTGTTCACGGCAATGGAGCCGTCGATAATCTGGAACTGCCAGACACCGACGACCCCGGTATTTCCGGGGGTCTCATCAAGTTCGGAAAAGGGCACATCGATCACTTCGTTACCACCGAAATAGAGAGATTCCCCACCCGGCAGGATCATGCCCGCATCCCGGATGCTGCCGGAACTTTCCGTGTCCTCATATCGAAAGACGATTTCCGCGTTCCCGCCCCCGATGTCGATCAGTTCCAATTGGAACGTTGCCGGGTTAGCGAAATTCCTCGAATAATACCCGACGTCCTGCCATGTCACGACGACCGAGTCCCGTTCGGCATTCAGGTCAAAGAACACTCCGGTGCTATCGAGCGGCGAACCTTGTGTATCGAGATCGCCGTTCCAAGGAAAAATTGAGGGAGAATTATAGTAGCTGTAACCAGAGTCGCGGGCGAAGGCCACTCCTCCATTCGTTCCGACCCAAAAGCCGTTGAAAGTTCCGGTGCCGAACCGAAAGCCGTCTTCGAAAATCTCGGCAATGGAAAACCCTTGGATATTGTCATCCCCAACCGGAATTTGCGTGTTGCCGAAAGGCAAAAGCGTATTGTCGGAAATGGTGGAAAAATTCATGAACAGTAACCCCAATTCAAAAAACCAAATGGCCACCCAGTTATGGGGGGCGGCCTTCCCAATCGTGTTCAGGGTCAAAGTGAAACATAATTGGCCTGACCTGACAAGCCGCGCCCCCAAGCAATTTAGCAGCGCGCTATTCAGGCCGTAGGGGATTGGAATTGTGAACCGGACCGCGCCGGCTGGGTCAGATATCCTTGCGCGCGCGCAAGGCAGCGGAAATCGTGCCGTCGTCGAGGTAATCCAACTCCCCCCCGATGGGCACGCCCTGCGCCAGCGAGGTCAGGCGCACCCGGCCTTCAAGCTGGTCGGCGATGTAATGGGCTGTGGTCTGGCCATCGACTGTCGCGTTCAGCGCGAGGATGACCTCGGTAATCTCTTCGGCCTCAACCCGGTCGCGCAGGCGGGGGATGCGCAGATCTTCTGGCCGGATCCCGTCCAGAGCCGAGAGCGTACCGCCCAGAACGTGATAGCGACCCTTGAAGACGCCCGCACGCTCCATCGCCCAAAGGTCCGAGACGTCCTCGACAACGCAAAGCTCGCCGGTGGCGCGTTTTTCATCCGCGCAGATATCGCAGATATCCGACGTTCCGACATTGCCACAATTCAGGCATTCGCGGGCATGGGTCGCGACCTGCGCCATCGCCTCGGACAGCGGCCCCAGCAACAGAGCGCGCTTGCGGATCAGGTGCAGAACCGCCCGCCGGGCCGAGCGGGGGCCGAGCCCGGGCAGTTTCGCCATGAGCTCGATCAGCTCGTCGATAGGCTTCAGCGAGTTCATGGCCGACGCGCCACCCTCAGAAGGGCAGCTTCATGTCCTTGGGCAGGCCCATCTCTTCGGTCAGCTTGGCCATCTCGTCCTGCGCGCGCTCGGCCGCCTTGGCCTGCGCATCCTTGATCGCGGCAAGGATCAGGTCCTCGACCACTTCCTTGTCGTCGCCGTTGAAGATCGACGGGTCGATATCCAGCGATTTCAGCTCGCCCTTGGCGCTGGCGACCGCCTTGACGAGCCCGGCACCGGATTCCCCGGTCACGGTCATCTCCTTCAGGTCGTCCTGAAGCTGGGTCATCTTGGTCTGCAGTTCCTGCGCGGATTTCATCATCTTGGCCATGTCGCCAAGCCCGCCTAGTCCCTTGAGCATGTGGTTCCTCCGATTTGTGGGTTGCCGCCTAGATACGTGCACAGGCGGAGTTATGAAAGAGGCGCTATTCCTCGAACGGGTCCCATTCGTCCTCGACTTCGGGCAGCGCCTCGGCCGCGACCTCGGCCTGAAGGTCCTCGGCCGTGCGGATTCGTGTGATGCGCGCCTTGGGAAAGGTGGACAGTACGGCCTGCACCAGCGGATGCGCCTCGGCCTCGCGTCGCAGGGCAAGTTCGGCGGCGTCGCGCGTCTCGGCAATGGTGGGCGCGTCACCGTGGTTCACGATCGTGACGGCCCATCGGTTGCCGGTCCAGGCCTGTAGTCGCGCGCCAAGGCGCTGGGCCAGGTCTGCCGGCGCGCTGTCGGTTGGCGTGAATTCGATCCGTCCGGGCTGATAGGCCGCAAGGCGCACACCGGTTTCGACCTCGACCAGCAGTTTCACATCGCGATTGGCGCGGATCAGTTCGACGACATGGTCGAATGTCGGGTAGCGCGCCAGCGCGGCCTGCACGTCCTGCGCCAATGCCGGTCCGGGCGCGCTGCCCCCACCGGTGGTGCGTGCGCTATAGGCCGCCGTCGCACTTGGCGCGGTTGCCGGGCCGGGCTGAACTCCGCCACCCGGTCCACCGTTCGGCGCGGGCGGCGGCGTGTCCTGCAACTTGCGCACGAGGTCCTCGGGCGTCGGAAGGTCGGCGACATGCGTCAGGCGGATCACGGCCATTTCCGCCGCCATCATCGCGTTTGGCGCGGCGGAAACCTCCTCCATCGCTTTCAGCAGCATCTGCCACATGCGGCTGAGAACCCGCATCGGCAGGGTTTCTGCCATCTGCTGGCCGCGCAGGCGCTCGTCGGGCGAGACGGTCGGGTCTTCGGCGGCGTCCGGCGTGATCTTCACGACCGAAACCCAATGCGTGATCTCGGCCAGGTCGCGCAGCACGGCCAGCGGATCGGCACCCTCGGCGTATTGACTGCCAAGTTCCGTCAGCGCGCCCGCCGCATCCCCGCGCAGGATCAGGTCCATCAGGTCCAGCACACGCCCCCGGTCGGCGAGGCCCAGCATCGCCCGAACCTGTTCGGCGGTGGTTTCGCCCGCGCCATGGCTGATGGCCTGATCCAGAAGCGATGTGGCATCGCGGGCCGACCCTTCGGCGGCGCGGGTGATCAGCGCCAGCGCATCCTCGGCAATCTCGGCCCCCTCGGAGGTTGCGATGCGGCGCAGGAGGCTGATCATCTCTTCGGGTTCGATCCGGCGCAGATCGAAACGCTGACATCGTGACAGCACGGTAACCGGTACCTTGCGGATCTCGGTCGTGGCAAAGATGAACTTTACGTGCGCGGGCGGCTCTTCCAGCGTTTTCAGCAGGCCGTTGAAGGCCTGCGTCGACAGCATGTGAACCTCGTCGATGATATAGATCTTGTACCGCGCCGAGGCCGCCCGATAGCGAACGGAATCGATGATCTCGCGGATATCGTTGATGCCGGTGCGCGATGCGGCGTCCATCTCCATGACATCGACATGCCGACCTTCGGAGATGGCGACGCAATGCTCGCAGACACCGCAGGGAGAGATCGTCGGCCCGCCGTTCCCGTCCGGCCCGATGCAGTTCATGCCCTTGGCGATGATCCGGGCGGTGGTCGTCTTCCCGGTTCCGCGGATGCCCGTCATGATAAAGGCCTGTGCGATGCGGTCGGCCTCGAACGCGTTTTTCAGCGTGCGCACCATGGCATCCTGCCCGACGAGGTCGGCGAATGTCTCGGGGCGGTATTTTCGGGCAAGGACCTGATAGGCCGGGGTATCGGACATGGGGGATTCAGCCGGATTCGTCACGTGAGCCCAAAGCCTAAATCGGCATGGATGCCACGTCCACCGAACTCTTGCGCAAACCCCGTTTGGAAACAGCTTGCAGAAGGTTAGAAAGGGGGCGTTGCCAGATATGCAGCGCCGGTTTGGGGGAGGGCCGGAGCATGTCCGAGATGAAAATCTATGCTTTGCAGGTCGGCGGTGGCACGCTGGCGCTGTGTCCCATGCCCGGCCGTTTCGGATCCTATCCCGAGGATCTGGACCTGATTGCCTCTTGGCAACCTGCGCTCGTCATCACGTTGACCACCGAGGTCGAGATGATCGAGGACGGCGCACGCCATTTCGGCTCTGACATCCAGGGACGCGCGGCCAGATGGGCACATTTGCCAGTGTCCGACTTCGAGGCGTTGCCAGAAGAATTCGAAGAACAATGGGAAGCGGTCAGCGCATCGGCGCGGCAGGCGCTCAAGGGCGGTGGCCGCGTTCTGGTCCATTGTCGCGGGGGATGCGGCCGGTCCGGCATGGCCGCGCTTCGCCTGATGGTCGAAAGTGGTGAGGAACCGAATGCCGCGCTCAAGCGTCTTAGAAGCGTGCGCCCCTGCGCCGTCGAGACCGACGCACAGCGCGACTGGGCCTTTCGTGGAGAGGTTCGCGCCGCGCGTATCTGAAGGAGAGAAGCGATGCGCCTGCGCGGTGTCCGGAAAAGCAGCAATGTCGAAATTCGCCGTGGCGGCGGCCGCAGGGCTGCCGGGGTCGGCGGTCTTGGGTTGACGGGCGTTCTGCTGGTCCTCGGCCTTAGCTGGATCACCGGCGTCGATTTCACGTCTCTGCTGTCCGGCCAAAGCGTACCGGTCTCGCAACAACAGGCTGCGCCCACCGAGGCCGAACAGCGCGCCGCCGATTTCACCTCGCGTGTGCTGGCAACGACCGAAGACGTCTGGACGGCGCGCTTTCCCGAAGAGGTTGGCCGGCCCTATGATCCCCCGCGGCTGGTCATCTTCTCGGGTGTCACGCAAAGCGGCTGCGGCGGAGCTTCGGGTGCAACAGGTCCATTCTACTGCCCACTGGATGAAACCGCCTATCTGGATACCCAGTTCTTTGCGCTGATGTCGCAGCGCCTTGGTGCCGGCGGCGATTTTGCCGCGGCTTACGTCGTGGCGCATGAGGTGGCCCACCATGTTCAGAACGAGTTGGGAATTCTCGGGCAGGTCAACGAAATGCGCCAGCGCAGCTCGCAAGTGGATGCAAACGGGCTGACCGTCCGGCTCGAGTTGCAGGCCGACTGCCTGTCGGGCGTCTGGGCGCGTTCTGTCGAAGGGCTGATGGAGCGTGGCGATCTGGACGAGGCGTTGAACGCCGCCCGCCAGATCGGGGATGATGTGTTGCAACGCCGCGCCGGACGTGTCCCGCAGCCGCATACGTTCACGCATGGCACGGCAGAGCAGCGCTCGCGCTGGTTCAACCGCGGGTTCGAGGAGGGCCGGATGGCCGCCTGCGACACGTTCGGCACGGATCGTCTTTAGGGCGGGGATGAGGTGAGAGGTTGGACAACGACCCAAGCGGGACTCGTTATGGCTGCTTCCTTCCGGACCTGACCAGGTTGGCGAGGCGCTCGCCCGCGCCAACCCCTCGACATCCCATTTAGGCGAGCCAGAGAAGGATGACAACCCGTCAGAGCGCGATCGACAGCGTGATGAACCCGTTTGGGCCGGGGCCAGAGACGACGGTTGCCGCCGGTGCGTCGCCCGGATGCGACAGGGCGCCCGGCCCGGTTTGAAACAGCACGCGGGTTCCGGGCATCGGTCTGAACCTCCATGGCGCCGGCATCGCTTGCAGCGGGTCCTGAACGGTATGGTCGGCGATGAAATCACTTAGCAGGCTCTGAATAGGCTGAGGCGGAACCGGGATATGCTGCGCATCGCGAATGCCGTGAAAGTTCCCGCCCCCGTTTGCCCTGTAATTGTTCACGGCAACGACGAATCGGTCCTCGGGGGCAATCGTCCTGCCGCGACAGCGCAGCGCGCGGATCCGGTTGCCGCCATTTCGCGCGACTTCACCATCCGGGGTAAACCTCGGCACCTCGGCCAGATCAATCTCGTAGTCCAGCCCGTGGATCACGTCGAAATTGTGCCCCGCGAATTCGGAGTCCACCAGCGGTTCATCATGGCTCTCTGCCGGAATGGTCCGGTAGAGGCTGGCCGACATCTCCAGCCAATCCCGCAATTGCGCCCCAGTCACCACGAGGCCGCACAGGTCGTTGGGGAACACGTGCAGGTCCGCCACATGCCGGCGCGAAAGCGGGCCGGGCGGCACATCGGTAAAGTGTCTCGGCCCGGACCGTCCACCGAACTTCGCAGGGGCCACTGCCGACAGGATCGGCAGATCCGCCTCGGGCCGGTCGGCGATCATGCGTGCGAGGGCGGATGCCTGCGCCTGCGCCACGAGGGCCAGATGCCGGTCGGGGGCGATGAAGCTGAAATAGGAATGCAATGCGCACAGGCTTTCGCCGACAGGCTCACCCATTCGCGCGCGGGTCCGAGCATGAAGCGGTGCCGCAAGACGTGTAATCGTGCCGTCCTCGACCGTGTCCGGGGAAATCGCCCGCAACGTGCTGTGGCTTTGCGTGATGCTCCATCCGCCCGACCGATCCGCGACGAGGTCCAGATCTATCAGCCCGATATGGGTTCCCGCGGCGCCCGGCTGGACGCACGGGATACCGTGGACATGACCGGTTTCCGCGTCGACCCCTGGCAGGCGGGCATGCCCGGGACCGGGAAACACCAAATGTGTATGACCTGCCACCATCGCGTCGACACCCCCCGCCTCGGCAAGCGGAATGGCGGCGTTCTCCATTCCCGGCCGCGCCGAACCTGCCGCGAACCCGGTATGGGCCAGCGCCACCACCAGGTCGCAGCCTTTGCCGCGCAGTTCGGCCACTAGTCGGTGGGCCGTATCGAGAATGTCAAAGGTCTGGGCACGGCCCGCAAGATGTTCGGCATCCCACAAGAGCGCCTGCGGCGGCAGGACCGAGAACAGACCAATCCGGATTGGCACGTGCGTGCCGTCCACCATGACCTCGCGCTCGATCACCACGCTTTCTCGCCAGCGCGAGCCTGCGCCCAAGGTCCGCAGGTTTCCGCACAGCACCGGACAGGGCGCCTGTACAAGGATACGGTCAAGCCGGTCGAGCCCGAAGTTGAAGTCGTGATTCCCAAGGCCGATCGCGTCATAACCCAGCTCTGCAAAAGCGGCCATCAGCGGATGCGGCCCATCCGACTCGGCCGCTGCCGCACCCAGCGGTGTGCCCTGCAGGCAGTCGCCATTGTCGACCAGAACCGTCAGGGCATCCACCGCATCGGCCTCGTCGCGTGCCGCACGGATCAGGCTTGCCGCGCGCACCAAGCCGACCTCCGGCTCGGGCCGGTCGGCATAATAGTCATGGCTGACCAGGTTCATATGCAGGTCGCTTGTCGCAATGATCCGCAGGCGTGCGCGTGCACCCGCGGTGCGTTTCCCCGCGTTCCGCCCGGTTCTCCGGACGTCCCCCTCATTCTCTTTCATCGCGTCCTTTCCGTGTCCGCGTTCGTCTTAGGGTTGTATGTTTCTGTACCAACATTCAAGTTGCCGCGAGCGTCATCGCGGTGCTCGACAAAAAATCTGTGTCGCTGCCGACACTTGCTCGATTCGTGGTCGCAAACGCCATCGCGCGGCCATTGCATCGGCCCGCCACGACGTGGCAGCAGGGGCGAAAGCAGGAGGTCGGGATGAAACGGGCTGAACAGGTAACCTTTGGCGGTTCGGCACTGAACCGTGCCGCAGAGTGGCGTGGCGATGCCCAGGCACTCGCCGTCGCGCGCATGCATGGCGACGCGGCGTGCCTGCTGCTGTGGCGGGGCAAGGTTCTGGCGCAGGGCGAGCGGCTCGACACGCTGGGTTGGGTGCGCATGAATCACCCGCTGCTTTCCACCTTGTCGGGATCCTTGGATGAGGCGGTTTTGCTGGGAGTGACCGAGGAAGGCGCACCGCTTTTCGCAGCCGACATTTCGGAATGGGAGCCACAGGATCAGGATACCTCTACCGTGGGCGCCTTCGTCGACCGGTCCGAGCAGCAGCACCCCGACCTGCCGCCGGGTCATGTGTTTGCCGAACTGCGGCGGATCATGACAAGGCTGTCGCCACGTGACGCGGAATTGGCCGCGACAGCCAAGGCCATCGTCGGATGGCACGAAACGCACAAATTCTGCGCCCGTTGCGGGGCTGCCAGCGACATCACGCAGGCCGGATGGCAGCGGACATGCCCCGCTTGTGGCGCCCACCACTTCCCCCGAACCGATCCGGTGGTGATCATGCTTATCACCCATGGTGATTCCGTGCTCATGGGGCGATCGCCCGGATGGCCCGACGGGATGTACTCGCTGCTCGCCGGTTTCGTCGAACCGGGCGAAACGCTCGAGGCTGCGGTGCGCCGCGAGGTGATGGAAGAGGCCGGCGTTCCGGTCGGCGCGGTCAGCTATCTGGCCAGCCAGCCCTGGCCGTTTCCCTCGTCGCTGATGCTCGGATGTGCGGGCGAGGCGCTGTCACGCGAGATCACGCTGGACCCGGTCGAGTTGGAAGACGCGATCTGGGTCGACCGCGACGAGATGATGGAGGCTTTCGCAGGCGAGCATCCGCGCCTGATGCCGGCCCGCAAAGGGGCAATCGCGCAGTTCCTGCTCGAGAACTGGCTTGCGGATACGCTCGATTAGGCAATTATGACTTGAGGTCCAGAAAGACCGGGGCAGGAGACACATGGAATTCACCGCAAAGGAAGATATCGAGGCACCGATCGACGCCGTTTTTGCGATGTTGTCCGAATTCGAGACATTTGAACGCTCGGCCATCCGCCGCGGGTTCGAGGTGCGCCGCGTCGATGAAAACGCGCCCATAGGACCGGGCATGGCGTGGGACACGGTATTCCAGATCCGTGGCAAGACACGCGAGATGCACCTCGTGCTCAAACGTTACGAGGCGCCCACCCTCATGCGGTTCGAAGGTCACGGCAAGGGGTTGGATGGCACCGCGGTCATCGAACTTCTGTCGCTATCGGCCAAGCGGACAAGGATGAGCTTTCACCTCGAACTCGGTGCCAAGACTCTCGCGGCACGCCTGTTCCTGCAATCGCTTCGCCTTGCCCGCACCCGGCTTGAACACAAGGCCCGGGTGAAACTCGCGGAATTCGCCAAGAATCTCGAAGAGCGTTACACCCGCCAGGCGTGACGCCCGTCTTCCCCTTGCAACGCGCTGCGAACGGCTCAGCCCCGTTCGCGTGCTGCGGGGTAAACGCCAAGGATCTCCAGATTCGCGGTGAAGTAAGACAGTTCATCCATCGCCAGCTTCACGTTGTCATCCTCGGGGTGCCCCTCGATATCCGCGTAGAACTGCGTCGCGGTGAAAGAGCCATCGACCATGTAGCTTTCCAGCTTGGTCATGTTCACCCCGTTTGTCGCAAATCCTCCCATCGCCTTGTAGAGAGCGGCGGGAATGTTGCGCACCTGGAAGACGAAAGAGGTGATCATGCCGTACTTCCCGCGCCGGGTCTCGTCGGCCTCGCGTGACATGATCAGGAACCGCGTGGTGTTGTTGCCCTGGTCCTCGATGTGACGGGCCAGCACCTCCAGCCCATAGATCTCGCCTGCTAGTTCGCTGGCCAGGGCCGCCGTTTTCGGGTCGCCCATGGCCGCGACCTCTCGCGCCGCACGCGCATTGTCAGAACTGACGCGGCCGCGAATCCCGTGTTTCTTCAGGAAACCCTCGCATTGCGGCAGCAACACAAGATGAGAATGCGCCTCCTCGATGTCCTGCAACCGCGCGCCGGGAACGCCCAGCAAGTTGATGTGCACGCGCACGAACGCCTCGTCGACGATGTGCAACCCGCTATGCGGAAGCAGGCGATGAATGTCGGCCACCCGGCCATAGGTCGTGTTCTCGACCGGCAGCATCGCCAGTTCCGCCTCGCCGCTGCGTACCGCTTCGATCACGTCTTCGAAGGCGCGGCAGGGCAGGGCTTCCATCTCGGGGCGGGCGTTGCGGCAGGCCTCGTGACTATAGGCGCCAGGCTCTCCCTGAAAGGCGATGCGGTGTGTCATTGAGGCATTCCCTGCAAAAGGATCGGAATTTGGGCGTTTGGTCGCGGTGTCTATACCTTGCCTCTTTGCAGGGGAAGCCTTAGACCCTCCTGCAAACAGCAGATATGGACACGCGACCAATGTTCGACACGATGACAGTTACCAAGGCAGCGGCCGGCCTGTTTGGCGCATGGCTGGTTCTGCTGCTGGGCAAATGGGCTGGCGAAACGATCTATCATGTGGAGGCTCATGGAGAGCCGTCCTACGTGATCGAAACCGCAGGTGCCGAAGAAACCACTTCGGACGAGCCCGAGGTCAGCTTCGAAGAGATGATGGCACAGGCCGATGTGGAAAAGGGCGCAGGCGTCTTCCGCAAGTGCTCGGCCTGCCACAAGGTCGAGGCTGGTGAAAATGCAACCGGCCCGTACCTCCACGGCGTTGTCGGGCGCGATATCGCCGCGGTCGACGGTTTCGGCTATTCCGACGCGCTTTCCTCGAAAGAGGGCGCATGGACTCCCGAAGAGTTGAGCGCTTTCCTCGAGAACCCGCGCGGCTACGCTTCGGGCACCTCGATGAGCTTCTCGGGCCTGAAAAAGGTCGAAGACCGGGTGAACGTGATCGCCTATCTCGACAGTCTCGACGACTGATATCCCTCGGTATCGGATGATCGGAACAGGGCCGCTGCCTCATGGCAGCGGCTTTTTTCGTGCCCGGCGGAGCCATGCCCCTTCACGAAGCGTTCACCCATTCTAAACTTGAATCCGGGGCGCTTGCGCCATTAGCTAACCCGGACCAAGACCAAGAACATCACCAACTGGAGGACTGAGCCGATGAAATCCCCGCGTAGCACAGCCCGCGCCAAAGCTGTCGACATGCGGCCGAGGCTGCTGACCGCCATGGGGGTTTCGGTTGCCCTGATCCTCGGCGCCGCCGGCATGACACGTGCACAGGAGGCGATCGAAAGCCACGGCTACTCCTATTTCGGCAACCTCGATTATCCCCAGGGATTCGAGCATCTGGACTACGTGAACCCCGACGCGCCAAAGGGGGGCGAATTGTCGCTTGCGGCCTCGGGCACGTTCGACTCGCTCAACCCCTACTCGCGCAAGGGCCGTGCCGGGGCGCTGACGACCATCCAGTACGATCGCCTGATCGAGGGGACCGACGACTCGGTCGGTCAATATTACGGCGTTCTGGCCGAGCGCATCGAATATGACGAAACGCGGGACTGGGTGATCTTTCACATGCGCCCCGAGGCGACCTTCTGGGATGGAACGCCCGTCACCGCCGAGGACGTGGTCTATAGCCACAGGCTCTTCATCGAACAGGGTCTGCCGTCTTACGCCCAGGCCGTCGGCCGCATGGTGACCAGCGCCGAGGCGCTGGATGACCACACGGTCAAATTCACCTTCAACCCAGAGCTGACCAAACGCAGCCGGATCGAGACGGTCGGCAGTACGCCGGTTTTCTCCAAGGCATGGTTCGAGGCGGATGAAAGCCGCCGTTTGGACGAACCACGGCTGGAGGTCGCGGTAGGCTCCGGCCCCTACAAGCTTGAAAGCTACGACATCAACCGGCGCATCGTTTACCAGCGCCGCGACGATTATTGGGGCAAGGACCTGCCGATCAACCGCGGCAAGTTCAATTACGACACGATCCGGGTCGAGTATTTCGCCGATCAGACAGCAGCGTTCGAGGCGTTCAAGGCCGGTGAATACACCATGCGCGTCGAAAGCGACCCGAAGCTCTGGGCCACCAGCTACGACTTTCCCAAGATGCGCGACGGCATCGTCGTCCGCGACGAGATTGCAGATGGTAGCCCGCCGGATCCCTCGGGTTTCGTGTTCAACCTCGGACGCCCGCAATTGCAGGACAAGTCCGTGCGCGAGGCGCTTGCGCTGGCCTTCAACTTCGAATGGGCCAACGAGTCGCTGATGTTCGGGCTGAACTCACAGCGTTCGTCCTTTGTCGAGGGCACGCATCTTCAGGCCGACGGCCTGCCCCAGGGGGCCGAACTGGAGTTCCTGCAGGGTCTCGGTGACGCGGTTCCGGCAGAAATCTTCGAGACGCCTGCGCGGGTCAGTCACGAATCCGAGGCTGGCCGCATCAATGACCGCCGCAACCTCCGCCAGGCGTCGCGGCTGTTGCAGGAAGCGGGATGGGAGGTCGGCGACGGTAATCTGCGCCGCAATGCGCAAGGCGTGACGCTGCGCATCAACATCCCGTATCCCTCCAGCATTCCGACGTCGATATCGACGATGATCGAAACCTACGTTCAGAACCTGCGTGCTCTGGGCGTGGACGCGACCGCGGAAAAGGTCGATCCAGCGCAATACACCCTGCGTGAGCGCGAGCGGGATTACGACATGGTCTATTCCACCCGCTACGGTGCATTCCTGTCTACCGGCGGCGGCCTGAGCCAGATGTACGGCTCCAAGGAGGCCGAGTTCTCGCTCTTCAACCCTGCGGGGCTGGCCAGCCCCTTCGTCGACGCGATCATCGACGCGTCGTTCGAAACCACGAATCAAGAGGAGCAGGACGCCGCGCTGATGGCGCTGGACCGTGCCTTGCGGCACGAGTTCTTCGTGATCCCGGTGGGCTACGTGGCCGATTACTGGGTCGCCTATTACGACATGTACGAGTACCCAGAGAACCTGCCGCCCTATGGGCTGGGTTACCTTGAATACTGGTGGGTGAATCCCGACAAGGCGGCCGATCTCAAGGCGAAAGGCGCGCTGCGGTAACATGGGCGCGTATATCCTTCGTCGCCTGCTGCTGGTCATCCCGACCCTGCTGGGCATCATGATCATCAACTTTGCGCTCGTGCAGTTCGTGCCCGGCGGTCCCATCGAGCAGATCATCGCCCAGATCGAAGGGCAGGGTGATGTCTTCGCGGGCTTTGCCGGGGCCGGTGACGCAGGTGCCGGAAACGGCGCCGACGCCATGCCCGCGGGCGACGAGCGCTACATCGGTGCGCGCGGCCTGCCGCCCGAGTTCATCGAGCAGTTGGAACGGGAATTCGGTTTTGACAAGCCGCCGCTCGAACGCTTCCTGACCATGATGGGCAATTACCTGACACTCGATTTCGGCGAGAGTTACTTTCGCTCGATCAGCGTGATCGACCTCGTTCTCGAAAAGATGCCCGTTTCGATCAGCCTCGGCCTCTGGTCCACGCTGATCGCCTATCTCGTCTCGATCCCGCTGGGCATCCGCAAGGCGGTACGCGACGGCAGCCAGTTCGACACCTGGACCAGCGGCATGATCATCGTGGCCTATGCGATCCCCGGCTTTCTGTTCGCCATCCTTCTGTTGGTGCTCTTCGCGGGCGGCTCCTATTTCCAGATCTTCCCGCTGCGCGGCCTCACCAGCGACAACTGGGAGGATCTGAGCCTGCTGGGCAAGGTCGCCGACTATTTCTGGCACATCGCCCTGCCGGTGCTGGCTTCGACCATCTCGGCCTTCGCCACTCTGACCCTGCTGACCAAGAATTCCTTCCTCGACGAGATCAAGAAGCAATACGTGATGACGGCCCGCGCCAAGGGCCTGAGCGAATCCAAGGTCCTTTACGGCCACGTCTTCCGCAACGCGATGCTGATCGTGATCGCAGGCTTCCCGGCGGTATTCATCGGCGTGTTCTTCACCGGCTCGATCATCATCGAGACGATCTTCTCGCTCGACGGTCTGGGGCGGCTGGGTTTCGAGGCCGCCGTGGCCCGCGATTACCCGGTGATCTTCGGCACGCTGTTCATCTTCGGGCTGATGAGCCTCGTGGTGGGCATCCTGTCGGACCTCATGTACGTGCTGGTCGACCCACGGATCGACTTTGAAAGCAGGGAGGGCTGATCATGGCATTATCCCCGCTGAACGCACGCCGCTGGCGGAATTTCCGCCGCAACGGCCGCGCATACTGGTCGCTGATCATCTTCTCGATCCTGTTCGGCCTCTCGCTCTTTGCCGAGTTCATCGCGAACGACAAACCCATCCTCGTGAGTTATCGCGGCGAGCTCTACACGCCGATCTTCAACTTCTACGCGGAAACCGATTTCGGTGGCGATTTCCAGACCGAGGCAATCTATCGCGACCCCGAGGTCGAATGCCTGATCGTATCGGGCGGGCTCGAGGAATGTTTCGACCGCCCCGACGAGATGATCGCCGAGATCGATGCCGGCACCTTTCAGGCCGACGGTTTCGAAAAAGGTTGGACCATCTGGCCCTTGATTCCCTATTCCTTCGACACGCCCGTCGACCGCCCCGGTGCCGCGCCCCTGCCGCCCAATGAGCAGAACCTGCTGGGCACCGACGACACCAAGCGCGACGTGCTCGCGCGGGTGATCTACGGCTTCCGCCTGTCGATCCTGTTCACGCTTCTGGTGACAGGTGTCGCCAGCCTCGTCGGTATCTTCGCCGGTGCGATCCAGGGGTTCTTTGGCGGCTGGCTGGACCTGATTTTCCAGCGCATCATCGAAATCTGGTCGGCCACGCCTTCGCTTTACGTCATCATCATCATGTTCGCGATCTTGGGGAGGGGGTTCTGGCTATTGGTCGCGCTCATGATCCTTTTCTCATGGACCTCATTGGTGGGCGTTGTCCGGGCCGAATTCCTCCGGGCGCGCAACCTTGAATATGTGCGCGCGGCCAAGGCGCTGGGTGTCGGCAACATGACGATCATGTTCCGCCACATGCTGCCCAACGCGATGGTGGCGACGCTGACCATGCTGCCATTCATCGTCACCGGCACGATCGGCGGGCTTGCCTCGCTCGACTTTCTCGGCTTCGGCCTGCCGTCTTCGGCGCCGTCACTGGGCGAGTTGACGCTTCAGGCAAAACAGAACCTGCAAGCACCTTGGCTTGCCTTCACTGCCTTCTTCACCTTTGCCATCATGCTGTCGCTCCTCGTCTTCATCTTCGAAGGTGTGCGCGACGCGTTCGACCCCAGAAAGACCTTTTCATGAGCCTGCTGACAGTCGACAACCTTTCCGTCGGGTTCCGGCAGGACGGGCAGCTGACACAGGCCGTGCGCGGCGTGTCTTTCACCGTCGACCGTGGCGAGACGGTCGCGCTGGTGGGTGAATCCGGCTCGGGCAAATCGGTGACCGCGCTGTCCACCGTGTCGCTGCTGGGCGACAGCGCCGAGGTTCAGGGCTCGGTGCTCTATGACGGGCAAGAGATGATCGGCGCATCGAAACAGCGCCTGATGGATGTGCGCGGCAACGACATCAGCTTCATCTTTCAAGAGCCGATGACCTCGCTCAACCCGCTGCACACGATCGAAAAGCAGATGGCCGAATCGCTCGCGCTGCACCAGGGCATAACCGGCGACGCGGCGCGGGCGCGCATTCTCGAATTGTTGATCAAGGTCGGTATCCGCGATCCGGAAACCCGGCTTGGCGCATATCCCCACCAGCTTTCGGGCGGGCAGCGGCAGCGCGTGATGATCGCGCTCGCGCTCGCGAACAAGCCCGACATCCTCATCGCGGATGAACCGACCACCGCGCTGGACGTGACGATTCAGGCGCAGATCCTCGAATTGCTGGCCGATCTTCAGCGAGAAGAGAACATGGGCATGCTCTTCATCACCCATGACCTCGGCATCGTGCGCCGCATCGCCGACAAGGTCTGCGTGATGAAGGACGGCGAAATCGTTGAAACCGGCCCCACCGCCGAGATATTCGACATCCCGAAACACCCCTACACGCAGAAACTGCTCGCCGCCGAACCGTCGGGCCAGCCGGATCCGGTGCACGAAGATGCCGAAGTGATCGCGACGACCGAACACCTCAAGGTGTGGTTCCCGATCCAGAAAGGGCTGATGAAGCGCACGGTCGGCCATGTAAAGGCCGTGAACGATGCCTCCATCTCGGTCCGCGCGGGCGAGACACTGGGCATCGTCGGCGAATCCGGTTCAGGCAAGACCACGCTCGCACTGGCGTTGATGCGCCTCATACAGTCCGAGGGCCAGATCCACTTCCGCGGCCGCGACGTGCGCAAGTGGTCCACCCGCGAACTGCGTCGGCTGCGGTCGGAAATGCAGATCGTGTTCCAAGACCCTTTCGGGTCGCTCAGCCCGCGCATGACCTGCCAGCAGATCATCGCCGAGGGGCTCGCCATCCACAAGGTCGACCCCCACCGGCAGCCGCGCGAACTCGTGGCCGAGGTGATGACCGAAGTCGGCCTGAACCCCGAGGCAATGGACCGCTATCCGCACGAGTTTTCCGGCGGCCAACGCCAGCGTATCGCCATCGCGCGGGCCATGGTCCTGCGGCCCAAGCTGCTGGTGCTGGACGAACCGACCTCGGCGCTCGACATGACGGTGCAGGTGCAGATCGTCGACCTTCTCCGTGACCTGCAGCAGAAATACGGGCTGGCCTACCTCTTCATCAGCCACGACCTCAAGGTCGTCCGCGCGATGTCGCACAAGGTCCTCGTGATGAAACAGGGCGACGTGGTCGAAATGGGTACGGCAAGCGACCTCTTCGAGAACGCGCAAACCGAATACACCCGCACCCTGATCGCCGCCGCAGGCTAGGCCATGGCCGCCGCGGCGGGCACCGGCCCGTGCATCTCTTCGTAGTGGTCGAATTCCAGCGCGACCCACCCGGTGCCGCGCGTCACGCTTGCCAGAACGCGGTGCAACTCGTCCTGTGACACGGCGGGCAGTTGCGCGTTGAAGATGTCCCAGCCCGGCGCATCGGGGTCACTGGCAAATCCCAGCACGCGGCCCTGCATGGTGCTGATGACCGGAACAAGGTCCCCCACATGCGTCGAAGGCAGGTGGATCTCGGCATTCATGATCGGCTGCAGAACGATGGGCGACGCCTGAACCAGCGCATCGCGCACGGCCGTCTTGGCAGCAATGCGAAAGGCAAGGTCAGAACTGTCTACCGCGTGATGCTTGCCATCGGTCAGCGTGACGCGGACATCCGCCACCGGATAGCCCGATGGCCCCTCGGCCAACGCTTCTCCGGCCCCTTGCGCCACCGCCTGCATGTAGTTGCGCGGCACCGCCCCGCCCTTGACCGTTTCCTTGAAGTCGAACCCCGAGCCGCGCGGCAATGGCTCCACCGTCAGCGAAACCTCGGCGAACTGCCCGGCCCCGCCCGATTGCTTGCGGTGACGATACCGCGTTTCCGCGCGGGCACGAATCGTCTCGCGATAGCCCGTCGCGACCGGTCCCGCCTCGATCTCCAGACCGAAATCCTCGGCCAGCTTGGCGCTGATCCGGCGCATGTGCTGCGGTCCCTGGCAGCCCAGGATGGCGTGGCCCGAGCCTGGATCCTGCGAAAGGACCACGCCGGGGTCGATCTCGGCCAGCTTCGCCAGCGCCGCCGACAGCCGGGCCTCGTCGCGCTCATGCGCCGGGGTAATCACCTGCCGTAAACCGGGCGGAGGTGCCGCCGCCCATCCCGGCAGGTCCGTGGCCCCTTGTGCGTCATAGACATGGCCCGGTGACAGGTGATCGGACTTCACCGCAAGGCAGACGTGCCCCGCGGCCAGGTCCTGCCGTTGCGCGCGTGCGTCAAGTTCCAGCAGGTTGCCCACGGCCCCGCCCCCGAGGGGCTCATGCGCGCGTGCCCCGTCACCCAGCCCGCGCAGGACGGTGATCTTTCCCAGGTGCTTGCGGATATCGGCGAGCCCGGCAATGGCGCGGGCCGATCCCGCCGCCGCGTCGCGATCCGCCAGAACCGAGAACTCCGGCGCCTCGTGGCGTAGCGCCTTCATCAGGCGGGTCAGCCCGTTGCCATGGCTGGCCGAGCCGAGGCAGGCCGGCACCAGTTGATGGCTGCGCGAAACCTGCGCGGCCACGTCGTACAATTCCCCGCTTGGCGGCTCCTTGTCCTCGATCAGCTGTTCCAGCAGGTGATCGTCATAATCCGACAGTGCCTCCAGCAGTTCGGCACGCGCCTCCTGTTCCCGTTCCTCGACCGAATGCGGCAATTCGATCAGGGCCGAAGGCTGCCCCTCGCGGTATCGCCACGCCCGTTCCGAAATCAGGTCGACCGCGCCCACGATGTTTTCGCCCTCGCGGATCGGCACCTGTCGCAGCGCGATGTGATGCGAGCAGTAGCCCTGCAGCGCGGCAACGATATCGCGGATTCGTCCGTTCGGGCTGTCCATGCGGTTGAGGAAAAGAAAGGTTGGAATGCCCGCAGCCTCTGTCAGCCGCAGGTAAGGGGCGCACAGCACCGCGGCCTCGGGGTCGGGCGGGGCTACGACCACCGCCGCATCCGACATGGCCAGTGCCCGCCCGGCATGCCCCATCGCGTCGCGCCCGCCATCGACATCGATCGCGCACCACGGCTCATCGAGATAGCTGAACCCGTGCAGGTGAACCGTATCGCACAGATCGAACCGGTCCGAACGCCCGTCAAGCGCGGCAATCGCTTCGGCTAGCGTGGATTTTCCCGATTGGCTGGGTCCGAGAAGGGTGAAGACGCGCATGACAAGGCTCCGTTCTGCAAGCGGTATCGGCCTGCGCGACAGGAACCGGTCTCGGCCCGTGGAATGCCTCGGTGCCTGGGCTGCGATGCGCCCATGGCTTCAGCCGAGTGTCGCTGCGGCCGCCCCGTTCCGTCAAGAGTGGTGCTGTCGAACGGCGGGGCCCTCCTCCCCGCCGTTCGGACCCGGGTCCTCCTCCGGGTCAGATGGCCGAGCTGTGCCCGGCCTTGCTGAGGTCGTAGGCGTCGAAACGCCGTGCGACCATCCGCGTGAGAGAGCGCGCCTCGGGCGGGATGCTGAGCCCCTCCTCCGAGACTTGCAAAAGGCCATCGAACGCCGTTTTCGCATCGTTGAACATGGCCTGCAAATCAGCTGCCGTGATGTCGAATTCGGCCAGGATTTCCGCCGCCGAGATACGGAAATCGCACATCAGCGCCTCGATCAGCCGGCCGCGCAGCTTGTCCTCTTCCTTGAACTGGTGGCCGCGCGCGGTCGAGAATTCCCCATTGCGGATCGCCGCGGTATGCGCCGAGGTCGCCGGCGCGTTCTGCGCATAGCCCTGTGGAAAGCGCGAGATCGAACTGGCACCGATCCCGATCAGAACATCGGACTGGTCGTCGGTGTAGCCCTGGAAATTGCGCCGCAGCCGCCCGGCCTGGAGCGCATGGCTCAACCCGTCGTCGCGGGTGGCGAAATGGTCGATTCCGATCTCGGCGTAATTGTCCCAAAGAAACAGCCGTCGCGCAGTATCGTACAGGTCCAGCCGCTGCTGCGGGGTCGGCAACGCGTCTGACGGGATCAGTTGCTGCCGCTTGGCCATCCACGGAACATGCGCATAACCGTACAGCGCGACCCGGTCGGGGTTCAGCGACAGAAGCTTCTGAACGCTTTCGGTCATCCGTGCCTTGGTCTGATGCGGCAAACCGTACAGGATATCGGCGTTCAGGCTGCCGATGGCACGGTCGCGGATCATCTCGACCACGTCGCGCGTCCGATCATAGCTCTGGATGCGTCCGATGGTCTGCTGAATGCGGTCGTCGAAATCCTGCACACCGATCGAGGCGCGGTTCATCCCCGCGCCGGACAGCGCATCGAGACGCGCCTCGTCAATCTCGTTGGGGTCGATCTCGACCGAAAATTCCGCGCCCGGCCCCATCGGCAAAACGGAAAGAATCGTCTCGGCCAGCTCCTGCATCATCGCGGCCGACAGCAGGGTCGGTGTACCGCCGCCCCAATGCAGGCGCGACAGTGTGACGCCCTCGGGCAGGCGCGCGGCCAGCAGCGCGATTTCGGCCTTCAGGGTTTCAAGATAGGCCGCAACGGGCGCATCGCTCTGCGTTCCCTGCGTGCGGCAGGCGCAGAACCAGCACAGGCGCCGACAGAAGGGCACATGCACGTAAAGCGAAACGGAAGAACCCGCCGGAACGGCATCCAGCCACGCGCCGAACAACTCCGGCGTGACATCGTTCTTGAAATGCGGCGCGGTTGGATAGCTGGTGTAACGCGGCACTTTTGCGTCGAAGAGACCCAGCCTCTCCAATTGAGAATTCTTAATCATGCCGTTATGCTTATATGATGGGTCAGGGATCATCCTTGACCGAGATCAATTCGAAAGTGCGCATATATGACACTTGTGAGCCAGGCCAGCGAAAGCTGCGCGGATTGCCCGATTCGGCATCGTGCCGTTTGTGCGCGGTGCGAACCGGAAGAGTTGGATGAGCTCGACGGTATCAAGTACTACCGTAGCTTCGAGGCCGGGCAGACGATCATCTGGTCGGGCGACATGATGAACTTCGTTGGCTCCGTCGTGTCCGGCGTGGCGACCCTGACCCAGACGATGGAAGACGGACGCACCCAGATGGTCGGGCTTCTTCTGCCCAGCGATTTCGTCGGCCGTCCCGGGCGCGAAGGCGCCGCCTACAACGTCGTCGCGACGACCGATCTGGTCATGTGCTGTTTCCGCAAGAAGCCGTTCGAAGAGTTGATGGCCCGAACCCCTCATATCGCTGTGCGCCTGCTCGAAATGACACTGGACGAGCTCGATGCCGCCCGCGAATGGATGCTTGTCCTGGGCCGCAAGACGGCGCGGGAAAAGATCGCCAGCCTGTTGTCGATCATCGCGCGCCGCGACGCCTCGCTCACCAGCCGGGGGCAGGGCGGGCCGATGGTGTTCGACCTTCCGCTCACGCGCGAGGCGATGGCCGATTACCTTGGCCTGACGCTGGAAACCGTCAGCCGGCAGATGTCCGCGCTCAAAAAGGACGGTGTCATCCACCTCGAGGGCAAGCGCCACGTGACGGTGCCCGATATCGGCCGGCTGATGGAAGAGGCGGGCGATGACAGCGATGGCGGCTTCCTCGTCTGACGCCGCTTGCCGGTTCCGCGACCCTCTGCAACAGTGATCCCCGAACCGGTTCAGGGAGAAACACATGCAGTTCGAAAGCCTTATCGTGATGCTGATCGTCGGCCTGCTGGCGGGATGGATCGCAGGCAAGCTGATGAAGGGCCGCGGCTTCGGCCTGTTCGGAAACATGATCGTGGGTGTCGTCGGCGCATTTCTCGCCGGGCTGATCTTTCCCGCGCTCGGCTTCGCCGTTGGCGGCGGCTTCATCGCCTCGGTCTTTCACGCCACCATCGGCGCCGTCATCCTGCTGTTCGTGATCGGGCTGATCCGCAAGGCATGAAAGGCGACCGCGCCCAAGGGCGCGGTCCCAGTTTCAATCTTTCTCGGCGCGGGCCTTCTGCCCTTCGCCCCAGCGCATGATGCCAAGCCCGGCCATCAGCAGGCCAAGCCCGGCGAACAGCAGGCAGAGAAACATGCCGAAATGCACCAGTGCTTCCATCGGTGATCTCCTCCTGGCTGTCCGCCCGCGGCCTCAATGCGCCATTAAGACCGGAACCGTCGCCTGTTCCAGCATGTTACGGGTCGCACCGCCAAGGATCGCCTCGCGGAAACGCGAATGGCCATAGGCGCCCATCACCAGCATCTCGGCACTCGTATCCGCAACATGCCGGTTCAGGATGTCGGACACGCGCGACATGGTCTTGGACAGAACGTCGATCTCGCAACGCACGCCGTGGCGCGACAGCATCTGGCTCAGCAGGCCGCCGGGGTCCGACCGGTCGGGGCCATGCTGCGGCGGGTCGATCACGACGATGCGTACCGAATCCGCCGATTTCAGCACCGGCAGGGCAAGGCGGATGGCGCGCATCGCCTCGACGCTTTCGTTCCAGCCGACGACGATCGTCTTGGGCTTTCGGATGGGTTCGCCCTTGTCCGGGACCACCAGGACCGGCGCGTGCCCCTCGAACATCGCCGCCTCGACGATCGGCTCCGCTTCGGCTCCGCGATCCTTGCCATAGGGCTGCGGCAGAACCACAAGGTCCGAAAACCGTGCACGATGCGCGACATGGCGGCCAAGGTCCGCGATCTGCGCCACGCCGCTCTCGGCTGACCAGCGCACACCCGTCTTGCCGAGGTAATCCTTGGCGTAGGCCAGAACCTCGTCGGCCTCGGCATTGGCGCGGCTCAGGGTTTCCTGCAGGATCATCGCGTTGGCACCGGCATAGTAATACCCGGTCTGGCTGCGGTCGACGCCAAGGCACAGCGCCTCGGCATGGGCGTCGAGCAGGTCGGCCAGTGCGGCCATCTGCGCCAGCGCGGGCTCCGACGCCTTGGGATCGGTGATGACGGTCAGAAGCGATTTATATGACATTTCAACCTCATGGGGGTGCCCGGCCATCTGGCGCGGGTCTCATTCGCATACCAAGAGGCGTCTCACAGAATTGCGATGGACGTCTTGACACAGATCAAAGAAGCCAGCCGTGGTCTAATTCATTAGGAACAACAGTCTAATCCGTCTGGCGTGACGCCAAGAATCGCGCGGGACAAGGGCAAAGGGACGCAATATGTCAAACTATATCAAGCTAATCGCGCTTGGTCTGGTCGCGCTGTTTTCGATGATGGCGATCAACTACGCGCGAGACGTGGCTTACATGGTACATGCAATCATTATCCTGCTTGTATCGGGTGGCCTGTTCATCTGGACCCTTCGGAACACCGAAGAAACCAATATCCTGGCCGATCACTCCCACGAATACATGGATGGTGTCATCCGCGCGGGCGTGATCGCGACCGCGTTCTGGGGCGTGGTCGGTTTTCTTGCCGGCGTTTTCATCGCTTTCCAGCTCGCATTTCCGGTTCTGAACTTCGAGTGGGCACAGGGTTATGCGAATTTCGGGCGTCTGCGGCCCCTGCATACCAGCGCGGTGATCTTCGCCTTTGGCGGCAACGCGCTGATCGCCACCTCGTTCTACGTGGTGCAGCGAACCTCGGCGGCACGGCTTTGGGGCGGCAATCTCGCCTGGTTCGTGTTCTGGGGCTACCAGCTCTTCATCGTGCTGGCCGCGACCGGCTACCTGCTGGGCGCTACCCAGTCCAAGGAATATGCCGAGCCGGAATGGTACGTCGACCTGTGGCTGACGATCGTCTGGGTTGCCTACCTCGCCGTGTTCCTGGGCACGATCATCAAGCGGAAAGAGCCGCATATCTACGTGGCCAACTGGTTCTACCTGTCCTTCATCGTGACCGTCGCGATGCTGCACGTGGTCAACAACCTGTCCATCCCGGTCTCGATCTGGGGCTCGCGCTCGGTTCAGGTGA
The DNA here is from genome assembly GCF_042648365.1 of Lutimaribacter marinistellae. Classification (NCBI taxonomy): domain Bacteria; kingdom Pseudomonadati; phylum Pseudomonadota; class Alphaproteobacteria; order Rhodobacterales; family Roseobacteraceae; genus Lutimaribacter; species Lutimaribacter marinistellae. Next base: position 171,928 of record NZ_JBHRXI010000004.1, on the reverse strand, counting down.
TGTCGGGCGTTCAGGATGCGATGACGCAGTGGTGGTACGGCCATAACGCGGTGGGTTTCTTCCTGACCGCGGGCTTCCTCGGCATGATGTATTACTTCATCCCGAAACAGGCCGAGCGCCCGGTATTCTCCTACAAGCTGTCGATCATCCACTTCTGGGCGCTGATCTTCATCTACATCTGGGCCGGTCCGCACCACCTGCACTATACCGCGCTGCCTGACTGGGCCTCGACGCTGGGCATGGTGTTCTCGGTGATCCTGTGGATGCCCTCATGGGGTGGCATGATCAACGGCCTGATGACCCTCTCGGGGGCGTGGGACAAGCTGCGCACCGACCCGATCATCCGGATGATGGTGATCTCGGTCGGCTTCTACGGCATGTCCACCTTCGAAGGCCCGATGATGTCGATCCGCGCGGTCAACTCGCTGTCGCACTACACCGACTGGACCATCGGTCACGTCCACTCCGGCGCGCTTGGCTGGAACGGCATGATCACCTTCGGCGCGCTCTATTTCCTCGTGCCCGTCCTGTGGAAGCGTGAGCGTCTCTACTCGCTGCAGATGGTCAGCTGGCACTTCTGGCTCGCCACCATCGGCATCGTGCTCTACGCCGCGTCGATGTGGGTCACCGGCATCATGGAAGGCCTGATGTGGCGCGAAGTGGATGCCAACGGCTTCCTCGTGAACTCCTTCGCCGACACCGTGGCGGCCAAGTTCCCGATGTACGTGGTGCGCGCCTTGGGTGGAACGCTGTTCCTCGCGGGGGCCGTGATCATGGTCTACAACCTCTGGATGACCGTCCGGAAGGCACCGGCCAAGGAGGCCAGCCTCTCCGTCGCAGTCCCGGCTGAATAAGGAGTTCGGAACATGAGTACCGACGACAACAAACCCGCCATGCCGGCATCCGCGACCGCAATCGGCGACCGGCCCAAGAAAAAGTCCATCCTGGACAAGCACAAGATCCTCGAGACCAACGCGACCCTGCTGCTGATCTTCAGCTTCCTGGTCGTGACGGTGGGCGGCATCGTGCAGATCGCACCGCTGTTCTACCTCGAGAACACGATCGAAGAGGTGGAGGGGATGCGCCCCTACACCCCGCTCGAACTGGCAGGCCGCGAGATCTATATCCGCGAGGGTTGCTACGTGTGCCACAGCCAGATGATCCGCCCCATGCGGGACGAGGTCGAACGCTATGGCCATTACAGCCTTGCGGCGGAATCGATGTATGACCATCCGTTCCAGTGGGGTTCCAAGCGGACGGGGCCCGACCTCGCCCGTGTCGGCGGCCGCTACTCGGACGAATGGCACGTCGACCACCTGCGCGACCCGCAGGCCGTCGTGCCGGAATCGATCATGCCGAAATACGGCTATCTCGAACGGACCACGGTCGACGGACGTTACATCGAGGACGTGATGACCACGCACAGCTTCGTCGGCGTGCCCTATACCGAAGAGCAGCTGGCGAATGCCCAGGCCGATTTCCGCGCCCAGGCCGATCCGGACTCCGACTACGACGGTCTGCTCGAGCGCTACGGCGAAGACAGCGTGAACGTGCGCAATTTCGATGGCCAGTCCGGCATCTCCGAGGCCGACGCGCTGATCGCTTATCTGCAGATGCTGGGGACGCTTGTCGACTTCTCGACCTTCACCCCGGATGCAAGCCGGTAAGGGGCCGAGATGGAAGACTATACCTTCCTCAGGCAGATGGCCGACAGCTGGGGGTTGCTGGTCCTGTTCCTGTTTTTCATCGGGGTAATCCTCTGGGTGTTCCGCCCGGGCTCCCGCAAGAAATACGAGGACACGGCCAACATCCCCTTCCGCCACGAAGACAAACCCGCCGATCCTAAGGAGGACGGGAGAAAATGACCAAGAAATCGGAAATCAAGAAGGGCGATCCTGAAACGACCGGCCATAGCTGGGACGGGATCGAAGAGTTCAACAACCCTCTGCCGCGCTGGTGGGTCTGGGTATTCTACATCACCATCGTCTGGGGCGTTCTCTATTCCATCGCGTACCCCGCATGGCCGCTGATCAACCAGGCCACGGCAGGCGTGATGGGGTGGTCCACCCGTGGCGACGTCGCGGCCGAGATCGCCGCCGCCGAAGAGGCCAACGCCGAGATCAACGAGCGTCTCGCCTCGGTCGAACTGACGGCCATCGCCGACGACACCGATCTGAACACCTATGCCGTGTCCGCCGGGGCCGCCGTGTTCCGTACCTGGTGCGCACAGTGCCACGGTTCGGGAGCGGCCGGTGTGCAGGCCGCGGGCTATCCGAACCTTCTGGACGATTCGTGGCTCTGGGGCGGGGATATCGAAAATATCCACTACACCATCAGCCACGGCATCCGGAACGAGGACGATCCCGACGCGCGCTACTCGGAAATGCCGGCCTTTGGCCGGGACGAGTTGCTGACCGGTGAAGAGATCGACCAGGTCGTGAACTACGTCATGTCGCTCTCGGGTGAGCCTAAGGATGCCTCGCTGGTCGAGGCCGGTGCCGAAGTGTTCGATATCAACTGCTCTGCGTGCCACGGCGAAAATGCCGAAGGCGATATCTTCCAAGGCGCTCCGAACCTTGCGGATGCGATCTGGCTCTACGGCGGTGATTACGACACGCTTCACGACACCATCTACTACAGCCGGTACGGCGTCATGCCGCCCTGGACCGAGCGTCTGAGCGAGGCCGAGATCCGCGCCGTCGCGACCTATGTCCACCAGCTTGGCGGTGGCGAATGACGCGCTAAGGACACTCCGGGCGGTCCCGACCGCCCGGAGCCAGTGCCGGCCGTTCCATCTGTTCGCGCGTTTCCAGAACGGCCGGCACACTTTTCCTCCATATCATCAAGACATCAGGTCGAACAGCGCCGCACCGCTGAGCAGCACGATCTCCTCCTGCCCCCCGCCATCCACCAGCGCCCACAGGATCTGACCCGTCGCCTTGTGGATCCACCTGTTCATTTGTCATTTGCCTGCGCCCGCAGAAATCTGCGTCACACGGCCCTCGAACATGACGATACTGACTTCGGCGGCGCATCCGTTCGTGCGCCATCGCCTGAAAAAACTGCGCGGCTTGCAGAAAACAAGGCCCTTATCCTTTCGAAATCTTCGATCTCCGCTCCCCAACATCGAACCGTCGGAAGAACTAGTGCGAAAAACGCGCCACCCTTTGCTGACGAACCATTTGGTCAACTCGCCCTCGTCGCAGGCGACCCCGTGCAGGGCTTGCCCTGCATTTCGGGATCTCAGCTGAATATAGGCATCGCCACTGCCCAGGCCCGAAGCAAGGGTCCCGAGAACCTCGCTGCATGATTTGCTGCCGGTGGCGCTTGCCGCGGTCGCCACGCAAATGGCGTAAAAAAAAGATCAGCCAGAAAAGAACGGCAATTTCCCGAAAACCTTCGCCATCATAGCGTTTTCGTTGCCCCTCTTGGTCTGATCCCTTGCAAAGACACCGTCGCGGTCTCAGCACCCAGCGCGCGGTCGGATCCGGTGCCCGCGCGCCTGCGGCCATATGACGTATGCCTCCCGAAAACGGCACGATTGTGCGCCGCACAAGGCCCCTTGTTTGCCATATCCGCGCCGGCTTGCCCCGAAGGCCCAAGAAAACCTGTGCCGCAGATGCGCGTTTTGACCCATGTCAAAGTTGGCGGGGCGGACTTAGGTCAGAAACCGGACAAGCCACAATGTCATTCGGAGTCCGTCCGTGAGCGATACAGACACCCCCCCGAGCCTTTACGCGGCGCGCGAGCCGATCTTTCCACGCCGGGTGTCGGGTAACTTCCGCAATCTCAAGTGGATCATCATGGCGGTGACACTGGGGATCTACTACATCACCCCTTGGATCCGCTGGGACCGCGGCCCCAGCCTGCCGGACCAGGCCGTGCTGCTCGACCTGGCGAACCGGCGCTTTTATTTCTTCTGGATCGAGATCTGGCCGCACGAGTTCTACTTCGTCGCGGGCCTTCTCATCATGGCCGGTCTGGGCCTGTTCCTCTTTACCTCGGCGCTGGGCCGGGTCTGGTGCGGCTATGCCTGTCCGCAGACCGTCTGGACCGACCTTTTCATCCTCGTCGAACGCTGGATCGAAGGGGATCGCAACGCCCGCCTGCGTCTGCATCGCCAGAAAAAGCTCGACTTCCGCAAGGCGCGGCTGCGCGTCACCAAATGGGTGACGTGGTTCCTGATCGCGCTGGCGACAGGCGGTGCCTGGATCTTCTACTTCGCCGATGCGCCCACCCTTCTCAGGGATCTCGTGACGCTGAACGCCCACCCGGTGGCCTATACCACGATGCTGGTCCTGACCGGCACGACCTTCCTCTTCGGCGGGTTCGCCCGCGAACAGATCTGCATCTATGCCTGCCCCTGGCCCCGTATCCAAGCCGCCATGATGGACGAGGATACGCTCACCGTCGGCTACCGCTACTGGCGGGGTGAGCCGCGCGGCAAGGGCAATGTCCGCCGCCGGACCGCCGCGCAGGCGCATCAGGCCGAGGCCGAGGCGCAGGCCGCAGGCCCCGTGATCGGTGGCACCAATGCCCGCACGCCCGTCCCGAACGAGATGACCGACATGGTCCCCGACATGGCGGCCGCCGAACAGGGGCCGGGCGACTGCATCGACTGCATGGCCTGCGTCAACGTCTGCCCGATGGGCATCGACATCCGCGACGGTCAGCAGCTGGAATGCATCACCTGTGCGCTCTGCATCGATGCCTGTGACGACGTCATGGCCAAGATCGGCAAACCGCGCGGCCTGATCGACTATCTCGCGCTCAGCGACGAAGAACGCGAACGTGCCGGCAGCGAGCCGCGCAGCGTCTGGAGCCACATCTTCCGCGCCCGCACCGTGCTCTACACCACGCTGTGGTCGCTGGTGGGCGTCGGGCTGATCTTTGCGCTGTTCATCCGGCCCGATATCGACCTGACCGTCGCGCCGGTGCGCAACCCGACCTACGTGACCCTGTCCGACGGTTCGGTCCGCAACACCTATGACGTGCGCCTGCGCAACAAGCATGGCGAGGCGCGCATGTTCAAACTCTCGATCAAGGGTCACCCGGCGCTGCGCGTCCAACTCGAAGGTACGCCCTACCAGTCCGTGATGGTCCCGGCCGACACCGCATTCCTCCAGCGCGTCTACATCATCGCGCCTCCGGGGGCCGATCCCGCGCAGGGAGAGGTTGCGGATGTCCGCATCTGGGTCGAGGATCTGACAAACGGCGAACGCGCCTACAAGGACACCACATTCAACGGACGGGGGAACTGACGATGACGGAACGGCAATTCACCGGCAAACATGCGGCAATCATCTTCGTCGCGGCATTCGGCATCATCATCGCCGTGAACCTTGCACTGGCCTATAACGCGGTCGCCACCTTCCCGGGGCTCGAGGTCAAGAATTCCTATGTCGCCTCGCAGCAATTCGACGACCGCCGCGACGCGCAGCAGGCGCTTGGCTGGACGGTGCGCGCCGATGCGCAGGACGGGCTGGTCATCCTGTCGATCACCGACGCCAACGGCCAGCCGGTTCGGGTGGCCGAGCTCGACGCCGTGATCGGCCGCGCCACCCACGTGAAAGAGGATATGAGCCCCGAATTCCGGTTCGACGGTACGGCCTATGTCGCGCCTGCCAGCCTTGGCGACGGCAACTGGAACATTCGCATGAAGGCGCTCGCAAAGGACGGAACCGAGTTTTCGCAGCGCGTCATCCTCCACGTCGAGAGCTGAGCCATGACCGCACAGCTGCGTCCCGCCGCTGCTGCCTGCCCGGGCTGCATCGCCGCCCCGGCGGAACCGGCCCGGCCCATCCCCGAGGATGTGCAGATCGCCCTGTCGCTGCCCGGCATCCATTGCTCGGGCTGCATCGCGACGGTGGAAAAGACCCTCAACGCCCAACCCGGCGTGACCGATGCCCGCGTCAACCTGACGCTCAAACGCGCGATGGTTCAGGCCGGGCCTGACCTGCGCGCCGCCGACCTTATTCCCGCCCTCGAACAGGCCGGGTACGAGGCGCACGAGCTGGATGCAGGCGCATTGTCGGCCACCCAGAATGACCGCGCTGGCCGCGACCTGCTTATGCGGCTCGCCGTGGCGGGCTTTGCCACGATGAACGTGATGCTGCTGTCGGTCTCGGTCTGGTCGGGCGCCTCGGACGCGACGCGCGACATGTTTCACTGGATCTCGGCTGCAATCACCTTTCCGGCCATCGCCTTTTCCGCGCAGCCCTTCTTCGTCAACGCGTGGAGCGCGCTGCGCGTTCGGCGGCTCAACATGGACGTGCCCATCGTGCTGGCCATCGTCCTCGCACTCGTCACCTCGCTGTGGGAAACCGCGCTGTCGGGCAAGCATGCCTATTTCGACGCGGCGCTGGCGCTCACCTTCTTCCTGCTGGCGGGCCGCTATCTCGATTACCGCACCCGCGCCATCGCCCGGTCCGCGGCCGAGGAACTGGCAGCGCTCGAAGTGCCCCGCGCCCTGCGGCTGGAAAACGGTGTCGAGCATGAGGTCGCCGTTTCCGAGCTGCGCGTGGGCGACCTGATCCGCGTCCGTCCCGGCGGGCGAATGCCCGTCGACGGCGAGATTACCGACGGCCGGTCCGAGCTCGACCGCTCGCTCCTCACCGGCGAGACGCTTCCGGTCTATGCCGAACCCGGCTCCACCGTCAGTGCGGGAGAGGTCAACCTGACCGGCCCGCTGACGATTCGCGCCGCCGCCGTGGGGCAGGACACCTCTCTGCACCGCATGGCCGACCTCGTCGCCATCGCCGAATCTGGCCGTTCCCGTTATACCTCGCTGGCCGACAGCGCGGCCAAGCTCTATGCCCCTGGCGTGCATATCCTGTCCGCGCTAAGCTTCCTGGGCTGGCTGCTCTATTCCGGCGACATGCGCACCGCGCTCAACATCGCCGCGGCCGTCCTCATCATCACTTGCCCCTGCGCCCTGGGTCTTGCCGTGCCGGCCGTAACAACCGCCGCATCGGGACGGCTTTTCCGCAGGGGGATGCTCATCAAGCATTCCACCGCGCTGGAACGGCTGGCCGAGGTCGATACCGTCGTCTTCGACAAGACCGGAACGCTGACCGCAGGCACACCCGAACTCACCAACCTTGGCGATCACGCCCGCAGCGACCTGGAAATCGCGCTGGCTCTGGCCGAAGGGTCCTCGCATCCGCTCTCCCGCGCGCTGACACGTGCCGCGCGCGAGGCGGGGATCAGGCCCGCGCCGCTCACCGACCTGGCCGAGATCCCCGGTTTCGGGACCGAGGCGCAGTACCATGGCCGCCGCGTCCGGCTGGGTCGCGCCGCATGGGTGGGCGCCGAACAGGGCGAACAGACCGCCGCGTGGCTTGCCATCGGCGACCGCGCACCGCTGGCCTTCACCTTCACCGATGCCCTGCGCCCCGGCGCTGAAGAGGCCGTGGCCGCGCTGCATGCCTCGGGCAAGACGGTCCTGCTGATCTCGGGCGACACGACGCCCGCCGTGCGGGCGCTGGCCAACCGGCTCGGCATCTCCGACTGGATCGCCGAGGCCCTGCCACAGGACAAGGCCGCCCGCGTTCAGGCGCTCACCGACGAGGGCCGCAAGGTGCTGATGGTCGGCGACGGGCTCAACGACACGGCGGCCCTAGCCGCCGCGCATGTCTCGATCTCGCCCGCCTCGGCGCTCGATGCCGCGCGGGTCGCGTCCGACATCGTGCTCCTCGGTCATGACCTCAGCCCGATCGCCGATGCCTGCGACACCGCCCGCAAGGCCACGAAACGCATCCGCGAGAACTTCCAGATCGCGACGGTCTACAACGTGATCGCGGTGCCGCTTGCCGTGGCCGGCCTGGCGACGCCCTTGATCGCGGCGCTTGCCATGTCCACCTCATCCATTACCGTTTCCCTGAACGCGCTGCGCCTGAGGTAAGCCGATGGACGTCCTGTCATTCCTCATCCCGATTTCGCTCTTTCTGGGCGGCGTCGGGCTTGTCGCCTTCATCTATACCGTCCGCTCGAACCAGTATGACGACCCCGAGGGCGATGCGCGCCGCATCCTGAATTCCGACTACGACGACCACCCCAAGCCTTGACGCCGCCGCCCCGCGCGGCATCCTCTGCCCGACAGGAGGAGACAGACATGGATATCCACCCAGCAGGCAGCCGCGCCACGCTCAAGGCGCGCGAAGACTGGTTCACCGGCACCGTCTGGCAGGACCCCATCGTGCAGGCGCCCGACCCGGCCCGCGTGATGGCGCTGCGCGTTGCGTTCGAACCCGGCGCGCGTACCGCCTGGCACACCCACCCGCTGGGCCAGACCCTCTATGTCACCGATGGCGTCGGACTGGTCGGCAAGCGCGGCGAGGCGCCCCGCGTGATCCGCGCGGGCGACACGGTCTGGATCCCGCCGGGAGAAGAGCACTGGCACGGCGCCGGCGCTGAGACGTCGATGGTCCACATCGCCATACAAGAGGCGCAGGATGGCACCCCCGCGCATTGGCTGGAAAAGGTCAGCGACGAGGATTACGCCCGCGCGCCGGAATAGGCCAAAACCCCTGGCCGGCCTTGAAATCGCCATCAAGCCCGGCTATGTCCCCGCCATCCGCTAGCAGAGAGACACGCCCACAATGGCCACCACCAACCCCATCCAGTTCATCCAGCAGGTCCGCGCCGAGGTTGCCAAGGTCGTCTGGCCGACCCGCCGCGAAGTGCTGCTGACCACGGTGATGGTGTTCATCATGGCCGCGCTGACAGCCGTGTTCTTTGCCCTGGTCGACCTGGGCATTCGCAGTGGTCTGCAACTCGTCCTCGGCATGTTCAGCTAGGCACGAATGACGACGGGCGACTGTCGTTGATGCACATCAGTTTCCTCGTGATCCCAATGGCATAACCTGTGCGCGCCGCCCCGCCGTGGCGCTTCAGGAGTATGCCGTGATGATCCCGCGAACAACCGGTCTTGCCGCGCTCTGTCGCGTTCCGTGCACTTCGGCGTGCGCCGTTCTTTCGGCGCTCGTGGATGCTCGGCAGCGTCCGGTCAACTCCCGCAAATTCAACGCCCACAAAATCGGTGGGGCGGCGGCCTGTGCCGCGCGGGGCGAACATGGCCCGCGCGCGGATGACGTGAATCGATTCCACCGCGTCCGCAGGGCGACCTGTTCCCGATCATTTGCATGGCCCGCGACATGCTCTTGTCGAACCGGCAAACCGACCTCAAAGGAGACCCCGATGTTCAAACGGCTTCTCGCACTTGCCCTCTGCGCCCCGGCCCTCGTGTCGGCCGAGGATATTACCTTTGAAAACCTCGTCCGGGCGGAAAGCGATCACATGTTCCGACTCACGCTCCAGACCTATGGCATTGGCGTGGGCGAGATTTTCCACGCCCGCAAACCCAGTTCGGCGGATGAGCCTCAGCCGGTGATCCGCGCGAACCAGGACACGCTCTATTCGGGCGCGGTCGTCGACCTGTCCCATCCGGTCACCGTTGTTCTCCCCGAAGTCGACGGGCGGTTTCAGTCCGTGCTGGTCATCAGTCAGGATCACTACAGCACCGTTCATTCGACGCCGGGCAGCTATGTCCTGACACAACAGGAAGTTGGCACGCGCTTTGCCCTCCTGTTGTTCCGCTCCTTCGTTGACGCGGGCGATCCGGGCGATCTGGAAACGGCCCATGTCGCGCAGGACGGGATCAGGCTGACCGGCGGCGGCCCCGGCCCGTTCGAGGCGCCCGACTGGGATCTCGAGGCGCTTGGCGAGGCGCGCAAGGCAATCAACGACCTTGCCGCCGCGGTGGGCTTCGACGTGCGAAAGGCCTTTGGACGACCTGAAGAGGTCGAACCGATCGACCATCTCGTCGGCGCGATAGCGGGCTGGGCCGGGCAACCTGCGACAACTGCCAGCGCCATCGTCGACAGCGTCGAAGCCAATGACGGCGTCACCCCGCATTCCGTTACCTTTGGCGAGGTTCCGGTCGATGCCTTCTGGTCGGTCACGGTCTACGATGCCGATGGCTACCTTGCGCCGAATGACCTGGGCCGGAACAGCTATAACAACACCTCGGCCACCGCGAATGAGGACGGCTCCTACACCCTGAATTTCGGCGGCTGCGAGGACGGGCGCATCAACTGCATCCCGATCACGCCCGGCTGGAACTACACGATCCGCCTGTACAAACCCCGCGCCGAGATCCTCGGCGGGTCCTGGACCTTTCCCGTGATCGAGCCGACCGGCGGGTGAACTGCAATCGGAACGACCGCCGGGATCGGCGTACAGCATTGTACAAAACGGTCAAAGGGGGTCGTGAAGGGGGTACAAAACGGTCAAAATGCCGGTTACTCACGTCGCGCGAACGGGGGGCGGAAAATGGCCAGCCCTCTTGCATATCGGGCGCTTGGGCGTTAGGTCACACCCCACTTCGATGATTGGCGTGCGGCGATTCGGGCTGCGCGCCGCTTTTCATTGTGGCGGTTTGTTGATTAACCGCTTGAGTTTTTTCAGGTTTTCGCCACGTCTGCGCACGTGGCCGAGGCAAGACAAGGACGGCAAGGCACATGGCGAAACGGTGGTACTCGGTCAGCGTACTCTCGAATTTCGAGAAGAAGATCGCAGAACAGATCCGCACCCTCGTCGCCGAAAATGGCCTCGAGGACGAGATCGACGAGGTCCTCGTTCCCACCGAAGAGGTGATCGAGGTGCGTCGCGGCAAGAAGGTCACGACCGAGCGCCGTTTCATGCCGGGCTATGTGCTGGTGCATATGGAGATGTCCGACCAGGGTTACCATTTGATCAATGGAATCAATCGGGTAACCGGATTTCTAGGGCCGCAGGGCCGGCCGATGCCGATGCGCGATGCCGAGGTGAACCAGATCCTCAACCGCGTTCAGGAGGGCGAGGAAGCGCCGCGTACTCTGATCAGTTTCGAGGTCGGCGAGAAGGTCAAGGTCAATGACGGGCCGTTCGAGGATTTCGACGGCATGGTCGAAGGCGTAGACGACGACAACCAGAAACTGCGCGTCAGCGTTTCGATCTTTGGCCGGGAAACCCCGGTCGAACTGGATTTCACTCAGGTCACCAAACAGTCCTGAGCGAACGCTTCGTCAGGTCTTCGCGGATCGAAGTACACCGCGTGGAATGATGAGGCACAATCGTGGGAGGCGGTCGCCACGCGTGGCGGCACCGAACCACGGGCAACCCTGTCCGGCCGTCGCGACGGTTCGGATGCTGAAAAAGGAGAAGGCCAATGGCCAAGAAACTCGTGGGCAGCATGAAGCTGCAAGTGCCCGCAGGCCAAGCCAACCCGTCGCCCCCGGTGGGCCCGGCGTTGGGTCAGCGCGGCATCAACATCATGGAATTCTGCAAGGCGTTCAACGCCAAGACCGCAGATATGGAGCCCGGCGCGCCGTGCCCGACCGTGATCACCTACTATCAGGACAAGTCCTTTACCATGGACATCAAGACGCCGCCGGCGTCCTACTACCTGAAGAAGGCTGCCAAGGTGAAATCGGGCGCAAAAACCCCCTCGCGTGAGACCGTCGGCACCGTGACCGCCGCTCAGGTGCGCGAGATCGCCGAAGCGAAGATGAAAGATCTCAGCGCCAATGATATCGAGGCGGCGATGCAGATCATCCTGGGCTCCGCCCGCTCCATGGGCATCGAGGTGAAGTAAGATGGCAAAGCTGGGTAAACGTACGCGCGCCGCTCGCGAAGCCTTCGCCGGCAAGGAAGACCTGTCGGTTCAGGATGCCGTCGCTCTGATCAAGGCCAACGCCAACGCGAAATTCGACGAGACCGTCGAGATCGCGATGAACCTGGGTGTCGACACCCGTCACGCGGACCAGATGGTGCGCGGCGTGGTCGGCCTGCCCAACGGTACGGGTAAAGAGGTCCGCGTGGCCGTTTTCGCCCGTGGCCCCAAGGCAGACGAAGCCAAGGAAGCCGGTGCGGACATCGTTGGCGCCGAAGACCTGATGGAAACGATCCAGGGCGGCACGATCGAATTCGACCGCTGCATCGCGACCCCGGACATGATGCCGATCGTTGGCCGTCTGGGCAAGATTCTTGGTCCCCGCAACCTGATGCCGAACCCCAAGGTCGGCACCGTGACGATGGACGTCAAGCAGGCTGTCGAAGCCGCCAAGGGTGGCGAAGTTCAGTTCAAGGCCGAAAAGGGCGGTGTCGTCCATGCCGGCGTTGGCAAGGCATCCTTTGACGAGGCCAAGCTGGTCGAGAACGTCCGCGCCTTCGTTTCGGCCGTGGCAAAGGCAAAGCCCTCGGGCGCCAAGGGCACCTACATGAAGAAGATCTCGCTGTCTTCGACCATGGGTCCGGGCGTTACGCTGGACGTCGCCGAAGCCGCAAGCGAGTAAGTCGCGGAGGCCTCGGATGGGACCGAGCTGGCATGTCGGAGCCATCCTGCGCGAAGACCTGCAGGACACTCTCCGCTTTGCCGCTTGGTATCTTGATGCCGGGGCCGACCGGCTGACGCTTTATTTCGACGATCCGCAGGACCTCGCCATCGGGGTCCTGCGGCACAACCCCCGGATCCAGTGCATAGCTTGCACATCGGAGTTCTGGAGAGACTTGGGGCTAGACCCCGATACGCGCTTCACCAAAAGACAGAACGCCGCGTTGACGCATGCCTACCGGCAGAGCGATACCGACTGGTTTCTGAACGTCGACGCCGACGAGTTCCTTCACGTCGACGGGCGTGCAATTCGCGATTTTCTGGACGACATTCCCGAGGATGCAGTTTCCGTCCGGATCGAAACGGCCGAGGGCGTCGGCACGACTCACGACCATCCGCGTCGCGTGTTCCGCCTGCCAATGGAGCGGGACGCCGCGCGCCGAGTCTATGGCGAAGATGCAGGCCTGTTCGGACCACGGCGCAAGGGGCTGGTCGGTCATGCCGCGGGAAAATCGGCCATTCGGGGCGGGCAGGGCGACCTGAGCCTGCGTCAGCACTGGCCCGTCCGTGGCAAGGAGATCCCGCCCGAGCATGTCGCCGGACGCGAGAGCGGGGCCTATCTCCTGCACATGATCGGCCTGGATTACGGGCCGTGGCGGGCAAAGGTGGATTGGCGGGTCGCCTCTCGCGGGTTCATAGCGTCGCTTACCCAACGCGTTGCCGAGGCGTTGGAGCGCGAAGATCCCGAACCCGAGTTGCGGGATCTGCACCAGCGGCTGCACCGGATGGATGCTGCCGCGCTCGAACGGCTTGCAGCGGAAAATGCCCTTTTGGAACTCTCGCTCGACCTCGATGCCGGTGTTCAGAGGCATTTTTCGGGCTGATCTTTGCCTTGCTGCGGCTCCAGCAAATCGGCAACAGTAAACGGAATTCCAACCCGGCAAGCGTCGGGTTTTAAGAGAATTTTTGACTTTCTCTCCGGGTCTTACCTACCGTCCGGCCCATGCAGCACGTCGATCCGAACCTCTTCGCACCGAAACTGGCGCCGCGCCTGCGAACGGCCGAGGGTCCCTGTGTCACCCTAGTGCCGGGTGTCAGCTGTGCCGAAGGTGCGGTCGTAATCGGCGGACCCGATCCGAATTCCTGGAACCTTGTCGATCGTACCGGCGCACCGATCCTGGATGGGACCACTTATCGCCTTGGGCGTCACCTTTATCCGCGGGCGGTCGATGCAAGGGAGCTTGCGGACGGGCAGACCTTGTCGGGCACCTGGCTTTACGCGGGGGACTACTGGAACCATTTCGGGCATTTTCTTTTCGAGTCTCTTGCCCGGATCTGGGTGATGGAGCATCTCGATCTAAAACTTGACGGTATCCTGTACGTCTGGCCTCGCCACGGGGCGGCTGCGCAATGCCGCGACGACGGGTTCCAGCGTGACCTGCTCAGGCGGTGCGGTGCCGACCTGCCGGTCCGGATCGTGAACGAGACGACCCGGGTCGAGCGTCTGGTCGTGCCCCGGCAGGGCTGCGGGCTGGGCCCGATGGCGGCAGGAACTCCGGAGTTTCGCAGCTTCATCCGCGAAAGGTTGCGCGCCGGCATCCGCCCGGGCTCACATCGCAAGCTGTATCTTTCGCGCGCGGGCTATTGGTTGCGACGCGGGGGGCATTTCGACGAGGAGCGGCTGACCAAGCTGCTGGTCAACGAGGGCTACCACGAGTTCCGCCCCGAGAAGTATTCGCTCAGCGAACAGATCGCGGCCTATATGGGGGCCGAAAAGATCGTTGCACCGGATGGCAGTGCGCTGCATCTCGTGGCGTTCGTCGCCGAGCCGGAGCAGCGTGTTGCCGTGATCCTTCGACGACACGATGGCGGCAAGGATATCGTGCCGAACCTCACGGGATGTATGGGGCGGGCGCCGCTGGTGATCGACAAGATCGACCGGTTCCACCGCCGGACCGACATGAAAAATCCGAACTGGAATTGCTTCGCGGAACTTGAATTGCAGGCCGTCGGTGCCGATTTGCATTCCGAAGGGTTCATCGACGCGCCGCATCACTGGCAAACCATCCGGCACCGCAGGCGCCAGAGGTTGTTGGCCCAATACGGGGCAAAGCTGTCCTGCTCGTTCAGAACCGAGGAGTTGAACGAGGATGCTCTGACCGAGTTTCCGGATGGCACGGCTCCTGCGGAATAGCTGCGATTTACCCCTTGGAAACCGCCCCCGCATGGTCTAGGACGGGGTGCGGATAAAGCGTGCGATTCGTCGTGCGCTTTATTTCGTTTCGTCCAAGACGGTGGGTGGCCCGCGTGGCCTTAATCTCCTGCCTGAGACGGGAAAGACCAAAAAGATCGAGGGTCCCACCCTCGGGCGATACTTTTGGCTCCACCCCGTAAAACGGACCTGAACGCCGGGTGAGAGCCCGGCAGACTTGAGCCGGGATGCATTGTCATCCCAAACTTGGAGAGAACTGTGGATAGAGCCCAGAAAGAGAAAGTGGTCGAGGAACTCGGCCAGATCTTCGAAAGCTCTGGCGTCGTGGTGGTTGCCCACTACACGGGTCTGACAGTTGCCGAGATGCAGGACCTTCGCGCACGTGCTCGTGACGCGGGCGGCTCCGTGCGTGTTGCCAAGAACAAGCTCGCCAAAATCGCCCTTGAGGGTAAGCCGTGTTCTTCCATGGCTGACCTGCTGACGGGGATGACCGTTCTGACCTATTCCGAGGATCCCGTGGCTGCGGCCAAGGTTGCCGAGGACTTCGCCAAGGATAACAAGAAGTTTGAGATCCTCGGCGGCGCAATGGGTGAGAACGCTCTTGACCGTGCCGGCGTCGAAGCCGTGTCGAAAATGCCGTCCCGCGAGGAGCTCATTGCCTCGATCGTGGGCTGCATCGGCGCACCTGCTTCGAACATCGCTGGCGCGATTGGCGCACCTGCAAGCAACATCGCAAGCATCCTGTCCACCATCGAAGAGAAGGCGGAAGCTGCGTAAGCGGTTGGCACTGAATGATCCGCGAAGGGGTTACATCCCGACGTTGGAACACACATCTGTAAAACGGAAAGAGCTGATACAATGGCTGATCTGAAGAAACTGGCAGAAGAGATCGTTGGTCTGACCCTGCTGGAAGCACAAGAACTGAAAACCATCCTCAAGGACGAGTACGGCATCGAGCCCGCAGCTGGCGGCGCTGTCATGATGGCCGGCCCCGCAGGCGGCGACGCTGCCGCGGCCGAAGAGGAAAAGACCGAGTTCGACGTCGTCCTGAAGAACGCAGGCGCATCCAAGATCAACGTGATCAAGGAAGTTCGCGGCATCACCGGCCTGGGCCTGAAAGAAGCCAAGGAACTGGTCGAAGCCGGCGGCAAGATCAAGGAAGGCGTGTCCAAGGACGAAGCCGAAGAAGTCAAAGGCAAGCTGGAAGCAGCTGGCGCCGAGGTCGAGCTGGCCTAAGCCGCTCGCCGGATGCGCACAAGTCGCATCACGTAATCAGGCTGGGCCCGGAGGAATCCGGGTCCAGCCGAACCTGTCTTGGCAAACCCCTTGTTGAATGAGGGGTTTTCCAAGGCGCGGTTCCCGGATCGGGAAGGCCACCACTCGGGACGGTGGCCATGGATTGATCCGGTCGTGTCGTCTCCTGTGGTCAGGACGCCGGAGCCCGGCGGCCGTTCTGGCCTGCGAGCACATCGAAAGGTGACATCTGTTATGGCGCAAACCTTCCTTGGCCAGAAACGTCTTCGGAAATACTACGGCAAGATCCGCGAAGTTCTGGAAATGCCGAACCTCATCGAGGTCCAGAAATCCTCCTACGACCTGTTCCTGCGCTCCGGCGATGCCGAGCAGCCCACCGATGGTGAAGGGATCAAGGGCGTTTTCCAGTCGGTTTTCCCGATCAAGGATTTCAACGAAACCTCCGTGCTGGAGTTCGTGAAGTACGAGCTGGAAAAGCCGAAATACGACGTCGAGGAATGCATGCAGCGCGACATGACCTACAGCGCTCCGCTGAAGGTCACGCTTCGCCTCATCGTGTTCGACGTGGACGAGGATACCGGCGCGAAATCCGTCAAGGACATCAAGGAGCAGGACGTTTTCATGGGCGACATGCCCCTGATGACGCCCAACGGCACCTTCATCGTCAACGGCACCGAGCGGGTCATCGTGTCCCAGATGCACCGCTCGCCGGGTGTGTTCTTTGACCATGACAAGGGCAAGACCCACAGCTCGGGCAAGCTGCTCTTCGCCTGCCGGATCATCCCGTATCGCGGCTCGTGGCTCGACTTCGAATTCGATGCCAAGGATATCGTCTTTGCCCGTATCGACCGTCGCCGCAAGCTGCCGGTGACGACGCTGCTCTATGCGCTTGGCCTGGACCAGGAAGGCATCATGGATGCCTATTACAACACGGTGCATTTCAAGCTGCGCAAGGGCCAGGGCTGGGTAACTCCCTTCTTCCCCGAGCGTGTGCGCGGTACCCGTCCGACCTATGATCTCGTCGACGCCGCGTCGGGCGAGGTGATCGCCGAGGCCGGCAAGAAGGTCACCCCGCGCGCCGTCAAGAAGCTGATCGAGGAAGGATCGGTCACCGACCTTCTTGTCCCGTTCGACCACATCGTCGGCAAGTTCGTCGCCAAGGACATCATCAACGAGGAAACCGGCGCGATCTATGTCGAGGCCGGCGACGAGCTGACCCTTGAATACGATAAGGATGGCGACCTGATCGGTGGCACCGTCAAGGAACTGCTGGATGCGGGTATCACCGACATCCCGGTTCTGGACATCGACAACATCAATGTCGGCCCGTACATCCGCAACACCGTGGCGCAGGACAAGAACATGAACCGGGAAACCGCGCTCATGGATATCTACCGCGTCATGCGCCCCGGCGAGCCGCCCACCGTCGAAGCGGCGTCGGCCCTGTTCGACACGCTGTTCTTCGACAGCGAGCGCTATGACCTGTCCGCCGTTGGCCGCGTGAAGATGAACATGCGCCTGGCTCTCGAAAAGCCCGACACCCAGCGCACACTGGACCGCGAAGATATCGTGGCCTGTGTCAAGGCGCTTGTCGAACTGCGCGACGGCAAGGGCGACATCGACGACATCGACCACCTCGGCAACCGCCGGGTGCGCTCTGTCGGCGAGCTGATGGAAAACCAGTACCGCGTCGGTCTGCTCCGCATGGAGCGCGCGATCAAGGAACGCATGTCCTCGGTCGAGATCGACACCGTCATGCCGCAGGACCTTATCAACGCGAAACCGGCCGCCGCAGCCGTTCGCGAATTCTTTGGCTCGTCGCAGCTGTCGCAGTTCATGGACCAGACCAACCCGCTCTCCGAAGTGACGCACAAGCGTCGTCTCTCGGCGCTTGGGCCCGGCGGTCTGACCCGTGAGCGTGCCGGCTTCGAGGTGCGCGACGTGCACCCGACCCACTATGGCCGGATGTGCCCGATCGAAACGCCCGAAGGTCCGAACATCGGTCTGATCAACTCGCTGGCCACCTTTGCCCGCGTGAACAAGTACGGCTTCATCGAAACGCCCTATCGCGTCGTGAACGAGGGGCAGGTGACCGACGAGGTTCACTACATGTCCGCGACCGAGGAAATGCGCCACACCGTGGCGCAGGCCAACGCGACGCTGGACGAGAACGGCAAGTTCGTGAACGAGATGGTCAACACGCGCCAGGCCGGGGATTACACCCTTGCGCCCGTCGAAAGCGTTGACCTGATCGACGTGTCGCCGAAACAGCTGGTGTCGGTAGCGGCGTCGCTGATCCCGTTCCTTGAAAACGACGACGCCAACCGCGCCCTGATGGGGTCGAACATGCAGCGTCAGGCGGTCCCGCTCCTGCGGGCCGAGGCGCCGCTGGTGGGCACCGGGATCGAGGAGAAGGTCGCCATCGACTCCGGCGCGGCCATCCAGGCCAAGCGCGCCGGCGTGATCGACCAGGTCGATGCGCAGCGTATCGTGATCCGGGCAACCTCGGACCTCGAACTGGGCGATGCGGGGGTGGACATCTACCGCCTGCGCAAGTTCCAGCGCTCGAACCAGAACACCACCATCAACCAGAAGCCTCTGGTCAAGGTGGGCGACACTGTCGAAAAGGGCGAAGTCATTGCCGATGGTCCGTCCACGGATATGGGTGAACTGGCACTGGGCAAGAACGTGGTCGTCGCGTTCATGCCTTGGAACGGCTACAACTACGAGGACTCGATCCTGATCTCCGAGCGCATCGCGCGCGACGACGTCTTTACCTCGGTCCATATCGAGGAATTCGAAGTCGCCGCCCGTGACACCAAGCTCGGGCCCGAGGAAATCACCCGCGACATTCCCAACGTGGGTGAAGAGGCGCTGCGCAACCTCGATGAGGCCGGCATCGTCTATATCGGTGCCGACGTGGAGCCGGGCGATATCCTGGTGGGCAAGATCACGCCCAAAGGCGAAAGCCCGATGACGCCGGAAGAGAAACTTCTGCGCGCCATTTTCGGCGAAAAGGCCAGCGACGTGCGTGACACCTCGCTGCGCGTCAAGCCGGGCGATTTCGGCACTGTTGTCGAAGTGCGGGTCTTCAACCGCCACGGCGTCGAAAAAGACGAGCGTGCGCTGCAGATCGAGCGTGAGGAAGTCGAACGTCTGGCCCGTGACCGAGACGACGAGTTGGCAATCCTCGACCGCAACATCTATGCGCGCCTGAAGTCCATGATCCTCGGCAAGACCGCGGTGAAGGGGCCCAAGGGCGTCAAGGCAGGTTCGGAAATCACCGAAGATCTGCTCGGCACGCTGACCCGTGGCCAGTGGTGGATGCTCGCCCTCGAGGACGAGGAAGACGCCAAGGTGGTCGAGGCCCTGAACGAGCAGTACGAGGCGCAGAAGCGCGCGCTTGATGCCCGTTTCGAGGACAAGGTCGAAAAGGTCCGCCGTGGCGACGACCTGCCGCCGGGTGTGATGAAGATGGTCAAGGTCTTCATCGCGGTGAAGCGCAAGCTGCAGCCGGGCGACAAGATGGCCGGCCGTCACGGGAACAAGGGTGTGATCTCGAAAGTGGTGCCGATGGAGGACATGCCGTTCCTCGCGGACGGTACCCCGGTCGATTTCTGCCTCAACCCGCTGGGTGTGCCGTCGCGGATGAACGTCGGTCAGATCCTTGAAACCCACATGGGCTGGGCCGCGCGCGGCCTTGGGATCAAGATCGACGACGCGCTGCAGGAATATCGCCGCTCGGGCGATCTGACACCGGTACGTGAGGCTCTGCGCCTTGCCTATGGTGAGGATGTCTACGAGGAAGGTCTCGCCAACATGGAAGAGAACACCCTCGTGGAGGCTGCAGGCAACGTCACCCGTGGTGTGCCGATCGCAACGCCGGTCTTTGACGGTGCGAAAGAGCAGGATGTGAACGACGCCCTGATGCGTGCGGGCTTCAACGAGTCCGGCCAGTCGATCCTGTTCGACGGGCGCACCGGGGAGCAGTTCGCACGTCCCGTGACCGTGGGCGTCAAGTACCTGCTCAAGCTGCACCACCTCGTGGACGACAAGATCCACGCGCGCTCGACCGGGCCGTACAGCCTCGTGACCCAGCAGCCGCTGGGCGGCAAGGCGCAGTTCGGCGGCCAGCGTTTCGGCGAGATGGAGGTCTGGGCGCTCGAAGCATATGGCGCGGCCTACACCCTGCAGGAAATGCTGACGGTGAAATCCGACGACGTTGCAGGCCGGACCAAGGTCTACGAGTCGATCGTCAAGGGCGAGGACAATTTCGAGGCCGGCGTGCCGGAGAGCTTCAACGTGCTCGTGAAAGAAGTCCGCGGCCTCGGCCTCAACATGGAACTCCTGGATGCGGAGGAGGAGTAAGGAAATTCGCTGAATTTCCCTGGCCCGGGGTTTCCCATGAAACCTTGGGCAGCGCCTTCCCCGCACCCTCTGACATCTGAGGAACAGACATGAACCAGGAACTGACCAACAACCCGTTCAACCCGCTGGCCCCGCAAAAGGTCTTTGACGAGATCAAGGTTTCGCTGGCCTCGCCCGAGCGGATCCTCTCGTGGTCCTATGGCGAGATCAAGAAGCCCGAGACCATCAACTACCGCACGTTCAAGCCCGAGCGTGACGGTCTGTTCTGCGCGCGTATCTTTGGCCCGATCAAGGATTACGAATGCCTTTGCGGCAAGTACAAGCGCATGAAGTATCGCGGCGTCGTCTGCGAGAAATGCGGCGTCGAGGTGACGCTGCAAAAGGTCCGGCGCGAGCGCATGGGCCATATCGAACTGGCGGCCCCCGTCGCGCATATCTGGTTCCTCAAGTCGCTGCCCTCCCGCATCGGCCTGATGCTGGACATGACCCTGCGCGACCTGGAGCGTGTGCTCTACTTCGAGAACTACGTGGTGATCGAACCCGGTCTGACCGATCTGACCTATGGCCAGATGCTTACCGAAGAAGAGTTCATGGACGCCCAGGACCAGTACGGCATGGACGCCTTCACCGCCAATATCGGCGCCGAGGCGATCCGCGAGATGCTGGCGGCCATCGACCTCGAGTCGGAGGCCGAGACGCTGCGCGCCGAGCTGAAGGAAGCCACCGGTGAACTGAAGCCCAAGAAGATCATCAAGCGGCTCAAGGTCGTCGAATCCTTTCTGGAGTCGGGCAACCGCCCCGAGTGGATGATCATGACCGTGATCCCGGTCATTCCGCCGGAACTGCGCCCGCTGGTTCCGCTGGATGGCGGCCGTTTCGCGACCTCGGATCTGAACGATCTGTATCGCCGCGTGATCAACCGGAACAACCGTCTGAAGCGTCTGATCGAACTGCGCGCGCCCGACATCATCGTCCGCAACGAAAAGCGGATGCTGCAAGAGTCGGTCGACGCCCTGTTCGACAACGGCCGTCGTGGCCGCGTGATCACCGGCGCCAACAAGCGCCCGCTGAAATCGCTGTCGGACATGCTCAAAGGTAAGCAGGGTCGCTTCCGCCAGAACCTTCTGGGTAAGCGGGTCGACTTCTCTGGCCGTTCGGTCATCGTGACCGGCCCCGAGCTCAAGCTGCACCAGTGCGGCCTGCCCAAGAAGATGGCGCTCGAACTGTTCAAGCCGTTCATCTACTCGCGGCTCGAGGCCAAGGGCCTGTCGTCGACCGTGAAACAGGCGAAGAAACTGGTCGAGAAAGAGCGTCCCGAAGTCTGGGATATCCTCGACGAGGTGATCCGCGAACACCCTGTCATGCTGAACCGTGCGCCGACACTGCACCGTCTTGGCATCCAGGCGTTCGAACCGGTTCTCATCGAAGGCAAGGCGATCCAGCTTCACCCGCTGGTCTGCTCGGCCTTCAACGCCGACTTTGACGGTGACCAGATGGCCGTGCACGTCCCGCTGAGCCTTGAGGCCCAGCTGGAAGCGCGCGTGCTGATGATGTCGACGAACAACGTTCTGTCGCCCGCCAACGGCGCGCCGATCATCGTTCCGTCGCAGGACATGATCCTTGGTCTCTACTACCTCACGCTCGAGCGTGAAGGCATGGTGGGCGAGGGCAAGGTGTTCGGCTCGATCGACGAGGTGCAGCACGCCCTCGACGCCGGCGAGGTGCATCTGCACTCCAAGATCACCGCGCGGATCACCCAGATCGACGAGAACGGCCTCGAAGTGCAGAAGCGCTACGAGACCACGCCGGGCCGCGTCCGGCTGGGTGCGCTGCTGCCGCTCAACGCCAAGGCACCGTTCGAACTGGTCAACCGTCTGCTGCGGAAGAAAGAGGTGCAGCAGGTCATCGACACCGTCTACCGCTATTGCGGTCAGAAGGAGTCGGTCATCTTCTGTGACCAGATCATGTCCATGGGCTTCAAGGAAGCGTTCAAGGCCGGTATCTCCTTCGGCAAGGACGACATGGTCATTCCCGACAGCAAGTGGACCATCGTCGAGGACACCCGCGAGCAGGTGAAGGACTTCGAACAGCAGTACATGGACGGCCTGATCACCCAGGGTGAGAAGTACAACAAGGTCGTCGATGCCTGGTCGAAGTGTAACGACCGCGTCACCGAAGCGATGATGAGCACCATCTCCGCCGTCCAGAAAGAGGAAGGCGGCGCTGACCGCGAGCCCAACTCGGTCTACATGATGGCCCACTCGGGCGCGCGTGGTTCTGTCACCCAGATGAAACAGCTGGGCGGGATGCGCGGCCTGATGGCAAAGCCGAACGGCGACATCATCGAGACGCCGATCATCTCGAACTTCAAGGAAGGCCTGACCGTTCTGGAGTACTTCAACTCCACCCACGGTGCCCGTAAGGGTCTGTCCGACACCGCGCTCAAGACGGCGAACTCGGGTTACCTGACCCGCCGCCTCGTGGACGTGGCGCAGGACTGCATCGTGCGGATGAAGGATTGCGGAACCGACCGCGCTATCACCGCCGAGGCCGCCGTCAACGACGGTGAAGTCGTCGCATCGCTGGCCGAGCGTATCCTGGGCCGCGTCGCTGCCGATGACATCGTCAGGCCGGGCACCGACGAGGTTCTGGTCGCCGCCGGTCAGCTGATCGACGAGCGCATGTCCGACGCCATTGACGAGGCCGGAGTGCAGTCGGCGCGGATCCGTTCGCCGCTGACCTGCGAGGCCGAGGAAGGCGTCTGTGCCATGTGCTATGGCCGTGACCTTGCACGCGGTACCATGGTGAACACCGGCGAAGCTGTCGGCATCATCGCGGCGCAGTCCATCGGCGAACCCGGCACGCAGCTGACGATGCGGACCTTCCACATCGGCGGTGTTGCGCAGGGTGGTCAGCAATCCTTCCAGGAGGCCAACCAGGACGGCGTGATCGCGTACGAGAACCCGCAGCTTCTGGTCAACGCCAACGGCGAAAGCCTTGTCATGGGCCGCAACATGAAGGTCCTGATCAAGGACGAGCACGGCGAAGAGCGCGCCAGCTTCAAGCTGGGGTACGGCTCCAAGCTGTTCGTGAAGGACGGGCAGACCGTCTCGCGCGGCGACAAGCTGTTCGAGTGGGATCCCTACACCTTGCCCATCCTGGCCGAGAAGTCGGGCACCGCGAAATATGTCGACCTCGTGTCGGGTATCGCCGTGCGTGACGAGACCGATGACGCAACCGGCATGACCCAGAAGATCGTGATCGACTGGCGTGCCGCGCCCAAGGGCTCGGATCTCAAGCCCGAGATCATCCTGGTCGACGAGGATGGCGAACCGGTCCGCAACGATGCGGGCAACCCGGTTCACTACCCGATGTCGGTGGATGCGATCCTCTCCGTCGAAGACGGACAGAAGGTCGAGGCCGGCGACGTCGTCGCGCGTATCCCGCGCGAAGGTGCCAAGACCAAGGACATCACCGGTGGTCTGCCGCGTGTGGCCGAACTGTTTGAGGCACGCCGTCCCAAGGACCATGCGATCATCGCTGAGGCCGACGGCTATGTCCGGTTCGGGCGCGACTACAAGAACAAGCGCAGGATCACGATCGAACCCGCCGACGAGTCGATGGAGCCGATCGAGTACATGGTGCCCAAGGGCAAGCACATCCCGGTGCAGGAAGGCGACTTCGTGCAGAAGGGCGACTACATCATGGATGGCAACCCCGCGCCGCACGACATCCTGTCGATCCTCGGCGTCGAGGCCCTGGCCGATTACATGATCGACGAGGTGCAGGACGTCTATCGACTGCAGGGTGTGAAGATCAACGACAAGCACATCGAGGTGATCGTTCGCCAGATGCTGCAGAAGTGGGAGATCCTCGACTCCGGCGACACCACGCTGCTCAAGGGCGAGCACGTGGACAAGCAGGAGTTCGATCAGGCCAACGACAAGGCGCTCAAGAAAGGCGGTCGTCCGGCACAGGGCGAACCGATCCTGCTGGGGATCACCAAGGCGTCGCTGCAGACCCGCAGCTTCATCTCGGCGGCTTCGTTCCAGGAAACGACCCGCGTGCTGACCGAGGCGTCGGTTCAGGGCAAGGTCGACAAGCTGGTGGGACTCAAGGAGAACGTCATCGTCGGCCGTCTGATCCCGGCCGGTACCGGTGGCGCGACCCAGAAGGTCCGCCGCATCGCGCAGGATCGCGACAATGTCGTGATCGAGGCGCGCCGCGAAGAGGCTGAAGCCGCAGCGGCGCTTGCTGCGCCGGTGATGGACGACGACATGCTCGATGGCGATATCGAGAACCTCGTCGAAACGCCGGAAAGCCGCGAGTGATCCCGGCCCAAGGGCTGTAACACCAACCCCCGCGCCCCCGTGGCGCGGGGGTTTTTTGTTGGCGCGCGCGGGCGCATCCGGCATATCCTCGGCCAACGACACCCAGAAAGGATGCCGCGCCCATGGCCGATGGTTCGACAAGACAGACCCGGATCACCACCAGCCATTGGGGCGCGTTCGAGGTCGATGTTGAGGATGGCCGCATCGTCGCCACCCGGCCCTTCGCCAACGACCCCAACCCATCCCGCATCCCCGAGATCCTGCCCGAGGCGGTGCATCACCGCAGCCGCATCGCCCGCCCGGCCATCCGCCGGGGCTGGCTCTCGTCCCGTAAGCGAACGGGCCGGGGCTCGGACGAATTCGTCGATCTTCCTTGGGACGAGGCGCTGGATATCGCCGCGGCCGAGATCGACCGCATCCGCAAGACACATGGCAACGAAGCGATCTTTGGCGGTTCCTACGGGTGGGGCTCGGCCGGGCGGTTCCACCACGCGCAAAGCCAGGTCCACCGCTTCCTGAACGTGATCGGCGGCTATGTCGCCTCCTTCGGCAGCTATTCCACAGGCTGTGCGCAGGCGATCATGCCGCATGTTTTCGGCGCCGACTTCCTGACCCTTCTCTACGAACACCAAGAGGGCTGGCAGGTCATCCATGACCATACCGAAACGCTGGTCATGTTCGGCGGTATCAATCCCAAGAACGCCCAGGTCAGCATGGGCGGTATCACCGAGCATGAGACCGCCGGCTGGTTCGACCGCTTCGCCACCAAGGGGATGCGCTGCATCAATATCGGGCCGCAACGCACGGATGCGCCCGCGGGATGCGAGTGGGTACCTCTGCGCCCGGGATCGGACACGGCGATGATGCTTGCCCTGGCACATGTGCTGGAAGAAGAGGGGCTGACCGACCACGCCTTTCTTGACCGTTGCACCGTGGGCTTCGACCGGTTCCGCCCGTACCTGATGGGCGAAACCGATGGCCAGCCCAAGAACCCGGACTGGGCCGCACCGATCTGTGGCGTCGCGCCGGATACCATCCGCGACCTTGCGCGCCGGATGGCGGCCAGCCGCACCTTTGTAACCGTCGCATGGTCGCTGCAACGCGCGGAACATGGCGAGCAGCCCTACTGGATGTCCGCCGTTCTGGCGGCGATGCTGGGACAGATCGGCCTGCCCGGCGGCGGGGTCGGATACGGCTATGGTGCCATCGGCGGCGTCGGCAAATCATTGATCGGCCTGCGCGGCATGACCTTCTCGCAATTGCAGAACCCGGTCAGGAAGTTCATCCCCGTCGCCCGCATCGCCGACGCGCTGCGCCATCCCGGCATGGAGTATGATTTCAACGGCAGGCGCGACACCTATCCTGACATCCGGCTGATCTATTGGGCCGGCGGCAATCCCTATCACCACCACCAGGACCTCAACGCGCTGCACGAGGCATGGCAAAGCCCCGAGACCGTCATCGTCAACGAACCGTGGTGGACCGCGACGGCCCGGCGCGCCGATATCGTCTTTCCCGCGACCACGCCCTATGAGCGTGAGGATATCGGCCGCACGAACCTCGACGATTACCTGTTCCACATGCCGCAGCTGATCCCGCCCGTGGGCGAGGCGCGCGATGATTACGCGATCTTTGCGGGGCTGGCCGAGCGAATGGGGCTGGGCGCCGATTTCACCGAAGGGCGCAGCGCGTCCGACTGGATTGCGCTGCTGTACGACCAGTACCGTGAACAGGCGGCAGAGCAGGGCATCGACATCCCCGATCTCGCCACGCTGCGCGACTGCAACTGGGTGCAATTGCCGATCCGTGCCGACGGGCCGAACCGGACGTTCTTTGCCCCGTTCCGCGAGGACCCCGAGGCCGCGCCGCTGCCCACTCCCTCTGGCCGGATCGAAATCTTCTCGGATCGGATCGACGGGTTCGGCTATGACGACTGCCCCGGTCACCCGGTCTGGCTGCCACCCTCGGAATGGCTGGGCACCGCGTCCGAGGCCACCCCGCTCCACCTCGTCTCGCCGCAACCGGGCGACAAGCTCCACAGTCAGCTTGAGGCCGCGCTGGCCGATCAGCCCGGTGCCCGGCCCGAGACGCTGGTGATCCACGCGCAGGATGCGCAGGCCCGCGGTATCACATCGGGCGACCTTGTCCGCGTCTTCAACGCACGCGGTGCCTGCCGCGCCCGCGCCGCGGTGTCCGAGGGTATCCGCCCCGGCGTGGTCGCCCTGCCCACCGGTGCGTGGTACGGCGATCCGGGCGGCAACATCGACCCGCATGGCAACCCGAACGTCCTGACACGGGATATCGGGACCTCGCGGCTAGGGCAGGGCAGCAGCGCCCACACGGCGCTGGTTCAGGTGGAACGGCTGACGCTCGACAACCCTCGCTGACCGGTTAGGATCGCCTGACCGCAATGGGAGGGCGGATGAACATGCAGAACCGGCATCATGACATCTGGCCCCCGGGCCGGCCCTTCAGTCTCGACCCCTCGCCGCATTCGGTGTTTCACAACCTGCTGGCCGCTGCCCGACGCCACCCCGATCACACGGCCATCTGGTATTACGGCAGGACACTCAGCTATGCGCAGCTTCTGGATGAGGTGCGCAGCCTTGCCGGTTACCTGCATCACCGCGCGGGCGTCAGGCCGGATGACCGCGTCGCAATCTACATGCAGAACGCGCCCCAATTCATCATCGCCTATTACGCGATCATGGCCGCGAACGCGGTGATCGTTCCGGTAAACCCGATGTGCCGGGGAGCCGAGCTGGCCCATATCCTGCGCGACTCCGGTGCGCGCGCAATCGTGTTCGGGGCCGAGCTGGCGCCCGAAATCCCAGCGGATCTCGATCCGGCGGCCTGCATCGCGGTGCGCTACGCCGATTACATCCCCGAAACGCCCGAGATCGAGCCACCGGCGCAAATCCTCGCCACGCCCGACGCGCCGCGCGCGACACCGTGGCTGGCGGCGATCGCGGCGGGGCTGACGCCGCCGGAACACACCCGGGGCCCGCAGGACTGGTGCATCATTCCTTACAGCTCGGGCACCACGGGCATGCCCAAGGGCTGCCTGCACACCCATGCCAGCGTCAACGCGACCATCTTTGCCTACCCGGAATGGGTCGGCATGGAGGAAGGCGCGCGGGTTCTTGCAACGCTGCCCTTCTGTCACGTCACCGGCATGCAGAACTCGATGAACATGCCCATACTCGCCGGCGCGACCATCCATATCCTGACCCGCTGGAACGCAGAAGCCGCCGCGCGCGTGATCGAGGCGAAACGCATCGGCCACTGGCGCTCGATCACCACCATGATGATCGATTTCCTCTCGCTGCCAGAGATCGAGACCTACGATCTGTCTTCGCTTCAGGGCGTCGGCGGCGGCGGTGCCCAGATGCCCGAGGCGGTGGCCCGCAAGATGGCGCGCCTCATCGGGCTTGATTATCTCGAGGCTTACGGGCTGACCGAAACCATGGCGCCCAGCCACATGAACCCGCCTCAGGCGCCACGCCCGCAATGCCTTGGCATCCCCATCTTCGACGTGGATTCGCGCATCATCGACCCTGAAACGCTCGAGGAACTCGGACCGAACCAACCGGGGGAAATCATCATCCACGGCCCGCAGGTGTTCCAGGGATACTGGCAGCGCCCCGAAGAGACCGATGCGGTCTTTCTCGACATCGACGGCAAACGCTTCCTGCGCAGCGGCGATATCGGCTATGTCGACGAACAGGGCTATTTTTACTTCACCGACCGGTTGAAACGGATGGTCAATGTCTCGGGCCTCAAGGTCTGGCCGGCCGAGGTCGAGGCGATCCTGCATGGCCACCCCGACATCGCCGAGGCCTGCATCGTCGCCGATCCCGACCCCCGCACGGGCGAGGCGGTGCGCGCCGTGATCGTACCGGCCGGCAGCCAGACCGATCTCCCGGTCGAGCCATTGACGGAGTGGTGCCGCGCCAACATGGCCGCCTACAAGGTCCCGAAAAGGTTCGAGTTCCGCGATGCCCTGCCCCGGTCGGGCACCGGCAAGGTGCTGTGGCGCACGCTCTGACCGGGTTACGCCTGCTGCTCGGCCAGTTCCCGCTCCAGCGCCTTCTCGACCGCGCCTCGGGGTCGTGTGAACCGCGCCAGCAGGTCATACAGCACCGGCGTCACCAGCAGCATCATCACCGCCGATAGGCTGAGCCCCGCGATGATGACCGTGCCGATGGCCTGCCGGCTCTCGGCCCCGGCCCCGGTCGCCAGAACCAGCGGCATCGCGCCCAGAACCGTTGAAAAGACGGTCATCATGATCGGACGCAGGCGCAGCACCGCGGCGGTCCTGACCGCTTCGCGTACCTCCTTGCCCTCGTCGCGCAACTGGTTGGCGAATTCCACGATCAGGATGCCGTTCTTGGCCACCAGCCCGATCAACAGGATGATCCCGATCTGGCTGTAGACGTTCAGCGACAGCCCACCCGCGGCCATGGCATAGATTGCCCCCGCCACGCCCACCGGCACCGACAGCAGGATGATGATTGGGTGAACGAAGCTTTCGAATTGCGCGGCCAGCACAAGGAACACGATCAGCAGCGCCAGCGCAAAGACCGCCGTGGCGCCCGCCGAGGTGTCCTTGAACGTGCGCGATTGTCCTTCGTATCCCAGTTTGCCCGCGGCGGGGATGATCTCGGCAGCGATCCCCTCGATCTCGGTCAGCACGGCGCCAAGATCGGCACCGGGCGCCAGTGCGCCGGACAGCTGGATCGACGGCAGCCGGTCGAACCGGCGCAGCGACGGCGCAGCGGCGTTCTCTTCCACCCGCACCAGCGCGCCCAGCGGCACCAGCGTCTCGCCATCGCCCGAACGGATATGGATGTTGTCGATATCCGAGGGCGAGCGGCGGTCGCGCTCTTCGGCCTGCAGGATCACCGGGTATTCCCGGCCCCGGCTGACGAATGTCGTCACCTGCCGCGAGGCCAGCATCGCCTGCATGGTCGAGGCGATGGTGGCAACGGAAATGCCCAGGTCGTCGGCGCGCTCCCGGTCGATGCGAATCGACAGCTGCGGAAGGTTCTGCTCGAAATTTATCTCGGGATTGACCAGTCCCTCGATCTCTTCGGCGCGCTCCAGCAGCGCGGTCGACCATTCCTTGACGCTGTCGAAATCCGGCCCGCTCACCACCACGCGGACCGGGGTGGAATTGCCGCGCAGGCCCAGCCCCGCCGGGGTGATCGGAAAACCGCGCGCGATGGTGATCTGCCCCATCTTCGGCGCGATGGAGCGTGCGACCTCTGCCGCGCTCATCTCGCGCTCTTCCCAGGGCGCAAGGCGAAACACCACGAAAGAGCGATAGGCCCGGTTGCCCCACCCGGTAAAGGTAAAGACGGTTTCCACCACGCCCTCTTCACGCAATGGCTCGAACAATGCCTCGACCTGCTGCGCCGCGCCATCGGTGTATTCCACGGTACTGCCCTGCGGCGCGGTCAGCGGTACGAAACCCACGCCGCGATCTTCGCGCGGGGCCAGTTCGCGCGGCAGCGATGTGTAGAAGATGCCCGCACCGCCCGTGACGATTGCCGCCAGCACCAGCACCACCAGCGGCATCCGCAGCGCGCCATCCAGCAGCCGAGCATAGGAACGTTGCAACATGCCACGCGGCGTCTCGCTGTCCTGCGGCACAGCACCCGCACCGGGTTTGAGGATCTTCGAAGCCAGCGCCGGGCAGGCGGTCAGCGCGACGAATGTCGAAATCGCCACTGTCCCCGCCATGACCCATCCGAACTCGACAAACAGGCGGCCGACCTGCCCGGGCATGAAGGACAGCGGCACGAATACCGCGATCAGCGTGACCGAGGTGGCCAGCACCGCGAATGTCACCTGCCGCGCGCCGCGCATGGCGGCGGCCAGCGTCGGCTCGCCATTCTCGATACGGCGCTGGATGTTTTCCAGCACCACGATCGCATCATCCACCACCAGGCCGATCGCCAGCAGCAAGGCAAGCAGCGTCAGCGTGTTCAGCGAAAACCCCCACATCCCGATCAGGATGAACGACCCGATCAGCGACACGGGGATCGTGATCGCGGGGATCAGCGTCGCCCTGACCGACCGCAGGAACAGCAGGATCACAAGGATCACCAGCCCCAGCGAGATCAGCAGCGCATTCACCACCTCGCGGATGGAGGCGCCGACGAACAGCGCATCATCCGACCCGATCAAAACCTCCATCCCCTCGGGCAAGGTCGGAGTGATACGGTCGATCTCGGCCCGAACCGCGTTCGAGATCTGAAGCGTGTTCGACTGGCTCTGCCGCTGCACAGCGATGCCCACCGCATCGCGCCCGTCGCTGCGCGCGATGGTGGAATCGTCGGCCACGCCGGGCTCCACCCGCGCCACGTCGCCCAGCCGCACGGGGTAGCCCGCGACGCGGTCCAGAACGACATCGCGAAAATCCTCGACGCTTTGAAGACGGCTGTTCAGGCGCACCGTCATCTGCCGGTTGGTCGAGGTCACCTCGCCCGCCGGCAATTCGACATTGTTTCGTTGCAACGCGCTCTCGACATCCGCAACCGTCAGCTTGCGCGCGGCCAGCGCCCGCCGGTCCAGCCAGATCCGCACGGCAAAGGACCGGTCGCCATAGATGCGCAGGCTGGCCACGCCATCCAAGGTCGCCAGCCGGTCCGCGATGAAGCGGTCTATGTAATCGGTGATTTCTGCCGTGGTCATACGGTCCGACACGACGGCCAGACGCATCACCGGGTCGGCATCGGCATCACTCTTTTCCACCTCGGGCGCTTCGGCCTCCTCTGGCAGGTCGTCGCGAATGCGGCCCACGGCATCGCGCACGTCGTTCGCGGCGACGTCCACGTCCTGGCCTGCGTCGAACTCGATGGTGACGCGCGACCGGCCCTGCCGGCTTTCGGAACTGATCGACCGGATACCCGAGATCGAGGCGACCGCCCCCTCGACCGTTTCGGTGATGTCGGTGTCGATCACCTCGGGCGCGGCCCCGCGATAGGTGGTCGTGACGGTCACCACCGCGTTGTCGACATCCGGCAGTTCACGAACCGGGATCTCGCGCAGCGCGGCGATGCCGAACACGATCAACAGCAAGTTCGCCACCGCCGCCAGAACCGGACGGCGGACCGAGATATCCGACAGCGTCACGATTCGGCCTCTTCGTTTGGCGGCGTTTCACCGTCCAGCGACAGCACGTTGACCGGCCCGCCGTCGCGTACCCGGTGCAGGCCTCGGATGACGACATGCATGCCCGCCTCCAACCCGCTCAGCACCGCGACCAGCCCGTCGCGCCGCTGACCGGTGCGCACCGGAATGCGCCGCGCGGTGCCATCCTCGACCGTGAAGACGTAGGTTTCGGCGGCCTGAAAGACGATGGCCTCCTCCGGCACGACCAGCCTGTCGAACTCCTCCAGAGTCAGCTCCAGCGACATGAACATGCCCGCGGGCAGCGTGCCGTCGGGGTTGGGAATGATTGCGCGGGTGCGAAAGGACCGGCTTACCGGGTCGATCCGGCTGTCAACCGCATCGACGGCCCCGGCAAAGCTGCGATCGGGAAAGGCCGCGCTGGTTGCGATGACCTTCTGGCCGGGGATGATCTGCGCGAACAGCGTCTCGGGAAGCGAAAATTCGACCTCGACCTCGGACAGGTCGTCGAGCCGGGTGATGAACGTACCCGCCGTCACCCGTGCGCCGATATCGGCCTCGGGCAGGCCGACCGTCCCGGAAAACGGGGCGCGGATCGTGCGCTCGGCCAGCCGCTGGCGCGCACGATCCACCTGTGCCTGCGCCTCGGCAAACCGCGCCACTGCCTGCTCGATGGCCGCCTCCGAGACCGAGCTTGACCCCCTGAGCTGGTTGAGCCGGTCCAGCCCGCGCCGACGCTCCACCAGCTGCGCATCGGCCTCGGCCAGGTCCGCGCGGGCGATGGCGTCGTCCAGTTGCACCAGAACCGCCCCCGCCTCGACTGCCTGCCCGGCATCAAAGGCTATCTTTTCCACCCGGCCCGATGCTTCGGGCACGATCTCGATGGATTGCCGCGCTCGTGTCGTGCCCACCGCCTCGACCAGCCGGGCCAGTTTGCGGGTTTCCACGCTGGACAGCTCCACCGTCGCCGCCCGCCCGCCGCGTGGCGGGCCGCCCCGCTCCGGTGCGGCTTCCGTCATCATGTAGCGCTGATAGGCCTCGTACCCGCCATAGGCCAGTCCCGCCATCACGGCGAGGACGAGTAACTGTTTCCAGATGGACATGATAACCGCGTTCCCGAACGGCGCCGGGGGCGACGCCTGCGCATGAGCCTAGTACAAGCGACAGGGATGGCAAACAACCTGCGTGCGCGAAACGCCCTCTTGCCACGCCGAAACCGAAACGCCCGAAAGGTAACCGCCGTGACGCCCGACCGCCTGATCGCAGATATCGGAGGCACCAACAGCCGCATCGCGCTTGCCGCCTCCGGCGTGCCGTTGCCGCAGACCGTCCGCATCCTGCGCAACGACGATTTCGCAGGCGTCGGGCCGATGCTCGCCGATTTTCTCGCTGGGGTAGGGCAGCACCCCCAAGAGGCGGTGATCGCTGGGGCCGGACCACATGCCGGGGGGCGGCTCAGGCTCACCAATCGCGATTGGCTCATCGATGCGGACGAACTGTCGCGCGATTTGTCCTTGGGCAAAACCCACCTCCTCAACGATCTCGAGTCGCTTGGCCACTCTCTTCCGGTACTGGCTGACACCCTCCCTGTCCTGCACGAAGCGCCGCGCGACGGGCGGCAGGCGCTGGTGGTGGGGATCGGAACCGGGTTCAATGTCTGCCCCGTCACGCGACAACCGGATGGCGGCGTTGTGACGTGGAACAGCGAGCTGGGTCACGCGCCGCTGCCCATGGATATCGTGGCCCACCTGCCGGAGCTTCCCGCAGGCAGACAAACGATCGAAGAGCTGTTTTCCGGTCGCGGCTACCTCGCTCTTCTGTCCGCGCTCGGGGGGCGGGTGGTTCCTGATCACGAACACGCGCAGACCATTCTGCACGCGGACAGCGGACTTGCCGACCGGTTTCACGGCCTATTCGGCACCTGCCTTGGCCTGTTGCTGCGCATGCTGACCCTCGCCTACATGCCGGGCAACGGGATCTTCCTTGCCGGCAGCGTCGCCCGCGCGGCACTCGCGAACGAAACCGTGCTCAAGGCGGTGATGCAGGTTGACGGCCCGCCGGTGCTCGGCCCCGGCCGGCGCCCTGCGCTGAGACTCTTCGACCGCGACGATGCCGCCCTGACCGGGCTCGCTGCCTTCGATCCGGCTGCCCGGACCTGAACAAGGGCGGGCTGTCATGGAAACTTCACTTGCACGCACGGCGCTATTTCACTAATTCGCGAAATATGGAAATAGATAAATCGGAAATCCTGGCCACCCTGGGCCACAAGCAACGGCTTGCCGTGTTCCGCCTGCTCATGCGCCGTCATCCCGACAGCGTCCGGGCCGGGGAACTGGCCGACGCGCTCGACGTCAAGCCAAGCACGATGTCGGCCTATCTCGCCGCGCTCACCCGCACCGGGCTGGTCCGCCAGCACCGGGACGGCACCGCGCTTCTCTACGGGGTGAACATGTCAAATGTGCAAAACCTGTTCGACTTTCTGTTTCTCGATTGCTGCCGGGGCCGCCCCGACCTCTGCCTGCCTCTCTCCGAAGGATCCCCTCCCATGGCTGACCGCAAATACAACGTCCTGTTCATCTGCACGGGCAATTCCGCCCGGTCGATCTTTGCCGAATCGCTGCTGCGTCGTCTTGGCGGTGACCGGTTCACCGTCTATTCCGCCGGCACGCGCCCCTATTCCGAGCTCAACCCCTTTGCGCTGAAGGTGCTTGAGGACAAAGGCCACGACGTGTCGCACCTGCGCTCCAAGAACGTGTCGGAGTTTTCCGGCCCCGACGCGCCCGCGCTCGACTTCGTGTTCACCGTCTGCAACCAGGCCGCGAACGAGGAATGCCCCGCGTGGGAAGGCCAGCCCATCAGCGGCCATTGGGGCATGCCCGACCCGGTTAGGGTCGATGGCACCGATGCCGAGAAAAGCCTCGCCTTTCAACAGGCCTATGGCGCGCTCAAGCACCGGATCGAGGCGTTCACCGCGCTGCCCGTCGAAAGCCTCGACCGCATCACGCTGCAAGCCGAAGTCGACCGCATCGGCCGGATCTCCAAAGAGGAAAACGCATGACCACCTACGCACTCAACGGCCTCGGGCGGGTCGGCAAGCTCGCCCTCAAGCCGCTGCTCGACCGCGGCGTCAAGATCGCATGGATCAACGACGCGGTTGGCGATCCCGAAATGCATGCGCACCTTCTGGAATTCGACACCGTGCACGGGCGCTGGGATGCCGAATTCTCGCATGATGCCGACAGCGTCACCATCGACGGCGTCCGCCTGCCTTTCATCGGCGCGCGTGACATCGCCGACCTGCCGCTCGACGGTGTCGATGTCGTCATCGACTGCACCGGCGTCTTCAAGACCGAGGCCAAGCTCGCCCCTTATTTCGAGGCGGGCGTGAAAAAGGTCGTCGTCTCCGCCCCGGTCAAGGATGGCCCCACCGCCAACATCGTGATCGGCGTCAATGACCAGACATATGACCCCGAGGCGCATAGCATCGTGACCGCGGCCTCCTGCACCACCAATTGCCTTGCTCCGGTGGTCAAGGTGGTCCACGAGGGTCTGGGCATCAAGCACGGCTCGATGACGACCATCCATGACGTGACCAACACGCAGACCATCGTGGACCGTCCTGCCAAGGACCTGCGCCGCGCGCGCTCGGCGCTCAACTCGCTGATCCCAACCACCACAGGCAGTGCCACGGCGATTACGCTGATCTACCCCGAGCTCAAGGGGCGCCTGAACGGCCACGCCGTTCGCGTGCCGCTGCTCAACGCCTCGCTGACCGATTGCGTGTTCGAGGTCGAGCGTGAAACCACCGTCGAAGAGGTCAACGCCCTGTTCGAGGCCGCCGCGACCGACGGCCCGCTCAAGGGTATCCTGGGCTACGAGACTCGCCCGCTGGTATCGACCGACTACACCAACGACACGCGCTCCAGCATCGTTGATGCACAATCGACCATGGTGGTGAACGGCACCCATGTGAAGATCTACGCCTGGTACGACAACGAGATGGGCTATGCCTATCGCCTCGTCGACGTGGCCCAGATGGTGGGTGCCGCGCTATGACCACGCCGCGCCCCGAAGGTCTGTCCGCCTATATCGCTGTGACGGCGGCCTATTGGGCCTTCATGCTCACCGACGGGGCGCTGCGGATGCTTGTGCTCCTGCATTTCCACACGCTGGGCTTCACCCCGATCCAGCTGGCCTATCTCTTCGTTCTCTACGAGATCGCCGGGATGGTCACCAATCTCGCCGCCGGCTGGATCGCCGCGCGGTTCGGCCTGACCTCGACGCTTTACGCGGGGTTGTCGATACAGGTCGTGGCGCTTCTGGCGCTGACGCAGCTTGACCCGTCATGGGCCATCGGCGTCTCTGTCGCCTTCGTCATGTGCGTGCAGGGCGCCAGCGGCGTGGCCAAGGACCTTGCCAAGATGTCCTCGAAATCGGCGGTCAAGCTTCTGGCCCCGGCCGAGGGCGACGGGCTTTTCCGGTGGGTTGCGCTTCTGACCGGGTCCAAGAACGCGGTCAAGGGCGTGGGCTTTCTCATGGGCGCCGCGCTTCTGGCCACGCTCGGCTTCACATGGGCGGTGCTTGCCATGGCCGCGGTGCTGGCCGTGATCCTCGTGGCCGTCATCCGCTTCATGCCCGACGGCCTGCCCCGCGGCAGCAAGGGCGCGAAGTTCAGCCAGGTGTTCTCGACCTCGGCCAATGTGAACTGGCTCAGCGCCGCGCGGGTGTTCCTGTTCGGCGCGCGCGATGTCTGGTTCGTGGTCGGCATCCCGATCTACTTCTACGCCGTACTCTCCGATGGCAGCGAAGAGGGTAACCGCGCGGCGTTCTTCATGATCGGCACGTTCATGGCGATCTGGATCATCCTCTACGGCGCGGTTCAGGCCAGCGCACCGCGCCTGCTGGGTGCCGCCCCTCGGACCGAGGGCGACCTGATCCGCGCCGCACGCGGCTGGGCGGGCGCGTTGTTCGTCGTGCCCGCGGCGCTGACGTTGGCGACGCTCCTGTCGCCGGGGCCGCAGCCTTGGCTGACGGCGACGCTGGTGGCCGGTCTGCTGGCCTTCGGCGCGCTCTTTGCCGTCAATTCGGCACTGCATTCCTACCTGATCCTGGCCTTCACCCGCTCTGAACGGGTGACGATGGATGTGGGCTTCTACTACATGGCCAATGCGGGTGGGCGGCTTTTGGGCACGCTGCTGTCGGGCCTCACCTACCAGTACGGCGGGCTGACCCTCGTGTTGGGAACGGCGGCGCTCATGGTGGCGGCCTCGGCGCTGATCGCGGGCCGCCTCACCGACCAGCCACAGGAAGCCCCGGCATAGGCCGGGGCAACCGCCTCTCAAGCCAGCAGGTCGTACTCCACCCCGCTGACCATCAGCGTCAGCACGTCCTGTGCCGCGCCATCGACCAATGCCCACATGATCTGCCCCGTGGGCCGATAGATGACAAAGGCCTCCTCGACTCCGGCCACCCCGGCATTTGCCGTCTCGGTGATGTTCACCTGGAAGTCCGCAGCCACCGCGCCGGCCCGGCCAAAGACCAGCACATCGCCATCGGCGGCCGAGAAATCCTGGATCCAGTCCGACCCGTGATCAGCGATTCCAAGGTGAAAGAACCGGTCGGCCCCGTCACCGCCATTCACGCGGTCATGGCCGAACCCGCCATTGACGAAATCCGCGCCGTCATTGCCATAAAGCATGTCCGACCATGCCTCGCCGGTCAGAACGTCGTCGCCCGCGCCGCCGATCACGGTATCCGTCCCGAACCCGCCCGAAACCGTGTCGTTCCCGTCATCGCCGCGCAGCTCGTCATTGCCATGGCCCCCGTCGATTGAATCGTGACCCGCGCCGCCAAAGGCCACATCGCGCAGGTCGTCCACGCTCTCGCCTCCGATCAGCACGTCATCGCCATCGCCCCCGAACAGGGTGTCGTGTCCGTCCCCGCCCGACAGCCGGTTGTCGCCCCGGTTGCCCTCCAGTCGGTTGGACAAGGCATTGCCGGTCAGGTCCAGATCGGCAATGCCCAGAACCGTCATGTTCCGAATGGCTGCCCCGTCATGCAGGCTCATGCTGGCCGACGACAACAGCATGCTGCCCGTGCCGGCCTCGTTCAACACGACATCCAGCTTCACGTTATCGGTGCCCAGGTCCATGTCCACGGTGCTCTGCTGGTCGCCGCCTAGCGTCACATGCACGGTCGTCTGTCCGGTCAGCACATGCGCCATCTCGTACAGGCCGCTTTCGTCGGAATACGTATCCACCGCGACCTCGTCAAAGGCGATATGGACCCGCGACCGCCCTTCGCCGACGTCGTAGAACAGGTCGCCATCGAGATCGGCAAACGCCACCCCGGTCAGGAAATGCATGGACCCGCTGGCGGCAAAGTTCTGGGTAACCATCGAGGCGTTCCAGTCCCGCTCGACACCGTCCGACCCGGTCGAGGTGAACACGCCCAGCTCATGCCCGACGCCCACTTGCTGGAACGCGGGGTTGAGGATGTTCTTGCGGTGCCCGTCGCTCAGGAACAGGCTGCGATGCTGACGCAGGATCGCAGCCTCGGGATCAACCGTGCCCGTCGTGCCCGACCACGAGATATTCTCGCCCCAGGTATAGGAGCCGGTAAAGACATAGCCCGCGCTTGCCATGCGGTCGCCGGGGTCGCTGCCCTCGATCCCGGTATGAGAGAACGTGTTTTCCTCCAGCATCCACAGCGAATGCGCCCGCGCCGCGGCAAGCAGCAGATCGTCGGGCGACAGCACCTGCTGCGCCTCGCCCGAGATCCGGCCATCCGGCAAGCCCCGGTTCAGATCGTCGAGGTCGTAGCGTTCGGCCTCTGCCTCGGGGTCAAGCCGCGCGCGGTTCAATAGCTCCAGCATCAGCGTCTCTGGCGCTGTCATCGACATTGTTTTTTTCTCTCTCGATAGGGTCTTGCACCGCTCAACCTGCCATGCCGGCCGCGCGTTTTCCATTCCAAAATCAGAAGGTTTGTCAGCATTGCTGCAACCCGGCCAACTTCCGCATGGCCAGCGCGCGGCTTTGGCAATGTCTGGCCGGGAACCGGGTTTCGGTCCGCGGGTTTAGCAGCTACAGCCGACGGTGTGCGCAAGGAACCGCCGACCGATCCGCCGCCAAGCTTGAGGATGCAGCGCGGCTCCGTGATATATTGCGTCAAACGAAAACGACCCGGCTGAAACCCGGGGACAGAGCAGACAAAAGGTGATCCCAATGACCCTTCCGAAATTCGCCCTTGCCGGCGGCCTCGTCAGCGCGCTGGCGCTTTCCGCCTGTACCGATCCCGCGATGCTGGGCGATGGCAGCGATCCCAACCGCAACACCCGTGGCGGTGCGATCACGGGCGCGATCCTCGGCGCGGGCGTCGGTGCGCTGGCCAATGACTCGAACCCGGGCCTCGGCGCGCTTGCCGGTGCCGCGATCGGCGCAGCGGGCGGCGCGGCCATCGGCAACCAGCTTGACAAGCAGGCCGCCGAACTGCGCCAGCAGCTTGCCAATGACGGGATCACCGTCACCAATACCGGCGAACAGCTGGTCGTCTCGGTCCCGAACGACATCACCTTCGACACCGACAGCGCCACCGTGAATCCCGCCCTGCGCGCCGATCTCGGGCGCGTGGCCGAGAACCTCGTGCGCTACCCGAACTCCGACGTGCGCATCATCGGTCACACCGACAGCGACGGCGCCGCCGATTACAACCAGGCGCTTTCGATGCGCCGCGCCAATTCGGTTGCCGACATCCTGCAGGCCGGTGGCGTCACCTATGACCGGATCACCACGGTCGGCCGTGGCGAGGATGCGCCCATCGCCTCGAACCTCACCCCCGAGGGCAAGGCGCAGAACCGCCGGGTCGAAATCGTGGTCATCCCGCAAAACGCAGCCTGACCAGCAACTGCGGATGAACGGATGACGGGGTCGCGCCACGCGGCCCCGTTTTGCGTTTTGTACCCCCCGCACCCACACGCTGGAGTTTTGTACAAAACGGTATAAGTGGGCTGGGAACGATGTACAAAACGGTCAAAACGCATGTCTAACTCGGTACTTCTTGGCCTCAGCGGCTCCTTGCGCCGCGAGGCGACCAACAGCAAACTGATGCGTGAGGCGGCACGTCTTTTCGCCCCCGCAGAATTCGTCGAGGGCGATCTGAACCTTCCGCTCTTCGATGCCGATGATGAAGAGCGGGACGGAATTCCCGTTGTTGTTCAGGCACTTGCCGATCAGATAGCGGCGGCCGACGCGATCGTCATCTCGACGCCCGAATACAACAAGGGCCCCTCCGGCGTGCTCAAGAACGCGCTGGACTGGGTCAGCCGCACATCCGGAAACCCTTGGAAAAACAAACCCTTGGCCGTCATGTCAGCCACCGCCGGCCGCGCCGGTGGAGAGCGCGCGCAGATGATCCTGCGTGGTTTCATGGTCCCGTTTCAGCCGCGCCTTATCGCCGGTCCCGAACTTCATCTCGCCGACAGCAGCAACCAGTTCGACGAAGCGGGCCACCTGCTCTCCGACCGTTACGCCGCCACGCTTCAGCAGTTGATAGACAATCTCAGGGCCGAGGTCGAATTGACGCAACATACTGAAAAAAATTAGGAAATCTTGTTATCGTTTGCGGCGTCCGCCGGGTACTTTAGACCGGAAACCAGGCGGACGCTTGCCTACCCAAGCGATGAATTTCGCCAGTCTTGGATGGTTGCGCAGGGCTTCGACATTGCTGTAATCGCGCGCCAGATCGGCCTCGCTCAGCGTCGCATGAATCTCCTTGTGACAGATCTGGTGCAACAGAACCGTCGGCCCCCCCTTGCCCCCTTTCAGTTTAGGGATCAGATGGTGAAGGCTGCCTCCTCCGTCGGGGATCGGGCGGTCACAAAGCGGGCAGATCGGGTCCGTCATGCAGAGTACTCATCAGGCCTCATCTATCTGATATAATGGGGCTTTCCGGGTGGAGGGCAAGGTTCGATGGCACAGGCGCTGGTGATCGGGGCAGGCCCCGCAGGCCTCATGGCCGCCGAAGAGATTGCCCGCGCAGGGCACAAGGTGACAGTTGTCGAGGCCAAGCCCTCGGCCGCACGGAAATTCCTGATGGCGGGCAAATCGGGGCTTAACCTCACCAAGAATGAACCCCGCGAAACCCTGATCCGCGCCTATTCCGAAGCATCCGATTGGCTGGCCCCGATGATCGCAGAGTGCGATGCCGACATGGTGCAGGATTGGGCGCGCGGTCTGGGCCAGACCCTGTTCACCGGATCGACGGGACGTGTTTTTCCCAATGAAATGAAGGCGTCACCGCTTTTGCGGGCTTGGCTGGCCCGACTCGATCAAATGGGGGTGCAGCGATA
The DNA here is from genome assembly GCF_042648365.1 of Lutimaribacter marinistellae. NCBI lineage: Bacteria > Pseudomonadati > Pseudomonadota > Alphaproteobacteria > Rhodobacterales > Roseobacteraceae > Lutimaribacter > Lutimaribacter marinistellae. Next base: position 130,907 of record NZ_JBHRXI010000004.1, on the reverse strand, counting down.
CACGCGCTGGCGCTGGGCCGGTTGGAGCGATGCGGCGCTAAGGTTCGAGACACCGGACGGCATGCAGGAACTACGCCCCGATTCGACAGTGCTGGCGCTGGGCGGGGCCAGCTGGTCGCGCTTGGGCTCCGACGGTGCATGGGCACCGTTGCTTGCCGCGAAGGGCGTTGAACTAACGCCTTTCGCACCGGCAAACGCAGGCTTGCAGGTGGAATGGTCGGACCACATGCGCGCGCAATTCGGCCAGCCGATCAAAGGGGTCGCGCTTGTCGCGGGCGGGCAGGTCACGCGGGGCGAGGCGGTCATTTCCGCACGTGGCCTCGAAGGCGGGGGTATTTACCAGATCTGCAAGCAGGTGCGCGAGGGCGCGGACCTGACCATCGACCTTCTGCCAGACCTTTCGCTTGAAGAGGTCACACGCCGCCTTGCACGCCCGCGCGGCAAGGCAAGCCTGTCGAACCACCTGCGCAAGGCCCTGAAGCTCGGTTCTGTTCGGAATGCCCTTCTTATGGAGTTCGGTCGACCGCTGCCAAATGGCGCGGAAGATCTTTCACGTATTATCAAGGGTTTGCCGGTTCGTCACACCGGTCTGCGACCAATGGACGAGGCGATTTCGACCGCGGGAGGTGTCAGCCGTGACGCGGTCGATGACCAGCTGATGCTGCGCGCCTTGCCCGGAATGTTCTGCGCCGGCGAAATGCTCGACTGGGAGGCGCCGACGGGCGGCTACCTCCTGACAGCCTGTTTCGCGACGGGGCGATGGGCAGGGCGGGCGGCCGCGCGTTGGTTGGACAGCCGGTCCTAGGCAGGCTGCCCGATCGCCCTGCGAAAGGCCGGGCGCGCACGCATGGCCTTGCCGTATTCGGACAGGACCTCGCTCTCGATGGGAAAGCCCGCATTCTTGGCCCACGACAGGCAGTGCGCGCAGATGATGTCGGCGATCGTCATCGTCTCACCCATGAGGAAGGGGCCCTCGAACCTTTCGGCAAGGCGTGCGGCGTTGCGACTGAATTCCCACACAAGGCTTTCCTTGATCGCGGGCACTCGCTGATCCTGGGGCAGAACGAAACTATGCCGGGCCGCTGTCCAGAGGATCGCGTCGAACTCGTCGAGTATCGTGTGGGTCAGGGCATCCTGCCGCGCCCTATCCAATGTGCCGGCCGGAAAGGTCAGCGCGCCGTGCTTGTCCGCGAGATAGGTCATGATCGCGGTTGAATCGCTCAACACGGCCTCACCCTCGACCAACACAGGGACTTTGCCGGAGCCGTTCAACTCCTTGACCTTGGCGTCGCCCGGACCGACGGGGTCGACGTCGTAGGGCTGGCCCAGTTCCTCGAGCAGCCAGGTCACGCGTAGGGCGCGGGTCTTTGGGCTTCCATAGATTTGGTACATGCGGGTGTCCCTGTCCTGATTTGTCGGCGTCAATGTGCCTGCATTCGGCGGGGATGCAAGCCAACTGAGCAACACGTCAGCGCGAGCGCGCCAGCATTGCAAGCCGGATCATGGCGCGTTCGACCATGGCCATGGCCGGTGCCGTCTGGTTGGCTGAACGCAGCGAAAGGTCGGTATCGGTCAGCACGGTCAGCGCCGTTTCCAACCGGTGCGCGCCCCATTGCTGTGACTGCCGCAATACGCGGTCACGGCGCGGGCCATAGATCGGAGGGCGCAGCTTGCCTATCCCTTGAGCGGGGCCACCAGGATCGGCCGCGCAGGCATAGAGTGTACGAAAGTGCCGCGTCGCGCCGATGCATAGCGCCACCGCATTGGTCCCTTGGGCCTGAACGCGTTTGATCAGCGGTCCGATCTCTCCGACGCGGCCCTCGGCCACGACATTGAACACCGAATCGAGCCCTGCTTCGGTCGAGCGCGGTGCGCAGGCCTCGATATCGGAAAGGCTGAGAGGGCTTTCGTCGCCGCGCTTGTAGAGCGCCAGTTTCTCCATGGTCTGGCCGAAATCGCCCGGCCCAAGCTCGGCAGCCATGTCAGCAAGCGCCGACATGCTGTCGCGCGGAACTTCGCGCAATCCAGCCTCGGCCAGGATGCGCTCGATCTCGGCGCGCGACGGCGGGTCGTCATACAGGCCAACTGCAAAGGCGTTGCGGTGCGCTTCGAACGCCTTGCGGATCTTGGAGCTGGGTTTGAGCGCGCCTGCCGTCACCACGATCTGCGCATCGCCCGGGGCCCAATCCTCGAGCGCGGCGAGGATGGCGGGGGCACTGTGCTCGTTTGCTTCTTCGACGAAAACGGCGCGCGGCCCCGGAAAGAAACCCACGGCCTTGACCGCGTCGATCAACTGCGCCGGGTCGCTCCGCAGGTCACCGCCGGCCAGCCGGGCAAGGCGCATTTCCTCTTCGGCGCCGGGGCCAAGCAAAGCGGCCAGCATCTGCTGGCGCTTCAATGCTACGCGCATCGCGTCGCCGCCATAGATCAACAAGCCGGTCTTGTCGGCATCCGGCTTGGCAAAGTAACCGTCCGCTTCGCGCGCGGAAAGCTTCATGCCGGCAGGTCCGTCGTGGTCAGCAGGCGCGTCGTGATCTGGTCGGCGAGCATCGACATAAGGCGCTCTCTCGCGTCACGTTCACCTGCGAGGGTCTCGACGGTGGAGCCGGTCGCGGAATAGCCGGTGAAGTTTTCGACGTCGCCCGAGGCCACCACCGTCCCATCCGACAGCCGGGTGAGCGTATAGCTCGCCTCTCCGACGATCGAATAGCGCGTGGTTTCGTTAGAGGCGGTGATCGCCTGACCCTGCGTGGCGGTTTCGATATCCACGTCAAGCGAATAGGCAGCCGAACCCGCGCGGCCCAGCCTTTGTTCGAGGTTCTGAACCAGCGCATAAGATTCGACGCTGTCCGGCTCGGAAACCGCGACCTGACCGTAGAGCGCCGACCCGGTCCCGCCGGGGCCATAGACCGGCTGAAACCCGCAGGCGCCAAGCGCAAGCGGGATCAGAACCAGGAATTTGCGTCTAGACCACGACATTCACGATCCGGCCGGGCACCACGATTACCTTCTTGGGCTGCCCGCCATCGAGCGCCCGCTGCACAGCTTCGGACGCCAGCGCGCGTTTTTCAACCTCGGACTTGTCGAGGTCTTTGGCCACGGTGATCTCGCCCCGGCGTTTGCCGTTGATCTGAATGGGCATGGTCACGGTATCTTCGATCAGCATGGCCTCGTCCGCGACCGGCCAGGGTGCGGTCGCAATCAGCCCTTCGCCGCCGAGGAGGGACCAGAGCTCCTCGCTCAGATGCGGGGTCATTGGTGACATGAGCTGAACCAGGGTACGCGCCGCGGTGCGCTTGGCCTCGGCGCCGGCCTTGGAGCGGGCCAGAGTGTTGGTAAAGGCATAAAGCTTGGCGATCGCGGCGTTGAAGCCAAAGCTCTCCAGCCCCAGCGTGACATCCTGAATCGCCTTGTGCATCTCGCGCAGCAACGCCTCGTCGGTGTCTTGAGGGTCTTCTTCGGATGTGGCGATTTCGGTGGCGATGCGGTGAACACGCGAGAGGTGCTTGTGCGCGGCTTCGGCGCCCGCGGCCGTCCACTCCACATCGCGTTCCGGCGGACTGTCGCTGAGGACGAACCAGCGGACGGTGTCGGCGCCGTAATCGGCCACGATCCGCATCGGGTCGACGACATTTTTCTTTGATTTCGACATCTTGGCCGAAGGGACGATCTCGACCGCTTCGCCGGTGGCCCCCAACCGCGCACCGGATTCGGTGATCTCGACATCTTCGGGGAAGTGATAGACGGGCCGGTCTTTTTCGTCGCGGGTCACGTAGATCGCATGCGTCACCATGCCCTGCGTGAACAATGCGTTGAACGGCTCCTTGGCGGTTTCGGGAAGGTGGCCCGTGATGTGCATCGCGCGGGCAAAGAAGCGCGAATAGAGCAGGTGCAGAATCGCATGTTCGATGCCGCCGATATACTGGTCGACATTCATCCAGTACGCGGCGTCTTCCATGTTGGTCGGCGTCTCGGCGCGCGGCGCGGTGAAGCGCGCGAAATACCACGAACTGTCGACGAAGGTGTCCATCGTGTCCGTTTCGCGCTTGGCCGGTTTTCCGCAAGAGGGGCAGGGCGTATCGCGCCACGTCGGATGCTTGTCGAGCGGGTTGCCCGGCTTGTCAAAGCTGACATCATCGGGCAGGCGAACGGGCAGATTCTCTTTCTTCTCCGGCACTACGCCGCAGGAGTCGCAGTGCACGACCGGGATCGGACAGCCCCAGTATCGTTGACGGGACAGCCCCCAGTCGCGCAAGCGGAACTTGACCTGACCCGTGCCGAGATTGCGCTCTTCCATCCAGTCGATGGAGCGGTTGATCCCCTCTTCGCTGGTCACCTCGGTGATGCCGGCGAAGTGGTCGACATAGGCCACAGTTTCGGTCTTTGGTGGGACCAACGCTTCGGTCGTCACCTCGGTCTTGTCACCGGGCATGTAGAAGGCATGGACCACGTCCAGGTCGTATTTCCGCGCAAAATCTAGGTCGCGCTGGTCATGCGCCGGGCAGCCATAGATCGCGCCGGTGCCGTATTCCATCAAGACGAAATTCCCGATCCAGACCGGCAATTCGCGGTCTTCGAAAATCGGGTGCTTGACGGTGATCCCGGTGTTGATGCCTTTCTTTTCCGCCTTTTCCATCGCCGCTTCGGTCGTGTCCATCTTGCGGGTTTCCGCGATGAAGGCAGCGACCTGCTCATTGGTTTCGGCCATGGCACGGCTGATCGGGTGTTCGGGCGAAATGGCAAGGAAGGTCGCGCCCCGCAGCGTGTCGGGGCGGGTGGAGTAGCATATCAACGGTTCGCCGCCATCGGTGGGATGGAAGGGCACTTCGATACCGCGGGACTTGCCGATCCAGTTTTCCTGCATCAGGCGTACCTTTGCGGGCCAGTCATCCAGCCCGTCCAGCGCACCGAGCAGTTCCTCGGCCATGTCTGAGATCTTGAAGAACCATTGCGTCAGTTCGCGCCGTTCGACCTCGGCGCCCGAGCGCCAGCCCTTGCCGTCGATCACCTGTTCGTTTGCCAGAACGGTCATGTCGACCGGGTCCCAGTTCACAACGGCGTTCTTGCGGTAGACGAGACCCGCCTCGAGCATGTCGAGGAACAGCGCCTGCTGCTGGCCGTAATATTCCGGGTCGCAGGTGGCGAACATGCGCGTCCAGTCCAGGGCAAAGCCCAGCGGCTTCATCTGTTCGACCATGTCGTCGATGTTCTTGTAGGTCCAATCCTTGGGGTGGCCGCCAGAGGCCATCGCCGCATTCTCGGCCGGCATCCCGAACGCATCGAACCCCATCGGGTGCAGCACGTTATAGCCTTTGGCCAGCTTGTGCCGGGCGATCACGTCGCCCATCGTGTAGTTGCGGACATGCCCCACATGGATGCGCCCCGACGGATATGGAAACATCTCGAGCACGTAGTATTTCGGCCTGTCGCCGCTGCGGCGTGCCTCGAACACACCGGCCTCGTCCCAGGCCTTTTGCCATCTGGCCTCGATTTCGTTGGCGGAATAGCGCGACATGCGGGCGGTCCTTTTTCAATGAAAACGCCGGGTGGAAACCCGGCGCGGTGATAGAGCGAACTGAAACGGAATGCTAGAGCGCGTCGTCGGCGATACGCAACTGGCGCGCGCGCGACAGGATCGCATCCTCGACGGCGCGATTGGTCGCAGCGCTGACGGGGCGGCCGCCACTGGTCTGCAGCGAAACCGAAAGCGAACGTGCGTCGAGCGCTGGATCGCTGATATGAACCGTCGCGCGGTATGTCTGGCCACCACCGGGCGGGCGCCCATAGCCCGTGTTGATGACGCCGGTGAAGGGATCGACGCTTTCCACGGGCAGGAAATTCAGCACGTCAAGCGACGCGGCCCAGAGATAGCGGTTCACCTGCCCGGTCTGCTCGCCCTGCGCGTTGGGGCCGAAGATATCCCAGATCGACGAGCGCTCGTAATTCTGCGGTGCGGTTTCGCGGTTGTTCGCGACGATGCCCTGGTCGGTCACGATCGCGCTTGACGTGGGCGCAGCGGTCGTTCCCGACGGGCGGGGGCTGCATGCGGCGAGAGAGAGACCGGCAGCCACGAAGAGGACCGTTTTGACCGGGTACTGAAGCTTCATCGGGCGCTCCTGACAGTATTGCGCGTGGGAAACTCCTAACGAAGGCGCGTGGACGGGGCAAGCCACTATGCGGGCGCGCGGTTTTGCCTGTGTCCCGGGTCCGCCTGCCGGGCGGAAAGGGAGTTGCGGCAACACTGTGGCAAAGCTGCACCATCCGAAACCACTTTGCGTCCGGCCTGCGGGCAAGCCTTGCCAAAATGGGGCGGAAAGAGCGAAACCCCTGTCCATACCCACGCTGGATTCTCCGGTTTGGGCGTATGATTGAAACCGAGGGAAAAACGATGAAAAAGATTCTCTTCGTAACGACTGCGCTGATCGCGACCGCAAGCGTCGCAGCAGCAGACGTTCGCCTGAGCGGCTACGGCCGTTTCGGTCTGGACTACAACGACGCCAACGACCGTAACGTTAACGGCGTCTCCAAGACCACCATCACCAGCCGTCTGCGTCTGCAGTTCGACATGTCGGCCGAAACCGACGGCGGCGTGCAGTTCGACGCTCGCTTCCGTGCCCAGGCTGAAAGCCGTGATAACAACCCCGGCACCGCAGTGTTCAACGGCGCACGTTTCGGCGTTGTTTACAACGGTGTTCGCGTGAACGTCGGCAACATCATCGGCGCAGTTGAAAACATGCCCGGCCTGTATCTCGAAACCCGTACCGCAGGTATCGGTATCGACGGCGCCGGCTTCGTTTCGGTTGTCGGTAACGTCAACAACGAATACTTCAACTGGGATGCATACTCGTCGGCAGGCTCTGGCGCCAACGGCGTTGAGGTTCTGTACTCGGCAAACGGCTTCACCGGCCACCTGTCGTACTCGACCGACAACGACAGCACCGTCAACCCGGGTGTTCCCAACGGCAACGCCGGTGGCCCCGACCGTATCGGCGTCATGCTGGCCTACAGCTGGAACGACTTCACCGTCGCAGCCGCTCACCAGTCCTCCGACATCATGTGGGAAGACAAGACCCTGGTCTCCTTCGCATGGGACGGCGGTCAGTACGGCGCACGTATCGCCTATGCTGACAACGACGGCATCGACAAGCTCGGCATCTACGGCAACGTCGACATCGGCGCGGCATCCAACCTGCTGCTCTTCTGGACCGACGAAGACGCGGTTTCCGCAACCGACGTTGCGGCCGGCCGTAACGACAACCGCGACGCGATCGCCGGTTCGAACCAGCAGGAAGGTAGCTCCTACGGTATCCACTACTCCTATGACCTGGGTGGCGGTGCATCGCTCGAAGCCGGCTACCGCCGCGCGTCGAATGACAACGACACCTTCCAGGTTGGTGCGTACTTCAGCTTCTAAGCTGAACACCGTCTGACGGTTTCGATTAGGGGGCAGGTCTTCGGGCCTGCCCTTTCCTTTTGCGGCATCTGGCCTTTTGGACCGATCTGGTGTTTCAGTGCGTCCGAAAACGCAGGACCGGAGGACCCCATGTCGCTGGACGATATCAAGACCCGCATCGCCGACGCCGAAGCCAAGGCCGGACGCGCGTCCGGATCGGTCAAGTTGATCGCAGTGTCGAAAGTGCAGCCCGACGAGAGGGTCGAGGCGGTACTGGAACAGGGTCACCGTGTTTTCGGCGAGAACCGGGTGCAGGAGGCTGCGGGAAAATGGCCCGCCTTTCGCGAGCGGTTCGACGGGATCGAGTTGCACCTGATCGGCCCGCTGCAAACCAACAAGGCGCGGCAGGCGATGGAGCTTGTCGATGCCATCCACTCAGTCGACCGGCCAAAGCTTGCACGAACGCTTGCCCGGCTGGCGCAGGAAACAGGCCACTGCCCGGACCTCTTTATCCAGGTGAACACCGGAGAAGAGGATCAGAAGGCGGGTGTGCTGCCCTCGGACGCCGATGGTTTCATCGCCGAATGCCGTGACCTCGACCTGCCCGTTCGTGGCCTGATGTGCATTCCACCGGTCGAAGAGGAGCCCGCGCTGCATTTCGCCCTTCTGGCCAAGATCGCCGTGCGGAACGGCCTTGAAGGGCTGTCCATGGGGATGAGCGGTGATTTCGAAACGGCCATTGCCCTTGGCGCGACCCATGTCCGCGTCGGCTCGGCCATTTTCGGTGAGCGGGTCAAAGCGGGGGAATGATCAACCGCGTCTGGTAACCGATATGCCGGGCGATCCACAGCAGGTGGTCACGCCGAAAGGCGACGCATCCCTCTGTCGGGTAGCCGAGGCGCCGCCATTGGTGCAGAAAGATCGCGGATCCGCGCCCGGGTACCGCATATGGCCAGTTCCAATCCGTAAGGATCACCAGATCATACAGGGGGTCGGCCCGGCGCAGGCGTTCGTGGCCATAGGCGTGCGGTGCCCGAACCATCAGGTTGTAATCGGGATCTTTCACATCGTCGGACCATAGATCGGGCGGACCGATGGGCACGGCCCATTCCGTTGGCCGCGCCATGCGGTCCGGCCGGTAGAGCATACCGACGATCCGATGCGTACCCACCGGCGTGGCTCCGTCGCCTTCGCGCTTCCTTTTGGTGAGCCCGCCCCTGCCGATCACGCAAGGAAAGCGCCGCCCATGAAAGCGCAGGCCCGTCGGCGTCAGAACCAGATCGGCAGGCTTCACAACAGATGCCCTGATTTTGCCGCCTTGGTCGCAAGGTAGCCGCGGTTGAAGGCCGTCTCGCCGACCTTGAGGGGGACCCGCTCTGTCACGGCGATCCCGGTGCGTTCCATCATGGCGATCTTGGCCGGGTTGTTGGTCAGAAGCCGCACCGAGGAAAAGCCCAGAGACGTCAGGATGTCCGAGCCTAGCCGAAAGTCGCGCTCGTCATCCTCGAACCCCAGGCGGTGGTTGGCTTCGACCGTGTCGAACCCCTGATCCTGAAGGAAGTAAGCGCGCATCTTGTTCGCCAGCCCGATGCCGCGGCCCTCCTGGTTGAGATAGAGCAGCACACCGGCGCCCTCCTCTCCCATCTGGGCAAGCGCACCGCGCAATTGCGGTCCACAATCGCATTTCAGGCTTCCCATGACATCACCCGTGAAGCAGGCGGAATGAAGTCGCGCGAGAACCGGTTTCCTGCGGTCGGGGCGACCGATCTCGATCGCATAATGCTCTTCGCCACCATCTTCGGGGCGAAAGACGTGGAGGCGGCCAGCCTGCGACACTTCTATCGGCAGTCGCGCAGCGACCACCTCGTGCAGGGGGCTGCGTTCGGCCAGGTGCGGCATGGCGCGCGCGTGGTCGATAAAGGTCAGCCCGTTCGTCGCGGCAAAGGCGTGCACATCTGCCAAAGGCAACACCACGGCCGCTGGCAACAAGCGCGCCGATTTCGTCAGCGTCACGGCAAGACGGTGCAGGGCGGCAGAACCGTCGCGCCGGGTCTGCAGCGGGCCTTTCATCGGCGTCGACAGGTCGTCGGACGGGTCCGCCACCGCCTGAACCCATGATAGACCGGCGTCCCCAGGGATCATGACACGCGCGACGTCGCCGTCATAAGCGCGCGCCTTCAGCGTCTCGGCCCGTCGTACCGTGATCGCGATCACGGGCTGTCCCGGCAAGTGCCGCAAATCCGCGAGCCGGTCCGCCGTCAGCGTCTCGGCGGCCAGCGCAATCGCTCCGCTTCCGTCTTCGGTTCCGAGCGCCACTGCAAGCCCCATGCGCAAGTCCGCCCGCGCCCGGGCAATAAGTTCAGTGATGTCGGGCAGCAGGCTCATCAGGTCTTGTCCTGTAACGTCTTTGCCTCTCTACCTAGTCGCTTGGATCCGGAATGTGAAACAATTCCCCCGATCCGGACACATGGGCGTGAAACCATTGCAGCATTTCTTGCCGCCGCGTCACGGCGGCCTCACGTGATCCGTGAACGGGGACGAAAGGAGACGACCGATGGCCCAACTCAGAAAGATCCTGCTGGTGGACGATGACGAGGATCTGCGCGAGGCGCTGAGCGAACAGCTCGTCATGACCGAGGATTTCGACGTGTTCGAAGCCAGTGATGGCCATTCGGCAATGGATCGGGTGAAAGAGGCGATTTATGACCTCGTGATCCTCGACGTGGGGCTGCCGGATACCGACGGTCGTGAACTGTGCCGGCTCATGCGCAAGCAGGGTGTCAAAAGCCCGATCCTGATGTTGACCGGTCATGATTCCGATGCCGACACGATCCTTGGACTGGATGCCGGCGCAAACGATTACGTGACCAAGCCGTTCAAGTTTCCCGTCCTCCTTGCGCGCATTCGTGCCCAGTTGCGCCAGCATGAGCAATCCGAGGATGCGGTGTTCCAGCTCGGGCCCTACACGTTCCGCCCGTCGATGAAGGTGCTTGTGACCGAAGAGGACCGCAAGATCCGCCTGACTGAGAAAGAAACCAACATTCTCAAGTTTCTCTACCGATCCTCCGAAGGCGTGGTGCCGCGCGACGTATTGCTGCACGAGGTATGGGGTTACAACGCGGGCGTCACGACGCACACGCTGGAAACCCACATCTACCGGCTGCGCCAGAAGATCGAACCCGATCCGTCGAACGCGCGTCTTCTGGTAACCGAATCCGGTGGATATCGACTGGTCTCTTGAATATCGCGGTCGATTGACCCAGATCAAAGAAACACTCTGATCTCATCTTTAGAGTGACACCAACCCGCGCATGTCCGGGCTTTGACATGCAACCTCCCTGTTGGACTGGCCGGGCTCTGCGCCCGGCCTTTTTTTGGGCGGTCGGTGCTATGGAATTTCGCCAAGGTGACAGATAGGGTCGCCGGACCCGTAACAAGCCCGAGCTTTGCCATGCCCTTCACACTCGCCACCTGGAACATAAATTCCGTCCGACTGCGCGAAGGCATCGTCGCCCGCCTGCTCGAGGAAGAGGCACCCGACGTGCTGTGCTTGCAGGAATGCAAGTCGCCGGTCGAGAAGATCCCGGTGGAGCGGTTCCGCGCGCTTGGATACAGCTACATGATTGCCCGCGGGCAAAAGGGATACAACGGCGTGGCCATCCTGTCGAAACTTCCGATCGAGGATGTAGGTGACCGGGATTTCGCCTCGTTGGGGCACGCGCGGCACGTGGCCGGAAAGCTGGAGAACGGCCTTACCATCCATAATTTCTATGTTCCTGCAGGCGGGGATGTTCCCGACCGTGAGGTGAACGTGAAATTCGGGCAAAAGCTCGATTACCTGACCGAGATGCGCGACTGGTTCCATGCCGAGCGGCCCGAAAAGTCGATCCTTGTCGGCGACCTCAACATTGCCCCTCGCGAAGACGACGTCTGGTCGCACAAGCAGTTGCTCAAGGTCGTCAGCCACACACCGATCGAGGTCGAGCATCTGGCCGAAACGCAGGATTCGGGGAAGTGGGTGGACATCACCCGGCAGGACATTCCCGAAGGCCAGCTTTACAGCTGGTGGTCCTATCGCGCCCGCGACTGGGATGCGGCCGACAAGGGGCGCAGGCTCGACCACGTATGGGCCACGCCCGATATTTCGAACGCCGCGCATTCGAGTCGCGTGCTGCGCGATGCCCGCGGATGGGAAAAGCCGTCGGACCACGCGCCGGTCTTTGCCAGCTTCGACCTGTGAACCCCTCTTGGTTTCCGGGCGCACCGGCGTCATATAAGGGCCAAACGCGATCCGGAGGATGCAAGTCATGGAAATTCTGAGCGGCGCAGGTGCAGCCCCCGCAGGTGATCTTATCAAGGACGGAAGCGAGGCCACCTTCATGGCCGATGTGGTCGACGCCTCGAACGAGGTGCCGGTCATCGTCGATTTCTGGGCGCCTTGGTGCGGCCCGTGCAAGACCCTGGGGCCGATGCTCGAAGATGCCGTAAACGCCGCCAAGGGCGCGGTGAAGATGGTCAAGATCAATGTCGACGAGGCGCAGATGATCGCGCAGCAGATGCGCGTCCAGTCGATCCCGACAGTATATGCCTTCTACAAGGGACAGCCGCTGGACGGCTTCCAGGGTGCGCTGCCACAATCCGAGATCAAGGCCTTTGTCGACCGTGTCATCTCGGCAGCAGGTGGCGAAAGCCCCGGTGGCCAGCTGGACGAGGCCGTCGCCGCCGCCGAGGAGATGCTGGAAGAAGGTGCCGCGGTGGATGCCGCGCAAACCTTTGCCGCGATCCTGGGTGAAGATCCCAACCATGCCGGGGCCTATGCCGGGCTGGTGCGTGCACATATCGCGATGGGTGACCTGGAAAAGGCCGAGGCCATTCTGAACGGGGCGCCTGCCGAAATCTCGAACTCGAGTGAATTGGAAGCGGCGCATGCGCAGATCGAGCTTGCGAAACAGGCCGAAAATGCCGGTCCCGTTGCCGAGTTGCAAGCCAGGGTCGAGGCGGATCCCGACGACCATCAGGCGCGTTACGACCTTGCGCAGGCGCTTTATTCCAAGGGCGAGGCTCAAGAGGCGGTAGACCACCTGCTGGAGCTGTTCCGGCGAGACCGCGAGTGGAACGAGGCGGCGGCGAAAACGCAGCTTTTCACGATCTTCGAGGCGCTCAAGCCGAACGATCCCGTCGCACTCAACGGGCGGCGCAAACTCAGCTCCATGATATTTGCCTGATCCGGGCGGCGGGCTAGGTTGCCTGTCATGATTCAACCTGCCGATCTTCCCGACACGATTGCGGTTTTTCCGCTGCCCGGGGCGCTGCTGCTGCCCCGGTCAAGGCTGCCGCTGCACATCTTCGAGCCGCGTTACCTTCAAATGCTCGACGATGCGCTGAAAACACCGGCGCGGCTGATCGGCATGGTACAGCCCAACCCCGGACCCGGCAGCGATTCGCGCCTGCACAGCATTGGTTGCGCGGGCCGCGTGACCCAGTTCTCGGAAACCGAAGATGGCCGCTATCTCATCACGCTGACGGGAATTTCGCGCTTTCGGGTTCGCAAGGAAGTCGACGGGTTCACACCTTACCGGCGTTGCGCTGTGGATTGGACAGGGTTCGACCGCGATACGGGCAAGTCCGAAGCCGATGCAAACTTTGACCGGCAGCGATTCCTTGCATTGCTGGGGCGATACTTCCAGGCGCGGGATCTTGCAGCGGATTGGGAGACCCTCAAAGACGCCGATGACGAATTGCTGGTGAACTCGCTGTCGATGCTTCTGGATTTCGACCCCGAGGACAAACAGGCCTTGCTCGAGGCGCCCTGCCTGCGTACACGCCGCGAAACTCTTGTCACGCTGATCGAATTCGCGTTGCGCGGCGGCACCAGTGAGGAGACCCTGCAATGAACGACACGCATCCCGCCTTTGACCGTCACATGCTCGAGGCGCTGATTTGCCCGGTAACGCATGGACGCCTCGATTACGATGGCGAGCGTCAGGAGCTGATCTCAAAATCCGCCTCGCTGGCGTTCCCGATCCGGAACGGCATTCCGATCATGCTGGTCGACGAGGCGCGCAAGATCGACTGATCGCTTCACAGCGTTTCAGATCGTGCGGCCCTGCATCAGCTTGGGCAGATCACCGGTAAGGCCCGCGGCCTCGCGGATGAAACCGCGCCGCAATTGCGGCAACGCGCTGACAAGCCCCATCCCAAGGTCGCGACCCAACCGCAGAAGCGGATTGTCGTTCGAGAACAACCGGTTGAACGCATCGGTGGCAAGCGCCAGTGTCGCCGTGTCGAAACGCCGCCACTGCTGGTACCGCTCCAGTACGTCGCGTGCGCCGATGTCCTCTCCGCGGCGCGCGGCGAGGGTCACGACCTCGACCAAGGCACCGACGTCGCGCAGACCCGCGTTCAGGCCCTGACCCGCAATCGGGTGGACACCATGCGCGGCATCCCCCACCAGCACCACGCGATCCGAACAAAATGCGTTGGCCAGCGTCAGGCCCAGCGGATAGGTATAGCGTTTGCCGGCAAGACTGATTTCGCCCAGGAAATCGCCAAAACGCGGCCGCAACACCGCGAGATAGTCGGACTCGTTCATCGCGTTGATCGCCTCGGCCGTCTCACGCTTTTCACTCCAAACGATCGACGACCGGTTACCGGTCAGCGGCAGGATCGCCAGCGGGCCGGGAGGCATGAAGAACTGGTGTGCGACGCCATTATGCGGCAAGGCATGCTCGATCGCGCAAACGAGCGCGGTCTGGCCGTAATCCCAGCCGGTTCGCTTGATACCGGCGCGCTGGGCCGTCCCGCTCGAACGTCCGTCGCAACCCACGAGAAGCAGACCGGTCAAGTGCTGCCCGTCCGACAGGGTCACGGTCACGCCGCCGGGGTGCACCTCTTGTGCAACGACCGCCTTGCCGTCGACCTGTCGAATGCGGGGTTCCTCATCCATCGCTTCGAGAAACGCGCGCCGCAGGTGACGGTCCTCGACCATGTAGCCCATCGGGCCTTCCTCGATCTCGGCATGGTCGAACTGCATTACCAACGGTGAGGGGCCGGCGCCCGCGTGACCGTCGGACACCTTGATTTCCAGCATCGGCTGTGCGTGATCTTCGACCCGGTCCCATATCCCGATGGCGGCGAGCAGGCGTTGCGAGGCGAGCGCCAGCGCATAGGATCGACCGTCGAATGCCGCATTCTTGCGGACCTTTTCGGCCAATGCGTCGATGATCGTCACGTCATGGCCGGCCTGCGCCAGTGCAAGGGCCAATGCAGGGCCGTTCAGACCGCCGCCGACGATCAGGATATCCGTGTTTCGTTCCATGCCCTGCAATATGCGCGCCCGCCCGGGATTGTCCATGCGCAGTCCTGTCGCTACCGTCGCGCAAACATCGAACAGGAGGGCAGAATGGACGATTGGCTGACGATGACGGCAAGTGACCTGGGGCGTGGGATCGGCGCGGGCCGGATCGACCCGGTTGACCTTGCTCAGGCATATCTCGACGCCATTTCCGCGCATTCCGATGCAAACCGGATTTATGCCCGCACCACGCCCGACCGCGCAATGGCCGAGGCCCGGGCGGCGCAGAGCCGAGCAAGGGCAGGGGGGCGGCTTGGCCTGCTCGATGGTGTACCCCTGAGTTGGAAAGACCTGTTCGACAGTGCGGGAACAGCGACCGAGGCGGGCTCGGCCCTGCTCAAGGATCGCGTGCCCGACCGCGATGCCCCGGTGCTTGCAAACGCAACGGCAGGCGGGGGCGTCTGTCTTGGCAAGACACATATGAGCGAGCTGGCCTTTTCCGGTCTTGGCTTGAACCCTCGCACCGCTACTCCGCCAAACATCAACGACCCCGCGGCCGCGCCGGGCGGATCGTCGTCGGGCGCTGCGGCTTCGCTGGCCTTTGGTCTGGCCGCGGGCGCAATCGGGTCCGATACCGGCGGTTCCGTTCGTGTGCCCGCGGCGTGGAACAACCTCGTCGGGCTCAAGACCACATCAGGGCGTATTACCCTCGAAGGGGTCGTTCCCCTGTGCCTGCGGTTCGATACCATCGGCCCGCTGGCGCGCTCGGTCGAAGATGCCGCCCGGATGCTCGCCCTGATCGAAGGCGGCACACCCGTGGACCTGCGTGGCGCAAACCTGCGTGGATGCCGCTTCGCCGCGCTGCAAACATCGGCGCTGGATGATGTGCGCGAGGCACCTGCGCGAGCGTATGAGGATGCTCTGTCACGCCTGTCTGCGGCCGGGGCCGAGATCGTCGACCTGCACGTGCCGGAACTGGCCGAGGCGATGCCGCTTTCGCCGAAACTCTATCCCACCGAGGCCTATGGTTTGTGGCGCGACGTGATCGAAGCCAATCCGGACGCCATGTATCCCGAGATCCTGCAACGTTTCCGCGGTGGGCGCGAAGTTTCGGCATCCGATTATGTCGCGGCCTGGGCGACCATCGAGCGATGCCGCGCGGCGTGGGATTCGGCCACCGCCGGGTTCGACGCGGTGCTGGCGCCGACAGTACCCAGCACGCCGCCGAATCTTGCGCGTCTTGCAAGTGACCATGACTATTACGTGACCGAGAATCTGCTTGCCCTGCGCAACACTCGGATCGGCAACCTGATGGGCCTTGCGGCGCTGACGCTGCCGACGGGAACACCCGGTTGCGGGTTGATGATGATGAGCGCGCCGATGACCGAAGAGCGCCTGTTGCGTGTCGGCTCGGCGGCAGAGTCGGCGCTGACCTGAATGCCACAACCCCCTCGCCGAACAGCACTTTGTCTGGACGAACGGGGGGGTGATCTGTAACTTGGGTGCAAACGGGGCGCGAACGATCCCGTATCCGAGGCAGTAGACATGAACTTCCCCGAGCGGTTTTCGAACCTACCGGAATATGCATTCCCGCGCCTGCGCGCCTTGCTCGACGTTCACGCGCCGGGCGGTGAAATAATGCATATGACGATTGGTGAACCCAAGCATGACTTTCCGCCCTGGGTTACCGAGATCATTTCCCGCAATGCACACCTGTTCCAGGGCTATCCGCCGAACGACGGCTCGCCCGAACTGCGTGGTGCGATGACTGACTGGATTGCGCGCCGCTACGGTGTGCGGATGGATCCCGAAACCCAGGTCATGGCGCTTAACGGCACACGCGAGGGGCTTTACAACGCGGCGATGGCGCTTTGCCCCGAGGGAAAGAACGGCAAGACGCCGATCGTGCTGACGCCGAACCCCTTTTACCAGGTTTACATGGTGGCGGCCCTTTCCGTCGGGGCCGAGCCACGTTTCGTGCCCGCCACGGCCGAAACCGGGCATCTGCCTGATTTCGCGGGACTGCCCACGGACGTGCTGGACCGGACCGCAATCGCCTACATCTGTTCGCCGGCCAATCCGCAGGGCGCGGTCGCATCGCATGCGTATTGGTCCGACCTGATCGCACTGGCCGAGAAACACGATTTCCGCATTTTCGCGGATGAATGCTATTCCGAGATCTACCGCGATACCCCGCCTGTCGGGGCGTTGACAGTCGCGCAGGAAATGGGCGCCGACCCCGAACGCGTGACCCTGTTCAATTCGCTGTCCAAGCGTTCGAACCTTGCCGGATTGCGCTCGGGCCTCGTTGCGGGCGGTCCGGAAACGCTGCAGCGAATCCGGCAGCTCCGCGCCTATTCCGGTGCGCCCTTGCCCGGGCCGCTCCAGGCAGCGGCCGCCCAGGTCTGGGCCGACGAGGCGCATGTTGCCGAGAACCGTGCGCTTTATCAGGAAAAATACGCCATCGCCGACGCGGCACTGGGCGACTTGCAGGGATACATGCCCCCCGAGGCGGGATTCTTCCTGTGGCTGCCGGTCGAGGATGGAGAGCGCGCTGCTCTCAAGCTCTGGACCGAGACGGGCGTGCGCGTGCTTCCCGGCGCCTACCTGTCGCAGGGGGAACCCGGTCGGAATCCGGGCGAGACATACATCAGGGTCGCCATGGTGGCCCCAAAAACAGAACTGCAGCGCGGGCTCGAGCGGCTTCGCGACTGCCTATACGGATGAGGGGTTAGGGGTAAGCATGGCCTATAACACACGCAGCCGCGATCCATTGCTGGACAGCAACATGCAGGCCGCGATCGAGCGTCGCGGCAAGGAACTGGTGGGGATCGTCCTGATCCTGCTCGGCCTCGCGGCCGCGGCGATGGTCCATTCCTACACGCCCGAAGATCCGAACTGGATGGTGTCGACTGACGCGCCGGTGCAGAACTGGATGGGTCGGGCAGGGGCCTCGATCGCGGCTCCGCTGTTCATGATCGTCGGCTGGGGCAGCTGGGCCATCGCGTTGGTGCTCATCGGTTGGGGTCTGCGCTTTGCCACCCATGTCGGCACGGACCGTGCTGTCGCGCGGCTGATCTTTGCGCCGATCTGGATCGCGGTTGTCTCGGTCTATGCCGCCACGATCGTACCCGGCCCTGACTGGAGCGCGACCCACAGCTTCGGCCTTGGCGGGCTCTTCGGCGATACCGTGGTCGGGGCACTGCTGACCGTACTGCCGATTGGCTCACACCTGATGGTCAAGCTCACATCGCTGCTCATGGCTGCGGGCATGATCGCGATGGGGGCCTTCGTTCTGGGCTTCACCTGGGCCGAGGTGCGTCGCGGCGTTCGCTGGATCCTTGTGGGTCTGGTGGTGTGCTATGGAGCTCTGATGACGGTTCTGGGCCGCGGCGCAAGCGCGACAGTCGCCGCCGCCCGTCAGCGCCAGGCATTGAGGACCGAGCGCCGAGAGGCCGCCGCGCTCGCCGCGCAAGAAGCCGAAGCGGCGCAGCAAGCCGCCCAACAGGCAGCATGGCAAGCCGAGCAAGATGCCCTGATCGAGGATGACTTGCCCGACGAGCCGGTCGTGTCGGCCCCGGTGGCGGAAAAACCGAAAAGTTTCATCAAGCGGATGCCGTCGCTCATCCGGCGTCCTGAACCCATGCCAGAGCCGGAGTTGGTCGATCCTGCGCCGATCAGCGGACCCGACCAGATGCCCGGTGCGGATCGCATCAGTTCCAAGATCGCGCAGGCTGTACGCAGCCGCAAAGAGGCTGCGGGCCAGGTCGCGCCCGAGCCTGATCCCCAGCGCCCCCTGACCAAGGGGCGTGGCCACGGGCCGCGACCACTGGTCCTCGACACGACACGCCGCCCCGATGCCGGACTTCCGCCCGAGCCGCCGCTGATGGCTGCGCGTGCGCCCATCGCGCCCGAACCACCCTTGACGGCGCCCACATCACTCCCGCCCGAACCGCAACTCTCGACCGGGTGGCAGTCCGCTCCGCTATCCTATGCGCCCGAACCTGCCTATGCGCCTGATCCGGGACAGGGCTGGAGCGATGAGCCGGTCGCCATGCCCGAGGATCAAGGCACCGAATGGGTCGCGCCGCCGGAATCTGTGGCTCCGACCGCGCCGCCGGTTTCGGCCACGCCGGTGCCCGGCCCCGCGCCGCAGCCGATCCCGACAGCCGAGCCGCGCAAGCCGGTCGTCGAACAGCCCGCGCGCAAGCCGGTCCAGCCATCCCGCCGTGCCCAAGCCGAAGCGCAGCCCGCGCTTGCGTTCGAGGACGCGGCCGTAGAGTACGAGTTGCCGCCGCTGAGCCTGCTGACCAACCCGGCCAAGATCGAACGCCACCACCTGTCCGACGAAGCGCTAGAAGAGAACGCGCGCATGCTCGAAAACGTGCTGGACGATTACGGGGTCAAGGGCGAGATCGTCTCGGTCCGTCCCGGTCCGGTCGTCACCATGTACGAGCTTGAACCCGCGCCAGGTCTCAAGGCGAGCCGCGTGATCGGGCTTGCCGACGATATCGCTCGGTCGATGTCGGCGCTGTCCGCGCGCGTCTCGACAGTGCCGGGGCGGTCGGTCATCGGGATCGAACTGCCCAACGAGAACCGCGAAAAGGTCGTGCTGCGCGAAATCCTCGCCAGCCGCGATTTCGGTGACAGCAACCAGAGCCTGCCACTGGCGCTGGGCAAGAATATCGGCGGCGATTCCATGGTCGCGAACCTCGCCAAGATGCCCCACCTTCTGATCGCGGGCACCACCGGGTCGGGTAAGTCGGTTGCGATCAACACGATGATCCTCAGCCTGCTTTACAAGCTGACGCCGCAGGATCTGCGCCTTGTAATGATCGACCCCAAAATGCTGGAACTCAGCGTTTATGACGGCATCCCGCACCTTCTCTCGCCAGTTGTGACCGACCCCAAAAAGGCCGTCGTCGCCCTGAAATGGGTGGTGGGCGAGATGGAGGACCGCTATCGCAAGATGTCCAAGATGGGCGTGCGCAACATCGAGGGCTACAACGGCCGGGTGAAAGAGGCCTTGGCCAAGGGCGAGATGTTCAGCCGCACGGTTCAGACCGGGTTTGATGACGACACCGGCGAGCCGGTATTCGAAACGGAAGAATTCGCACCCGAAAAGCTGCCCTTCATCGTCGTCATCGTCGATGAGATGGCCGACCTGATGATGGTCGCCGGCAAGGAGATCGAGGCCTGCATCCAGCGGCTTGCTCAGATGGCGCGTGCATCCGGCATCCACATCATCATGGCGACTCAGCGCCCGTCGGTCGATGTCATCACCGGAACGATCAAGGCCAACTTCCCCACCCGGATCTCGTTCCAGGTGACGTCGAAGGTCGACAGCCGGACGATCCTTGGCGAGATGGGTGCCGAGCAGCTTCTTGGCATGGGCGACATGCTCTACATGGCGGGCGGGGCCAAGATCACCCGCTGCCACGGCCCGTTCGTTTCGGATGAAGAGGTCGAAGAGGTCGTCAACCATCTCAAGCAGTTCGGTCCGCCCGACTATGTCGGTGGCGTGGTCGAGGGGCCCGATGACGACAAGGCCGACAATATCGACGCGGTTCTGGGCCTGTCGACGGGCGGGAACACCGATGGCGAGGATGCGCTGTATGACACCGCCGTCCAGATCGTCATCAAGGACCGAAAGTGCTCGACTTCCTATATCCAGCGCAAACTCGCCATCGGCTACAACAAGGCCGCGCGGCTGGTGGAACAGATGGAAGACGAAGGCGTGGTTTCGCCGGCCAACCACGTCGGAAAGCGCGAAATCCTAGTCCCCGAACAAGGGTGATCTTTTCACTGCAAGGGCGAACGCTTATCTCAAGGCTATGAAACAGATCGCCCTTGCACTTGCCTTTGTTGCCGCAGCTCCCGCCGCCTGGGCGGAACGGCTGCCACTTGCGGATATCTCCGCCTATCTCAACCGTCTCACGACGATCGAGACCACGTTCACGCAGGTCAACCAGGACGGTTCGACGAGCACTGGCACACTGTGGCTGCAGCGCCCAGGGCGTATGCGGTTCGAATACAGCCCGCCGAATCAAGCGGTTGTGGTCGCCAAGGCCGGTTCGGTCATCGTGCACGACCCCAAGTCGAACCAGCCGCCCGACCAGTATCCGCTGAACCGCACGCCGCTGTCGCTTGTCCTTGCCGAAAGGGTGGATCTTGGCCGGGCGAACATGGTTGTCGGTCATAGCTTTGATGGCACTGCAACCGTGGTCACCGCACAGGACCCGAAACATCCCGAATACGGGCGGATCGAGATGTCGTTCACCGACAATCCGGTCGAGCTGCGGAAATGGACGACCTATGACAGCGCCGGCACCAAGACGACCGTGCTTCTTGGCCCCTTGACCAAGGGGCGAAGCCTTAACCAGAACCTGTTCATCGACGGAACACCCGGCGTGTCCAGCGCCGACCGCTAGGTCGGCACTACTGCATCACCGGCAGCTTGCAAGTTGCCGGCGATACATCTCGCCGCGCGCCGCGACACGGTCAGACACGCGGACCAGCCACGACTTGGCGTTGTACGACCCCCGCGCATAGCCGGTATGCCCCTCGTGATAGGCAAGGTATTGGTTGCGCGTATCGCTCAGCGACACGCCATTCCGTTCGCGGGTCTTGTTCATGTACCAGCCCATGAAATCGGTCGCGTCCCTGATCCGATCACGTCGGGCGCTGCTGCGACCGGTCTCGCGCTTGTATTCCTCCCACGTGCCGTCCAGCGCTTGGCTATAGCCGAACGCACTGCTCTGCCGACCCATGGGAATCACGCCCAAGACGTATTGGTGCGGCGTGCGCGCGTCCGACACGTACCTGCTTTCTTGGTAAATCGTGGCCATCTGCACATGAACTGGAACGCCCCATTTGCGCTCGGTTTGTTTGAAAGCCCGCATGTATTGCGGCCGTTCCCGCGCAATGCTGCACGCATTGTCGAGATGACCGGGCGATATGTCGGGGCCACCGCCGCCGCACGCGGCGACAAGCAGCGCAAGTCCCAATGCGCACAGGAGTCTGCTCATTTGCCTCTGCCTTTTTGCCCTATCTTAACGGATCGCGCGACGCGTGAAAATCACAATTGCGAGCACGCCCGATACCACTGTCATAACCGTGTCCACACACTGTTTCCCTTGAATCCCGATCAAATGTTGGACATTCCCCGCGTGTTGCGGTTAGGAAAAAGGTGGGGGCTGAACTATGCTTAAGACGCGTGCAAAATATCATCTCGGACAGGTCGTCCGCCATCGAAAGCACCCATTTCGCGGCGTGATCTTTGATGTCGACCCCGAGTTCGCCAACACCCAGGAATGGTACGAAGCGATTCCCGAGGATAGCCGCCCGGCGAAGGAACAGCCGTTTTATCACCTTTTGGCAGAGAACGATCAGACCTATTACGTGGCCTACGTCTCTGAGCAGAACCTGATTGTCGACTATTCCGGAGAGCCGGTGGATCATCCCGATCTGCCCGATATGTTCGGGCCGTTTCAGGACGGGCATTACCCGCTTCACTTCCACCTGAACTAGCGCCCCGCCACGGTGGGGCAGGGCGCTTTGGGTCAGTAGCCCAAGGCGCATCCGTCCTTGCGCGGATCGCTGGCCCCTTCAAGGGTTCCCTCAGCGCCGATGCGGATAGCCTGCGCCCCGCCGATCGCCGTCTCACGAATCTCCACCCGGTGTCCCTTGTCCGCCAACGCCTGGCGCACGTCGGGTGAATACCCCCTCTCGACGTCGAGACGGCCGCTTTCGCCGAACAGCCGCGGTGCGTCGATCGCGTCCTGCAATTCCATGCCGAAGTCGCGCAGGTTCGAAACGAATCGCGCGTGGCCATGCGGCTGGTATGCACCGCCCATGACGCCGAATGGCACCGTCACGCGGCCATCTTCACGCAACATGCCCGGAA
Organism: Lutimaribacter marinistellae; assembly: GCF_042648365.1. Taxonomy (NCBI): domain Bacteria; kingdom Pseudomonadati; phylum Pseudomonadota; class Alphaproteobacteria; order Rhodobacterales; family Roseobacteraceae; genus Lutimaribacter; species Lutimaribacter marinistellae. Next base: position 108,314 of record NZ_JBHRXI010000004.1, on the reverse strand, counting down.
TGATGGTGTGCATGGGCCGTTTCCCGCCGCCCAGTTCGTTCGGGTGGCCTTCTTGCAAGGTGAAACCTGCGCCGCGGTTCTGGAACAGGACTCCGAACTTCTCGGAGGCGATGCCCGACCCGAACCCGTGGAAGATCGAATAGATCAGCGAAACGGCCATGCGGTCACGATCCACCACGGTGATATAGATCGTGTCCTTGTGCACCGCTTCGCTCAACTTGGCGGGCGCGGTCATCGCCTTTTTAGGGTCGATCAGGGCCGCAAGTTTCGCCGCCGTTTCCGGCGACAGCATGTGATCCAGCCGCGCGGTGTGGTCCGGATCGGCCAGGAAGCGGTTGCGCGCGTCATAGGCGAGTTTCGCGGCCTCCACCTCGATATGTGCCCGCTCGGCACCCCACGGGTCCATTCCCGCGATGTCGAATTGCGCAAGGATGTTCAGCATTAGGATCGCGGTGGCGCCCTGCCCGTTTGGTGCATGCTCGACCAGGTCGATGCCCTTGTAGCTGCCGCTGACCGGATCCGTAGGCGTGCAGGCCGTCGCCGCGAAATCCTCGGCGGTGTGGACGCCGCCCGCGGCGTGCAGGGCGGCAAGCATGTCCTCTGCTACCTCACCTGTGTAAAACGCGTCCCGCCCGTCCTTGGCGATCCGGCGCAAGACCTCGGCCTGTCCGGGCGAACGAAACAGGTGGCCCACGCGCGGCACCTCACCGTCGGCAAGGTAGCTTTCGCGGGCAACACCCTGCAGGGTCGCCGCGTCATTGGCCCAGTCAAACGCGACACGCGGTGCGACCGGCACGCCCGCCTCGGCATAGTGGATCGTCGGAGCGAGCAGCGCGTCGAGGCCCAGCCGCCCCTCGGTTTCGCTGAGGTGACAGAAAGCGTCGATTGCGCCCGGCACCGTGACGGCATGGGCGCTGTGGACCGGAACCGTGTCCAGCCCCTCCGCCCGCAGGGCGGCGGCACTGGCTGCGGCCGGTGCCCGGCCCGAGCCGTTCAACGCGCGGATCTCCTGCTCGCCGGGACGTGTGTACAGAACGAAGCAATCGCCGCCGATCCCGGTCATCTGCGGCTCGCAGATCCCCAGCAGCACTGCGCCTGCAATCGCGGCGTCCATTGCGTTTCCGCCGCGCTTGAGAATGTCGATCGCGGTGGCCGCCGCCAGCGGATGCGAGGTTGCGCACATGCCTTCGGTGGCCAGAACCTGTGAGCGGCCCGGCAGATGAAAATCGCGCATTTCGGTTTCTCCCTTCAAGTCGCACCGAGACTAGGGCGACCGTATCGGAAAGCCAATGGGCGGGGATTTTCGGGAAGGTAGTCCTCGACGCCGCGCACTGGGTGGGGGCTGTTACACGCGGCGCCGAGGGAAGCCATTTGCAGCTACAAGCCTGTTTTGACTCAGCTTTGGGGCGGTGGTTTGGAGTGATTGCGGTTTTATTGTGACACGCTGGGCGCCAGTCACCCCCCTTTGTCGCGCAACTCTGTCCCATTCCCGCGACCTCTGGGCAGGTCGAACATCAACGACAACCGGTTCAGCCCAGAACACCGTTCATAGCGGATCTCTGTCGCCAGTTGGCGGATCAGGAACCAGCCAAAACCGCCTTCCGGCAGGTCTTCGATCGCGTTTTCCAGTTTGGCCGCCGTGCCCTCGGGCAAACGTCCGCCGGGCATGGCATGTCCGTTGTCGGAGATCAGGATGTCCAGCCGCCCTCCGCCCAGCCAGCAAGTCACGTGAACCTGTCCAGGCGCGAGCCCGGCATAGGCATGCTCGACCACGTTGTTGATGGCCTCGGCGAGGGCAAGTTCGACATCGCCTGCGCGATCCCCGGACAGGCCGCGCCAGCGCAAGGCCGAAGCAACTGCGCGGATTCCATCACGCGCTGCGCCCTCGCTGGCCTGGAACGAAAGAGCAAAGCTCTCGGTCTCGGGGGGCGTCGGCACGCTCAACCTCGTCCGTGGTTCAGGGCTGCTCTGCCGCCAGGGCGTCGTCCAGCGAGGCGAACAGGTTGAATACCGTGTCCATCCGGGTCAGGCGAAACACCTTGTCCACGACCGGTGTCGGACCGGCGAGGTCGAGGCGGCGCCCGCTGCCCAACTGCTTCATCGAGGCCACGATCGCGCCCAGCCCGCTCGAATCGATGAAGGTCACACGGCTGATATCCAGAACCACGCGGTCCTGTGCGCCTTCGGTCGCGTTGCGCATGTCTTCCTTGAACTGGATCGCCATGGCCGCGTCGATCCGGTCGGTTTCGACGGTTATGATCCGCGTCTGTCCAGCCATGCTGCTGCTGAGGCTCATCGTTTTGCACTCCTCGATGACAGTTTTTCGGGAGCAGAGGCTAGACGGCAATTCTTACCATTCAGTATGCAGGGGCCAGCAAAAGGGAGAGATCCGATGAAAGAGGTTGTGATCGCGGGCGCGTCCCGCACCGCCATGGGCGGGTTCCAGGGCATGTTCGACGGTGTTTCGGCCGCCGAACTCGGCGGTGCAGCGATTCGCGCGGCGCTTGAGGGTGCCGGGGCCGCCACGGTCGATGAGGTCCTGATGGGCTGTGTACTGCCCGCCGGACAGGGTCAGGCGCCCGCACGTCAGGCCGGTTTTGCCGGCGGGCTTGGCGAAGAGGTTCCCGCCACCACGCTCAACAAGATGTGCGGTTCGGGCATGAAGGCCGCGATGATGGCCTTTGACGCCATCGCTTTGGGCGACCGCTCGACGATGATCGCGGGCGGGATGGAAAGCATGACCAACGCCCCTTACCTCTTGCCCAAGATGCGCGGCGGGGCGCGGATCGGGCATGGCCAGGTGATCGACCACATGTTCCTCGACGGGCTCGAGGATGCCTATGACAAGGGCCGCCTGATGGGCACCTTCGCCGAGGATTGCGCCGAATCCTACCAGTTCACCCGCGAGGCGCAGGACGAATACGCGCTGAAATCGCTGTCGAACGCGCTCGACGCGCAGGAAACCGGCGCTTTCGCGGACGAGATCACGCCCGTCACCGTCAAGACGCGCAAGGGTGACGCGGTTTTCGACGCGGATGAGCAGCCCAGGTCGGCGCGGCCCGACAAGATCCCGACGCTCAAGCCCGCGTTCCGCAAGGACGGCACCGTGACGGCGGCGAATGCCTCTTCGATCTCGGACGGCGCCGCGGCGCTGGTTCTCGCCTCCGCCGAGGCGGCCGAGGCGCAGGGTCTGACCGTTCGCGCCCGAATCCTCGGCCATGCCAGCCATGCCCAAGCTCCGGGACTGTTCACCACCGCGCCGGTCCCCGCCGCACAAAGGCTGTTGGAAAAGATCGGCTGGTCCAAGGACGATGTCGATCTGTGGGAGGTGAACGAGGCCTTCGCTGTGGTGCCGATGGCCTTCATGCACGAGATGGGCCTGCCGCGCGACAAGGTGAACGTGAACGGCGGCGCCTGTGCGCTGGGGCATCCCATCGGGGCCTCGGGTGCGCGAATCATGGTGACCCTGCTGAACGCCCTGGAAAAGCGCGGGCTCAAGCGCGGCGTGGCAGCCATCTGCATCGGCGGCGGCGAAGGCACGGCCATCGCCATCGAGCGGGTCTGATCGTGTCCCGCCTCGGCGTTCTGGCAGCGCTGGGGCGGGTCATGCTGCCCGCGGGCGCGCTGCGAGTTCTGTACGGCGACCGGCTGGCAGAAATCGATGGCCGGCGGATCGACCCCAAGGCGCAGGCTCTGCTCGATCTCGTGGCCAAGGTGCGTGGCACGGCCCCCGTGCTGGACGTCGCGACAAGCCGGACACAGCTTGCAAGCTTCGTTGACCGGTTCGACCGTCCGGGCCCCGCGTCCGTCAGACGTGAAATGCACCAGTTGCCGGGGGCCGATGGTGCCCGCGACGCGCGGCTGTACCTGCCGGATGGTCCGGAACCCGGACCGGCGCTGCTCTACCTGCATGGCGGGGGATGGATACAGGGCAGCATCGACACCCATGATGCCCTATGCGCCAAGCTGGCCGCTCAGGCGGGCATCCGGGTCATCTCGTATGACTATCGCCTCGCGCCCGAGCATCCCTTCCCGACCGCCTCTGACGATGTACTTGCCGCCTATCTCGGCCTTGTGGCTGGTGCCGGGCCGCTTTCGTGTCATCCGGATCACCTTGTTGTCGGTGGGGACAGTGCAGGTGGCAACCTCGCGGCGGCGTTGATGCATGATCTGGCAGGCGGCGGGCATCCGATGCCCCGTGGACAGCTCTTGATCTACCCGGCGGTCGATGGGCGGATGTCCTCGCCTTCGATGCGGGCGCTGGCGGCGAACCCGCTGCTCTCGCGTGACCGGATGGAGTGGTATCTCAACCAGTATCTGCCACCGGGTCAGGACCGTCTCGCCCCCCGGTTCTCACCGCTCTTTTCCGACCGGCACGCCGGTCAGCCTTTGGCCTTGATCGTCATTGCCGGTCACGACCCGCTGTGGGACGATGGCCTCGCCTACGCGGAAAAGCTGCGCGCGGCGGGTGTGCCGGTCGAATTGCTCAAACATCCCGGGCAAGTTCACGGCTTTCTCAATATCACGAAGCTCATGCCTGATGGCGCCAGGGCCATCACCGGGGTCTCGAACTGGTTGGCCGAACTCCTGCACTAGTTGCGTGAAATTCTGTTTGATTTTTTCAGCGATTTGCCGCATCGTGAAATTCGGCCCCGTTTTTTCACGATACCGACACGAACATGTCCGACCTCACCCCGCATAGCGCAAGCCTTGGTGCAGACATCCGTGCCCTGCGCAAGTCTCGCGGGCTGACACTTGCGGATCTCGCCGAAACCCTCGGTCGCTCGGTCGGCTGGATCAGCCAGGTAGAGCGCGACCTGTCCGCCCCCTCGATTACCGATCTGCGCCAAATCGCGGCCGCGCTCGATGTGCCGGTTTCAATCCTCTTCGGACGCGCCGCCGCCCCGGTCGAAGAGGCCGGGCATGTCGTGCGCCGCACCGCACGCCGCCCCATCGGGTCCAACGCAGCGGGCCTGGTCGAGGAACTGCTTTCGCCCGATCTCACCGATGATTTCGAGATGGTGCACTCCACCTTTGCCCCGCACAGCCGTATCGGCGAGATGGTAACCCGCGCCACGCAAGAGGTCGGCTATATCGTGTCCGGACGGCTCGACCTCGTGATCGGCGAGAACCGGTTCTCCCTTGCCGCGGGGGACAGCTTCCGCATTCGGGGCGAACCCTTCGAATGGATCAACCCCTATGACGAACCCGCAGTTGCGATCTGGGTGATCGCGCCGCCGGTCTATTAGGGGGCGGGATGAGCATCGAGGCCTGGACCGTGTTTGCGTTGTTCTGGGTGGTGTTCGTCACCACGCCCGGCCCCAATGCCGTCAACTGCATCACCAACGGCATGAACCTGCCCTTTCCCCGCGCGATGCTGGGGGTGCTGGCGATCCTGACTCAGGCCACCGCTTTTCTGATTCTGTCGGCCCTTGGCGTCACCGCTCTCATCGCCGCGTCGCCCACCGGGTTCCTCATCGCAAAATACCTCGGTGCGACGGTTCTGATCTGGCTGGGAATCCGCGGATGGCTCAATGCGAACAAGCCCGTCAGCGCGGACGACAGGCCGGCCGCCCATGTCTACCTGCACGCCTTGGCCATCGCGACGATCAATCCGAAAAGCGTCGCGGGCTACCTTGCCGCGTTTTCTCAATTCGTGCAGCCAGACGTGCCGATCTGGCAGCAGATGACCGTCATCCTGCCAACCGCGCTGACCATCACCACGCTCAGCTACACCGGTTTCACGCTGCTGGGCGCCCTGATGGGCCGGGCGGCGCTTGGAGCCGTGTTCAACATCTGGGTCCGGCGCGTGCTGGCCTCCTGCTTCATCCTCTACGGTATGGCGCTGGGTCTATCGTCGACTCCGCAAACGGGGGGTGCGCGATGATCCGGGGAAGTTGCCTGTGCGGTGCCGTCACCTTTTGGACCGAGGCCACGCCAAAGGGCGCCTCGATGTGCCACTGCACCCAGTGCCGCAAGCAATCGGGGGGTATCTGGTCCTCGGCCTACGTGCCCGACGATGCACTCACGATCACTGGTCCCGTCACGTGGTACGAGGCCAGCCCGACCGCCAGACGCGGTTTCTGCCCTACTTGCGGCGCGTTCCTGTTCTGGACGGCCAATGACGAGGGCACGACCAGCTTTGCCCTTGGTGCGATAGACGGCCCAACCGGGCTTACGCTCGAAAAACACATCTTCACCGGCTCGAAAGGCGACTATTACCAGATCGCCGACGGCCTTCCGCAGAAGGAATAGCGCAATGTCAGACCTTCCCCAAAAGGCCCGCGTCGTCATCATCGGTGGTGGCGTCGTCGGTGTCTCGACCCTCTACCACCTCGCCCTCAAGGGCTGGACCGATTGCGTTCTGCTGGAAAAGAACGAACTCACCGCCGGTTCGACCTGGCATGCGGCGGGCAACGTGCCGACCTTCTCGACCTCCTGGGCGATCATGAACATGCAGCGCTACTCGACCGAGCTTTATGCAAGGCTGGGCGACGAGGTCGATTATCCGATGAACTACCACCAGACCGGCTCGCTGCGGCTGGCCCATTCCAAGGAACGCGTACAGGAGTTCGAGCGCGCCTGCTCCATGGGTCGCTACCAGGGTATCGAGATGGAGATGCTGACCCCGGACGAGGCAAAGGGCCGCTACCCCTTCCTCGAAACCCACGACCTTCAGGGCGTGCTCTGGGATCCCACCGATGGCGATATCGACCCTGCGCAGCTGACACAGGCACTTGCCAAGGGCGCCCGCGACCTCGGCCAGCGTATCCTGCGGTTCACGCCCGCCACCGGGGTCACCCAGCATGATGACGGCACCTGGACCGTCCACACCGAAAAGGGCGACATCGCCTGCGATTACGTGGTGAATGCCGCCGGCTACTATGCGCAGCGCGTGGGCGAATGGTTCAAACCCTATGGCGGACGCACGGTGCCGATGATGGTCATGAGCCATCAGTACCTGCTCACCGAAGAGATCCCCGAGATCGAGGCGTGGTCCAAGGAGAATGGCCGCAAACTGCCGCTGGTCCGTGACGTCGACGTGTCCTACTACCTCCGGCAGGAAAAGAACGGCGTGAATATCGGCCCTTACGAGCCCAACTGCCGCGCGCATTGGACCGATCCAAAGGACCCGATGCCGGACGATTTCAGCTTCCAGCTCTGGTCCGACGACCTTGACCGGATCGAGGATATCGTCGCCGACGCGATGGAGCGTGTGCCGGTCTCGGCCAGCACCGGCATCAGCCGCATCATCAACGGCCCGATCCCCTATGCACCGGACGGTCTGCCCCTGATCGGGCCGATGCCGGGTGTCAGGAACGCGTTCGAGGCCTGCGTTTTCACCTTCGGGATCGCGCAGGGTGGCGGCGCGGGCAAGGTCATGGCCGAATGGATCGTGGATGGCGCGACCGAGTGGGACATGTGGGCCGTCGATCCGCGCCGTTACACCGATTACACCGATCACGACTACTGCGTGAAAAAGGGGATGGAGGTCTATGGCAACGAATACGCCATGCACTTCCCCCACCACGAGTGGCCGGCGGCGCGGGACAAGAAACTGTCGCCGGTCCACGACCGGGTCAAGGAACTCGGTGGCCAGATGGGTGCCTATAACGGGTGGGAGCGCGCCAATTGGTTCGCGCAGCCGGGCGATGACACCTCGCTCGAGGCGACGCACACCTGGAACCGCTCCGGCCCATGGGAGCAGAGAGTCAAGGAAGAGTGCGAAGCCGTCCGCGATCATTGCGGTGTGCTCGATCTGCCGGGCTTTTCCCGCTTCAACCTGTCCAGTCCCGGCGCGGCCGAGTGGTTGCGGGGCCGGATCACCGGCGCCCTGCCCAAGGCGGGGCGGATGAACCTTCTCTATTTCGCCGATTCCCGCGGCCGCATCCTGACCGAGATGTCCTGCCTGCGTCATGACGAGGATGCCTTTACGCTCATCACCGCCGCGACGGCGCAGTGGCACGATTTCGAACTGCTCGCGCGCGACCTTCCCGCGGGGCTGTCGCTCTCCGATCACTCGGCCGAGTATGACACGCTGATCGTGACCGGCCCCGCCACCCGGGATCTGCTCGCACCTATCGTCGAGGCCGACCTGTCGTTGCCGTGGCTGTCGCACCAGCCCGCCCGCGTGGCGGGTCGGCCGGCCGCGCTTGCCCGCGTCTCCTTCGCGGGCGAGCTGGGATGGGAGATCCACGCCGCGAATGCCGAGATGCCCGCGATCTACGAGGCCGTGCTTGCCGCAGGGGCCAGGCCCTTTGGCATGTATGCGCTCAACTCGCTTCGGATCGAAAAGGGTTACCGCGCGTGGAAAGGGGACCTCTCCACCGATTACACCCTGTTCGAGGGTGGCCTCGACCGCTTCGTCAAGCTGGACAAGCCGCAGGAATTTCCGGGCAAGGCCGCGCTGATGTCCGAGAAACAGCGCGGATCGGCCAAGCGTTTCGTCACCCTGACGGTCGACGCGGGCGAGGCCGACGCGCCCTACATGTCCTGCATCCACCGCAATGGCGAAATCGTGGGTGAAACCACCTCGGGGGCCTGGGGCCACCGCGTCGGCAAATCCATCGCGCTGGGCATGGTCCGCACCGATCTCGCCGAACCCGGAACAGAACTGATGGTCGAGATCTACGGCCAGAAATACCCCGCCGTGGTTCAGCCCGACCGACCCCTGTGGGATCCCGAGAACGAAAGGCTCAAGGCATGACCGAGATTACGCTGCTCGACGGGTCCATCGGACAGGAACTGGTGAAACGCTCCGGCGACCGGGCAACCCCGCTCTGGTCGACCCGCGTGATGATCGACCATCCCCACCACGTCTTCGACACCCATCGCGACTATTTCGATGCGGGTGCCACCATCGCCACCGCCAACACCTATGCCCTTCACCACAACCGGCTTGCCCGGGTCGGGATCGAGGATCAGCTGCCCGCTCTCGTCGACACCGCGCTGGAACAGGCGGTCCGGGCGCGGGATGCGCACGGGTCGGGCCGGGTCGCGGGCGCGCTTGGGCCCCTCCTGGCCTCCTACCGACCCGACCTGCAGCCGCCCGTCGACGAGGCGAAACGCCAGTATGGCGCATTGGTCGACCGGATGAAGGATCGCGTCGATCTCTTCCTGATCGAAACCGTCTCGTCCCTGCTCGAAGCCGAAGGCGCCCTGACCGGGACCCAGGGCTGCGGCAAACCGGTCTGGATCTCCTTCACCGTGATGGACGATGACGGTACGCATCTGCGCTCCGGCGAACCGCTCGGGGATGCCGCCGGGATCGTCGACCGCTTCGATCCGGAGGCGATCCTCGTCAACTGCTCGCGCCCCGAGGCGGTACCCGCAGCGCTCGACATCATTGCCCCGATGGGCAAGCCCTTCGGCGCCTATGCCAACGGGTTCACCGCCATCGCCAGCGACTTCCTCAAGGAGGCACCGACCGTCGACGTTCTGGAACAGCGCACCGACCTGACGCCCGAGCGCTACGCCGACATGGCGATGGGCTGGCTGGACCAGGGCGCGACGATCATCGGCGGCTGCTGCGAGGTCGGCCCCGCCCATATCGCAGAACTCGCCCGCCGTCTGCGCACGGACGGGTACACCATCGTCTGAGATCGAGGATTTGTGCCGCCCCGCCTCTTCCTCTTGCCCGAAATATCCCGGGGGTGAATTGGCCCGGCACGGGCCAAGAGGGGGCAGCGCCCCTTCACCCCTGCCGCACATGAAAAGGGTCCGTCATGGTCACGCTTCCTGAAACCGCCCGCGCTGTCATCATTGGCGGCGGCGTGGTCGGATGTTCCGTCGCCTATCATCTTACCAAGCTCGGCTGGCGCGACGTCGTGCTGCTGGAACGCAAGCAGCTGACCTCCGGCACGACATGGCATGCCGCGGGTCTCATCGCCCAGCTACGCGCCACGGCGAACATGACCAAGCTCGCCAAGTACAGCCAGGAGCTTTACGGCGCGCTTGAAGAAGAGACCGGCACCGCCACCGGGTTCAAGCGCGTGGGCTCGATCACCGCCGCGCTCACCTCCGAACGTCTTGAAGAGCTGCACCGCTCCGCCGCCATGGCGCGCGCCTTCGGCGTCGAGATCGAAGAGATCAGCCCCGCCGAGATCAAGCGGCGCTACGAGCACCTCAACATCGACGGTGTGACCGGCGGCGTCTACCTGCCCAAGGACGGGCAGGGCGACCCGGCCAATATCGCGTTGGCGCTGGCCAAGGGGGCCCGCCAGCGCGGCGCCGTCATTCGCGAACGTGTCAAGGTCACCGGCATCGCCAGGCAGGGCCGCCGCGTCACCGGTGTCGATTGGGTTTCGGATAACGGTGCGGAACGGGGTCACATCGTCTGCGACATGATCGTCAACTGCGCCGGCATGTGGGGCCACGAAGTCGGCCGCATGGCGGGCGTGAACGTGCCACTGCAGGCCTGCGAACATTTCTACATCGTGTCCGAGCCGATCCCGGGTCTCAGCCAGCTTCCGGTGCTGCGGGTCCCGGATGAATGCGCCTATTACAAGGAAGATGCCGGCAAGATGATGCTCGGCGCGTTTGAGCCGGTCTCGAAGCCCTGGGGGCCGATCCCCGACAGTTTCGAGTTCGACCAACTGCCCGAGGATTTCGACCATTTCGAACCGATCCTCGAAATGGCTGTCAACCGCATGCCGATGCTGGGAGAGGCGGGAATCCACACCTTCTTCAACGGCCCCGAAAGCTTCACGCCCGATGACGCCTATCACCTTGGCCTCGCCCCCGAGATGGACAATGTCTGGGTCGCCGCGGGCTTCAACTCCATCGGTATCCAGTCCGCCGGTGGCGCAGGCATGGCGCTTGCGCAATGGATGGAGGATGGCGAAAAGCCCTTCGATCTCGGCGATGTCGATATCGCGCGGATGCAGCCGTTCCAGGGCAACAAGCGCTACCTCGTCGAGCGGTCCACAGAAACGCTGGGCCTGCTCTATGCCGATCACTTCCCCTACCGCCAAAAGGCAACGGCAAGGGGCGTCCGCCGCACGCCGTTCCACGAACATCTCAAGGCCTGCGGCGCCGTGTTCGGAGAGCTTGCCGGGTGGGAGCGTGCCAACTGGTTCGCCCGCCCCGGACAGCCCGCGCAATACGAATACAGCTGGAAGCGGCAGACCTTTTTCGACAATGTCGCCAAGGAGCATAACGCCGTCCGCCATGGCGTGGGCATGTATGACATGTCCTCCTTCGGCAAGATCCGCGTCGAGGGGCCCGATGCGACGACCTATCTCAACCATATCGCGGGCGGGCAGTTCGACGTGCCAGTGGGCCGGATCGTCTATACCCAGTTCCTCAACACCCGCGGCGGGATCGAGGCGGACGTGACCGTGACCCGCCTGTCGGAAACCGCCTATCTTGTCGTCACGCCCGCCGCCACGCGCCACGCCGACCAGACCCGCATGGCCCGGCATGTCGGTGACTATCGCGTGACCCTCACCGACATGACCGCGGCCGAGGGCGTCTTGGCCGTGATGGGCCCCCATGCGCGCGAGTTGATGACGCGCGTCTCGCCCAATGATTTCTCGAACGCGACCAACCCGTTCGGCACCGCGCAAGAGATCGAGCTGGGGCTCGGTCTCGCCCGCGTTCACCGCGTCACCTATGTCGGCGAACTTGGGTGGGAGATCTACGTCTCCGCCGACATGGCCGCCCACGCGTTCGAGACGCTTTGGCAGGCCGGGCAGGACATGGGGCTCAAGCTGTGCGGGATGCATATGATGGACACCTGCCGCATCGAAAAGGGGTTCCGCCATTTCGGTCACGACATCACGCCCGAGGATCACGTGCTCGAGGCCGGTCTGGGCTTTGCAGTAAAGACCGACAAGCCCGATTTCATCGGGCGCGACGCGGTCCTGCGCAAGAAGGAAGAGGGGCTCTCGGCCCGTCTGCTGCAATTCCGGCTGACCGACCCCGAGCCGCTGCTCTATCACAACGAGCCGATCCTGCGCGACGGCCAGATCGTGGGCTATCTCAGCTCGGGCGCATATGGCCATCATCTCGGGTCCGCGATCGGGATGGGCTATGTCCCGTGCAAAGGCGAAAGCGCGCAGGACGTTCTCGCCTCCACCTACGAGATCGACGTCATGGGCAGCCGCGTTACCGCCGAGGCCAGCCTGAAACCGCTCTACGACCCCAAATCGGAACGCGCCAAGGCCTGACCCGACGGGGTGTCATCACGAATCGTGATGGCACCCGTCACGCAATGCGCGCTGGCATCCGGGCCAGAAGCTGCCATAACTCCGGGCAGACCCAGCCGGAGACCGAAATGGCCAGACCCGTTCAGACTGCCGCAAACACCGACACGCCGCAGGGTCTTGCCTTTGCCGTCTCGGCCTATGTGCTGTGGGGCTTCCTGCCGCTCTACCTCAAGGCCGTATCGCACATGCCCCCGGCCGAGGTTGTGGCGCATCGTGTGATCTGGTCGGTGCCCATCGCAGGTGCGCTGTTGATCGCGCTGCGTCGGACAAGCGACCTGCGCGCGGCGCTTTCCAGTCCGCGCACCCTGGCCATGGGGTGCCTGACCGCCGCGCTCATATCGATCAACTGGGGCATCTATGTCTGGTCCATCGCCGAAGGTCGCGCCATCGACGCGGCGCTGGGCTACTACATCAACCCGCTTTTCAGCGTGGCGCTCGGCGCGGTGCTGTTGGGTGAGCGGCCCACGCGCACCCAGATGGTCGCCATAGCACTGGCCGCGCTGGCCGTGATCGTTCTGACGATCGAGGCTGGCCGCCTGCCGCTTGCCGCCGTCGGGCTGACCGTTTCCTGGGGTTTCTACGCCTTCTTCAAAAAATGGCTTCCCATCGGTCCCAACCAGGGCTTCCTGCTCGAGGTGCTGATCCTCTCGGTGCCCGCGCTTGGCTATCTTGGCTGGCTCGCGGCGCAGGGTGAGGGGCATTTCGGCGTCGAGACGGGCAATACCTGGCTGCTGGTGGGATGTGGCGCGGTCACGGCCATCCCGCTCATCGCCTATGCCAACGGGGCAAAGCTGCTGCGCCTGTCGACCATCGCGATCCTGCAATACATCGCGCCCACGATGATCTTTCTCGTCGCCGTCTTCGTCTTTGGCGAAGAGTTCGACCGCGCCCGTCAGATCGCCTTTCCGATGATCTGGGCCGCGCTGGTGATCTACACCGTGCCCATGGTGGTCAGGATGCGCGTCGGGATCGGTCGATAAGCGCACCGCTTATCTGCTCGGCCCACAGCGCATAGGCGCGCGGGCTTGGGTGATAGCCGTCCGATGCCGCCAGCGCCGGATCCTCGGGCATGTCGAAATGGAGGTGCTCCACATGGGGGCGCGCCGACGCAAGCGCGGCCAGCGCGCCGTCCAGACGCGCGGCCTGCCGGCCCAGAACCCATGCCAGCGGCTGAGGCAGGGCTGGGAAACGCTCCATCGGCGGAACGCCCGAGACCACGATGCGCCGCGCGCCCATCGTCGCCAGACGGTCCAGCAGAACGGCCTGCCGGTCGGCGAACCGGGTCCGGCTGACGCCGCGCGTCACGTCATTCACCCCCAGCGCCGTCACCGCCATGTCGATGGGGCCGTCAACGCGTTCAAGTGCGGCCAAGGCATCCGCAGTGGTCCGCCCCGTCGCCGCCTCCAGCCGCCATTGCACCGCATAATGGCGCCCCAGCCGCGCTACCAACTGCCCCGACAGTGCCTGCGCCTGCGTGCCCGCGCCGACGCCTGCCGCCGAACTGTCGCCGAGGATCAAGAGCCGCAGGTTCGGCCCGCGCCCCGCGCGCCCGCTACGCGCGCCCTCGGGTTCGGGCAGCAACCGGGCCCGGCTGCGCACTGCCAGCCCCTGCGCGGCCAGAACCGGCAAAAGCGGCATCCGCAGGATCTGGTCCGCCCCGATCAGGACAATGCCTCGCGGAATTTCAAGAACCTCGCATCCGTCATCACCCGCGCATTCATCGCCTCGCGCAGCGCGCCGACGCTTTTGTAGGGTCGCATGACAACCTCGAACTGCGCGATCAGCCCATCCTCGCCCAGCGTGATCAGGTCCACGCCCACCGCGTCCAGCTCGCCAACCTTGCACTGGAACTCCAGCGCCCAGTCGTTGCCCTCGCCCATGACCCGGCGATAGTGGAAATCCGAGAACACCGCGCCGACATGGCCCAGCACGGCGGCCACGGCATCTCGCCCCGTCCATGTCGCCCAATAAGTCGGCGGCAGGAACCGCACATCCTCGGCCAGGATCTCGTGGATCGCCGTCTCCTCGCCCTTGGCCACGACCTCCATCATCTTCTCGATCGTCGGATGCATCGCTGTCTCTCCCTCCGCCTTTGCGTCCAGATTTGCCAGCCCGCGCCGCTCGCGCAAGCGCGACGTTGCGGGAAGGCCGCGTAGGGTATAGAGCGCGCCGCATGACCGATATCTATGCCCCGCCCGACACACCGCTGGACGTGATCCACGAGGACGCGCAGATCATCGTGGTGAACAAGCCCGCCGGGCTGCTCTCGGTCCCCGGCAAGGGCGAACACCTGGCCGACTGCCTGCTTGCCCGCGTTCAGGCCGCTTTCCCGCAGGCACTGCTCGTGCACCGGCTCGACCGTGATACTTCGGGCGTCATGGTCTTTGCCCAGACCCCGCACGCGCAGCGTCACCTTGGCCTGCAATTCGAGAAACGACAGGTGAAAAAGACCTACACCGCACGGCTCTGGGGCAGGCTCGAGCCCAAAACCGGCACGGTCGACCTGCCGCTGATCGTCGATTGGCCCAACCGGCCCCGGCAAAAGGTCTGTCACGAGACCGGCAAGCCCGCAGTCACCGATTGGCGCGTGAAACGGTACGAGGGCGATACGACCCGCGTCCGCTTCATGCCGCGCACCGGCCGCTCGCACCAATTGCGCGTCCACGCGCTTGCGGTCGGTCACCCGATCCTCGGCGATCCCTTTTACGCGACCGGACCGGCACGCGACTTCCCGCGCCTGATGCTGCATTCCGAAGAGTTGCGCCTGAAGAACCCCGAGGGCGGCATCTCGCAGACCTTTCGCGCGCCGGCCCCGTTCTGAACGCGCACCACGGTCCGGCGGATCGGTGGTCTCAGACCTCGATACGCAGCCAGCCGTCGGGCAGGATATCCGGGTTCGACAGTTTCGGATCGCCAAACCACCGGGCCGGTGCGGCGACCTGCTTGCCCGGGTTCGCGTTCAGCCAGGCGGCCCACCAGCTGAAGGACGAATTGCCGATGATGTTGTGCCGGCACAGGCTCATCAGGCGCATATCCTCGAAATCCGTGGCCGGACCGTTGAAATCCACGACGACTTTTTCGACGGGCAGGGGCAGGTTCTCCTTGGCCCAGTCCGGATCGTCCGAGAACACATAGACGGTGGGCGTCCCGCCGACATGCTCCAGAACACGCGCCAATGCGGCCTCGTAATAGCGCTGGTCGCACAGAACATGCGCCGCCAGCGTCACGTAATCGCCTCGCCGCACATGGAGAGAGATCGCCTGCGTTTCCGCGATCCGCGCCGCCATCTCGGCATTCTGCGCATTCGAGAAGTCGGGAAAGGCAAAGGCGGCGCGGATGTCCCCTGCAATATGCGTGAAATATTTCTCGGATTGCCAGTAGCCGTGCAGGTATGTCCCGTCCGGCGCATCCTCGATCGCCGGGTTGTATCCCAGCCCCTGTTCCCGGAAAAACCGTGGCTCTCGCCCCGCAAGGCGCCACAGGGCGTATGAAAGGGGCGCTTTTTGCCGAAAGGGCGGCAGCGGTTCGGGCTCGGCGATGTCCAGATCGAACACCCGGGTCAGCACGCCTTCGCCCCTTGCGATCGTTCCGCGCGCGTCGAGCGCCGCCAGCGTGCCCCGGCGCGCCGCCAGCCCGGCGGCGGCGGCATATTGGAACATCTGGTTGCCCAGTCGGCCGTGCAGGCGGGTGATGATCATGGCAGCGCTCCTTTCCCCTTCCTCTATCCCGCGCGCGGCTGCGAGGAAAGCTTGACGCGCGACCCGCGTTGGCGCTATCAGCGGCACAGGTTCGGGTCTCCTGCCGCCCGCGGCGCTCCTGCTATGGTGAAACCCGGTTATTCTACATCCTCTGCCGACCCGAACGGGCGCGCATGGATGGCAATGCGGGCCCCGTCCGATCTCTGCGTCGCCCTTTCGAGAGGCAAGAGATGACCAATACCAAAGACCCGGCCCCCGTGGCCGACCTGAAAGAGCAGGCGCGCCGCCTGCGTGATGGCCTGCGGGCCGCGGGCCAAACCGTGACGCAGTCGCAAGCGCTGGAGCTTCTGGCCCGCCAGCATGGCGCGCGCGACTGGAACACCCTGCGCGCCCTTGCCGGCAACCGGCTGGTCCTGCGCGTGGGTGATCGCGTGTCCGGCCGCTATCTCGGCCAGCCCTTCACGGCCGAGCTGCGCGGTCTCACCACGCTCGGCGATGGTGGCCAGCGCCGTGTGACGCTGCATTTCGACGAACCGGTAGACGTGGTGCGCTTCGACAGCTTTTCGTCGTTCCGCCAACGGGTCAGCGGGGTGGTCGGCTGGGACGGCCGTTCGCCCCGCACCACCTCCGACGGCCAGCCACAGCTTTTGATCCACTCGGTGATCTAGGCGCACCCGCCGCGCGCCGCATGGCGCGCGGCCCGGCCCAACGCCGCCAGCGGGCCGGGCGCCAGCCCGGCGCGCGCGGGGGCGGGAGCACTCCTTTTCTCTTGGTCCCGCGCCGTGCCCCTGCCAGACTGCAGGCAAGCGAAAGGACCGGGCATGGATAACGAACTGGCAGAACGGGCACGCAGATTCGCCGCCTCGTCCCCGGCGCTTCACGCCGCCCTTGCAGAGGATCCGTTCTACGCCACGCTCGAGGCGCTGGCAGACCACCCCGAAGGCCGGCGCGCCGCGATGCTGTCCTATTACGAATACTCGATGCTCGAGGCCGAGCGTTTCGGCCTCCTGTGCCTCACTGATACCCCGGGCGCGGGGGCCGCGGTCTGGTCGCTGCCGCTCGATGACGACACCGCGTCGCAGAAAAAACGCGACAAGGCGGCAATGCTGCGCGCCTGCATCGGCAAGGCCAGCTGCGCCGCCTATGACGCGATCAATGTCAATATGGCCAAGGGCACGCTTCCCCTCGTCGATCCTTCCGATTGGTACCTTTCCATCCTCGGGCTGGACCCTTCGGTGCAAGGGCAGGGCAAGGGATCGGCCCTGCTGGCACCTGTACTTGCCCGCGCGGACGCGGCGGGGGTGGGCTGCTACCTCGAAACCTTCACACCGCGCAACATGCGCTTCTATCAGCGCCTGGGCTTCGTCGCTGTCGGCACGTTCCACGAACCCGTGACCGACGCCGAATACCACGTGATGCGGCGGCCGGTGCGCGGCTTCTGAGCGCGCTCACCGGCGCTGCGCCAGCCAGATTGTGTGACCGCCGCAGTCCGGATCTTCGACGACATGCGCGACAGTCTCAAAACCGTGATCGCGCAGCAGTGCCCGGTACTCCTCCGGGCCAAGGCTCGCATGGTAGAGGGGTTCGCCCTCGAAGCTGCCGATCGCTTCGCCATTCTCAGGCCCGCTGGTGAACATCAGCGCGGCACCCGGCCCGGCATGGCGGGCGAAAGTCGCGAACATCCTGCGCTGATCCTCGCGCGTCAGGTGAAAGAAACTGTCCCAGGCCAGAATACCATCGAACCGATCGCCAAGCTGCAACTCGCGCATGTCCGCCACCACAAACGACGCTTCGGGAACGGACCTGCGCGCCATCCCGATCAACTCGGGTGAACTGTCGATTCCCGTGACCGCGCAACCCCTGCCGCAAAGGTATCGCGCAATCGGAACGCCCGAACCGCAGCCAAGGTCGAGCACCCCAGGCGTTTCGGGCAGAATATCGAGGAATCGGTCAAGCCATATGCGCTCGGGCTGCGCCGTTCCCCGGCGCGCGGCCCATGCCTGCGCATGTCGACGGTAGAGTGAGATGATTTCCTCGGCGCCCCTGCCCATGCGTTCCAAACCCGGAGTACGAAAAACAAAGCGCCCCGCAGCGTTGGCCACGGGGCGCTTAAATCTCGGCAGTGGCGGGTTTACTCCGCCGCCCAGCCGCTGACGGCCTTGACCTCGAGGAAATCCTCGATGCCCCAGACGCCGCCTTCACGGCCGTTGCCGGACTGTTTCATGCCACCGAACGGGGCGCCCGCGCCGCGCGACTGACCGTTCATCTCGACCATGCCGGACCGCAGCGACCGCGCCATCCGCTTCAACCGGTCAGGGTCCTGCGTCTGGACATAGTTGGTCAGGCCATAGGGCGTATCATTGGCGATCTCGATGGCCTCGTCCTCGGTGTCGAAGGGGATCATCGTCAGCACGGGGCCAAAGATCTCTTCGCGGGCGATGGTCATCTGGTTGTTGGCATCGGCAAAGACCGTGGGACGCACGTAATAGCCCTTGTTCAGGCCCTCGGGGCGACCCGTGCCGCCGGCGACAAGGCGCGCACCCTCGTCGATACCCTTCTGGATCAGGTCCTGGATCTTGTTCCACTGGACTTCGTTCACAACCGGTCCGATATGGCGGCCTTCGTCGCTGGCGGGGCCGACCTGAACCGATTGCGCCACGCTCGCCGCCGTCTCGACCGCCTGGTCATAGACGCCGCGCTGCACCAGCATCCGGCTCGGCGCGTTGCAGGACTGGCCGGTGTTGTTCATCATGTGGATCACACCGCGCTTGACCGCCTTTTCGTCGGCATCGTCAAAGATCACGTTGGCGCCCTTGCCGCCAAGCTCCAGATGCACCTTTTTCAGCGTATCTGCGGCATTCTTGGAAATCGCCGTGCCCGCGCGGGTCGATCCGGTAAAGCTGACCATGTCCACGTCCGGATGCCCCGAAAGCTGCGTGCCCACGCCCGCGCCATCGCCATTGACCAGGTTGAACACGCCCGCGGGGAAGCCCGCCTCGTCCATCATCTCGGCAAAGATCATCGCGTCCAGCGGGCTCTGCTCGGACGGTTTCAGCACCATGGTGCACCCGGCGACAGCCGCCGCGCCGACCTTGAGCGTGATCTGGTTCATCGGCCAGTTCCATGGCGTGATCAGCGCAGCGACGCCCACCGCCTCGTGGATGATCCGGTCGTTCGGGGCATGATCGCCCAGCGGTTTTTCGAACTGGAACGCCTTGGCGGCGCGCACGAAATTCTTCAGGTGAAAGATTCCCGCGCCGACCTGCGCATTGCGCGCCATGTCGATGGGTGCGCCCATCTCGGTCGAAATCGCCTGCGCCAGGTCCTCTCCGCGCGACTTGTAGACCTCGATCAGCTTTTCGACCATCGCGATCCGCTCTTCCGGCGGGGTGGCCATCCAGCCGGGCAGGGCGGCCTTGGCCGCGGCGACGGCGGCATTGGTATCGGCCTCCGAGCCCAGCGAGATCACCGCGCAGGGTTCCTCGGTCGAGGGGTCGATGACTTGGAAATCATTGGGCTGGGCCGGATCCACCCACTTCCCGTTGATATAGAACTGACGCTTCTCGATCATCATGGCACCTTTCGGTTCTGAATTACGCCCGACCGCGCGGTCGGGTTTTCGGCGCTACTGTGGCACCGCCGCGCCCGCAGGGCAAGCCACGCGTCGCTATCGGGGCGGATCACGGCTCACATTCGCGATCGGGCATCCGAATGTCGGTCCGGGATGCGGCGCATTTGCCTGTTGTGGCGCAGAATTCACGCCCCTACGGTGCGGGCAACGCGAGTCAACCAAGCCGAGAGGAGCACCCAATGGGCCTTCGCATCAACGACACCGTTCCCAACTTCACCGCCGAAACCGATCAGGGCACGATCAGCTTCCATGACTGGATCGGCGACAGCTGGGCCATCCTGTTCTCGCACCCCAAGGATTTCACCCCCGTCTGCACCACCGAATTCTCGGCCGTCGCGCAACTGGCCGACGAATGGGAAAAGCGTAACACAAAGGTCATCGGCGTCTCTGTCGACGGTGTCGAGGATCACCGCAAGTGGAAGGGCGACATCGAAACCTATGCCAAGACCAAGGCCGGTTTCCCGATCATTGCCGACGAGGGGCTTGCAGTCTCCAAGGCGTTCGACATGCTCCCGGCCGAGGCTTACCTGCCTGATGGCCGCACCCCCGCCGACAGCGCGACGGTGCGCTCGGTGTTCATCATCGGGCCGGACAAGCAGTTGAAGCTGTCGATGACCTACCCGATGACCGTCGGCCGCAACTTCGCCGAGGTTCTGCGCGCGCTTGACGGGTTGCAGATGTCGCTGGGCAAGGGCGTCGCCACCCCCGCCGACTGGCGGCCGGGCGAGGACGTGATCATTCCCCCGACCGTCTCGGACGAGGATGCCAAGGCCAAGTTCGGCGAGTTCGAAACGATCTTCCCCTACCTGCGCAAGACCAAGGCGCCCGAATAATCGTCATCGCCTGATGCCGACATCGCAAAGGGGGCCACGGCCCCCTTTCGCATGTCCGGTGTGTCCATTTGGACGAGCCGCATTACTTGCCCTATGGTTGGGGAAAGCAAAGAAAGGCCACGGACCCGACCATGCCCAAGGACAAGGAAACCCGCCCGGCCCAGTCCGCACATGATTTCGCCGAAATCTACGAGGCCGCCCTGCGCACCGGTCGGATGGGCACCTGGGAAACCGATTTCGCCGCCGGGACACGGACATGGACCAGCACCGCCGCCGCCATCTTCGGCATCGACGTGGACGAGGGCGTGCCGATCCCCTTCGCCGAACGCGACCACCTTCTGGAACTGATGCACCCCGAGGACAAACCCCTCCTCGACCGGTTCCGCGCCCGGCTGCGGAGAGAGGACGAGATCGAGGTCAGTTACCGCATCAGGACCGAAACAGGCGAGGTCCGGCATGTCGCGGGCCGGGGCCGCGTGCTTGACCGCGCGCCCGACGGCACGCCGACGCGGGTGGTGCATATCATCACCGATGTCACCGCCCAACGCCGGATCGAAGAGCACAATACGATGCTCATGCGTGAGCTCACTCACCGCTCCAAGAACCTGCTCGCGATCATTTCTGCCATGGCGCGCCAGACCGGACGGCGGGCCGCCTCGTTTGACGAGTTCCGTACCTCCTTCGAACGGCGGCTCGAAGGGCTGGCGCGCTCGACCGATCTGCTGGTGGCACAGGACTGGTCGGAAACCTCGCTCGAAGAGCTTGTGAAGCTGCAGACCGACAGTTTCGCTGACCCCGCCTTCGGCCGTATCCTGATCGACGGCCCCGCCCTGCGCATCGGCGCGGATGTTGCCCAGCCGCTTGGCATGGCCCTGCATGAACTTGCAACCAACGCCGTCAAATACGGATCACTCTCCGCGCGCGAAGGCCGGGTTCATATCGATTGGGACGCGCGAACAGGTGATGACGGCGCGCGCGTCCTGCATTTCCACTGGCGCGAAACCGGCGGCCCGATGGTCGAGAAACCGCAACATACCGGCTTCGGCACGATGGTCGTCGAGACGATGATCGCCAGCATGCTCGACGCCAGGGTGACCTATGACCTGCGCCCCGAAGGCGCCCTGTGGCAGATCGAGGCACCGCTGCCGCCGCTGGAGGACGTGAACCACAAGGCGTTTCACATCCCGGCGACTTTTCTCTGACCTCAGCCTTGCGGCCGCGTCCGGATTCGCGCGCGGTAAACCGCACGCCTGATCTCGCGAATCGCCTTGCTGCCAGCGGCGCGTTTCTGGATGGTCGACCCGCCCAGTTCCTCGGTCAGTTCCCGAACGCCCGAGGGCAGGACGGCCTGCAGCGGCTGGCCCGTCACCCAGTGCATCTGCAGAAACGAATCCACTGGCCGGTCGATCACTTCCGACTTCGCCAGAAGCCGAGCCGCCGCCGCGCGCCCGACGACCTGCGCCACAGTCTGCAAACCGACCACACGCGGCAAGAACAGCATCGCGCCTGCCTGTTCGGCCATCACCTGCACGGGTTTTTCCCGCGCCTTGGCGGGAAGGCGAATGTAATGCTCCGGACCGGCATAAGCCTCGGCCAGCGCCAGCGCCGCCTCCCATTCGGGAGAAGCGGGCGCAAGGTCATCCTCGACGATCAGTGCATGGCTCAGCCCCTCGTCCACGATCTTCTGCCAACAGGCCCGGTGACTCAGGAAACACCCGACCTCGCCACCGCTCAGCGCAAAGGGATAGCGCGGCGCATGCAGGTCGCCTGGTCGCGTCTTGACCTCGCCTGCGGCCACGACATCCGCGCCGCGCACCGCGTCCACGATCTCGGCCCCGGGCAGGATTTCCAGCAAGCGCCGCGCGTTGGGGGCACGTTTCGCATCGCCTTTCATATGGATGATGAAGCTGCGCATCGCTCCCCGATCTCCTTGGTGCAATCAGAATGAGACGATGACCGTCTCCGGAATTTCCAAGTTCCGCCGCATTCGCCGGGCACGTTCCCGAACAATCTGCCCCGCATTAACCCGAAGGGAAATGACATGAAACTGCTCATATGGCTGTGGTCGATCTCTCTGGCGATCATCGGCTTCAAGGTGTTCCGCATCTTCAACGACCCTGCCGCGTTCAGCCCTGCGGATACGGACAAACTCGTCGGCATGGTCCTGGTGTTCGGGCTGATCTCGATCGCCATAATCCTCGGCTGGATCTTCGGTGCCGTCAGGCAGAAACTGTTCGGCGCAAGGGCAGACCCAAAAAGCACCGAGCGCAAACCGGACCTCTCGAAACAGGCCGATTTCGCGGAAAAGCTCGCCCGCTCACAAAACGCCTGAACCGCGCATCGGCCAAAGCCGGACATGAAAAGGGCCCCGGCATCGCTGCCAGGGCCCCGGGTCGGTCAGACAGTCGCGGATCAGTCCGCGGCTTCTTCCTTTTTCTCGCGCGGGATCTCTTCGCCGGTTTCCTGGTCGACGACCTTCATCGACAGGCGCACCTTGCCGCGATCGTCAAAGCCCAGCAGCTTGACCTTCACTTCCTGGCCTTCCTTCAGAACGTCCGAAGGATGGTTCAGGCGGCGGTTCTCGATCTGGCTGACATGCACCAGCCCGTCACGCTTGCCAAAGAAGTTCACGAAGGCGCCGAAATCGACGATCTTCACGACCTTGCCGGTATAGATGCCACCAACTTCGGGCTCGGCCACGATCGAGTGGATCATGTCATAAGCCTTCTGGATGGACTCGGCGACCGAGGAAGCGATCTTGATGATGCCGTCGTCGTTGATGTCCACCTTCGCGCCCGAGGTCTCGACGATCTCGCGGATCACCTTGCCGCCCGAGCCGATCACTTCGCGGATCTTGTCGGTGGGGATCTGCATCGTCTCGATGCGCGGTGCATGGGCCGAGAATTCGCCCGCTTCGCTCAGTGCCTGCGCCATCTCGCCCAGGATGTGCATCCGGCCGTCCTTGGCCTGTGCCAGCGCCTTCTCCATGATCTCGGAGGTGATGCCCGCAACCTTGATGTCCATCTGCAGCGAGGTGATGCCGTTTTCGGTGCCCGCAACCTTGAAGTCCATGTCGCCGAGGTGATCCTCGTCGCCCAGGATATCCGTCAGGATCGCGTAGGAACCGTCATCCTCAAGGATCAGGCCCATCGCCACACCGGCGACCGGCGCCTTCAGCGGCACGCCCGCATCCATCATCGACAACGACCCGCCACAGACCGACGCCATCGAGGACGACCCGTTGGATTCGGTGATCTCGCTCACGACGCGGATGGTGTAGGGGAAGTCGGTCGGCGCCGGCAGAACCGCCTGCAGCGCGCGCCATGCCAGCTTGCCGTGGCCGATTTCGCGGCGACCGGGCGAGCCCACGCGGCCAACCTCGCCCACCGAGTAGGGGGGGAAGTTGTAATGCAGCAGGAAGTTGGACTTGAAGTTGCCATGCAGCGCGTCGATGAACTGCTCGTCATCGCCGGTGCCCAGGGTGGTCACGGCCAGCGCCTGAGTCTCACCACGGGTGAACAGGGCCGAGCCATGGGTCCGGGGCAGAAGGCCGGTTTCGGACACGATCGCGCGGACATCGGTGGTCGAACGGCCGTCGATCCGCTTGCCGCCCTTGACCACGTCGCCGCGCAGGATGCCGGCTTCGAGCTTCTTCATCGCCGAACCGAGGTTGGAATCCTCAAGCTGCTCTTCGGTCAGCGCTTCCTTGATCGCTTCGCGCGCGGCGGCCACGGCCGAGGTGCGCTCCTGCTTGTCGGTGATGGCGAAGGCTGCGCGCATCTTCTCTTCGCCCGCGGCCTTCACGGCCTCGAACAGATCCGAGTAATCGGGCGGCTGGAAGTCGAACGGCTCTTTCGCGGCTTCTTCGGCCAGCGCGATGATCAGGTCGATGACCGGCTGGATCTGCTCATGGGCAAAGTTCACCGCGCCCAGCATTTCGGCCTCGGACAGCTCGTAAGCTTCCGATTCCACCATCATCACCGCGTCCTTGGTACCCGCGACGACCAGGTCCAGCCGCTGCTCGGGGTTCAGGCGCAGGTCCTGCATGTCGTCCACGGTCGGGTTCAGGACGTACTCGCCATCCTCGTACCCCACGCGCGCACCGGCAATCGGACCCATGAAGGGCACGCCCGACACGGTCAGCGCGGCCGAGGCGGCGATCATCGCCACGATGTCGGGGTCGTTGACCAGGTCATGGCTCAGCACGGTGCACATCACCAGTACTTCGTTCTTGAAGCCCGGCACGAAAAGCGGGCGGATCGGACGGTCGATCAGGCGCGCGGTCAGCGTTTCTTTCTCGGTCGGACGCGCCTCGCGCTTGAAAAAGCCGCCAGGCACCTTGCCCGCGGCATAGTATTTCTCTTGGTAATGCACGGTCAGCGGAAAGAAATCCTGACCGGGTTTCTGTTCGCGGGCAAAGGTCACGTTGGCCATGACCGAAGTTTCGCCCAGCGTGGCGATGACCGAGCCATCTGCCTGGCGGGCAACCTTGCCCGTTTCCAGTGTAAGCGTTTCCTCGCCCCACTGCATCGATTTCGTCGTAACGTTGAACATAAGCGTATCCTGTAAGGGAGCACTCCCAGGCGGATCCCGGGTCTCCCGTTTCCATGGCGGCCCCATTGCCGCCGACCCCATCCATCTTCCTCTCGCGTGCCGGGGCCATGGCACATCGTCTCAGATGCCGCGCGCATACATCAAAACCGCGGCTTTGGAAAGGGGCAGGGCGCTTCGGGGCCGTTCCGTTCCGGTACTAGTTCACAGCGCGCGCCACCGTCCTGCCGTAAGGTGAGGTCATGGCCCGAAAGATGTTTCACGGAGGCAACACGATGTTCACCAAATCCATTCTCGTCACGGGGGTTGCGGCCGCACTGGCGCTGGTCCCCGCTCCCCGCGCGCAGGCCGATGCCGGCGATTTCATCGGCGGCGCCATTGTCGGCGGCCTGATCGGCCACGCCATCACCAAGGATCAGCAAAGGCGCAAGGCGCAAAGCCATCGCTCCACCAGCACCCGGAACTACCGTGCCCCCGCGCCGCGTATCCCGGTCACCGAACATGGCCGCACGACCCAGACGGCCCTGAACTATTTCGGCTTCGAGGCGGGCCGCGTCGATGGCCAGATCGGCCGTGGCACGCGCTCCGCGATCGAGCGTTACCAGGCCGCGATGGGCTACCCGGTCAACGGGCGCGCCTTTGATGGCGGTCAGTACGACTTCCTGATGCAGGCGCATTCCTGGGCGATCAATGGCGGACAGGCCCAGACGCGCCTGACGGGCCAACCCCTGCTGATGGCCTACCGCCAGCAACGCGCCACCGGGCAGAGCACCCAGCTCGCAGCCATGCCCACGGTGCCTGTGCAACCCCAAGCCGCGGCAACGGTTGCCCCGGCAGCGCAATTGCCGAACCTCTTTGCAGGACAGGCGCAAACCGTTTCACTGGCCAATCATTGCAACGCGGTGATGCTGCAAACCTCAACCAATGGCGGCTATGTCACCCGGGCCACGCTGACCAATGGCGATTTCGCGCTGTCCGAACAATTCTGCCTTGCCCGCAGCTATGCCATCGCGCAGGGCGAGGACGTGATGTCGCGTATCCAGGCTCTTTCGCCCGACCAGGTCGCCAGCCAATGCGCGGCATATGGCGAACGCCTTGCGCCGCAGGTCGCGGGTCTCTCGCTGCGCGGTCCCGCCGAAGTGACTGCCGAGATGCGAGGCCTTGCCCTGTCCTCGGGTGTTCCGCCCGCGGATCTTGCCGCAACCAGCCGCGTGTGCCTGTCGGTCGGTTATGGACGTGACGACATGGATATGGCGCTGGGCTCGGCCCTGCTGCTCGTCGCGCTGGGCGAGCCGGCTTACGGAGAGCTTCTGGGCCACCACCTGCGCGAAGGGTTCGGCACCTCGGAACGTCCCGACCTCGCACGGCAATGGTACGACACCAGCCTGAATGCGATCGATGCGGGCGCACGGGTCGTGTTCATGCCCAGTGATCCGAACCGGACGCAGCTGCTGCGGGCCGCGATGGCCGACCAGACCGCCGACAACCCGGTCCGCGTGCAGCAGGCGACATTGCCCACCTTCGCCCTGTCAGACTAGCGACCGGACCTGATCCAAAGGAGCGCGCGTCCCGCGCGCGCTCGATCAGCGCGCCAAGAGGCGCGCGGCAAACGGGGCCGCTGGCCCCGTTTCGGTCACGCCAGGTCCCAGGCGAGTGGGGCGATGGCCCCCCGGCATCATGCGGGAAATACAGTTGCAGACGGTCCATCCCGCCAGGCGCGTGGATCTCGGCCACGGTGCGATAGGCGGTTTCGTGGTCGAACCTGTGCAGGATCGTGGCAAAGCTGTTCTCGCGCACCCCGTCGGCATCCATAACGGCCTGCACATAGAAATCGCCGGGATCCCGGAAATCGGCATCGACGATCAGCCGGTCACCCTCCCCGGGGTTGAAACCGTGGATCGTCAGGATACCCACCGGCGTCAGCAGGACCGTGTCCGCGCCCTCTCCGCCATGTGCCTCGTTGCGGCCCGAGTCGCCATAGATGACATCATCTCCCGACCCGCCCCAGAAGCCGTCATTGCCCAACCCGCCCGACAGGATGTCGTTGCCGGATCAGCCGCCGATCAGGTCGTTGCCGTCTCCGCCATCGATCGTGTCGTGCCTATGGTACCCATCGCCGCCGAAAATCCAGGTGTTCCCGTCCTCTTCGTGCAACGGGTTGTCGCCGATTACGCCCGTGATGGTGTCATCGCCCGCACCAGCTTCGATCGTGTCGGACATCAAGTTACCTCGCGGCAGGTCCGGCCCGTCTGTTCCCTGCTGCGGTTCGGTCGCCACTACCGAGCCGTCCTCGACGAGGAACTGCCACACACCTGCGATACCCGTGTTGCCGATTAGGTCGGCGGCGTCTCCCGGCGTCACATCTTCCACGGAAGCTTGGTATCCCACTTCGCCATAATCCGGGGCCACAAGACCGAAGCGTACGGGTACATATGCCTGGTTCGCGGAATAGCGATAAACGATCTCTGCGGTTCCGCCGGCTGTGTCGATCATGTCCAGCT
Source organism: Lutimaribacter marinistellae (assembly GCF_042648365.1). Classification (NCBI taxonomy): domain Bacteria; kingdom Pseudomonadati; phylum Pseudomonadota; class Alphaproteobacteria; order Rhodobacterales; family Roseobacteraceae; genus Lutimaribacter; species Lutimaribacter marinistellae. The sequence continues at coordinate 80,891 of NZ_JBHRXI010000004.1, read as the reverse complement.
GAAAGGTCACCGGCGGGTCACCGTTTCGGAACCAGAAATCGACATCCCGCCACGTGACGACCACGGAGTCACGCTCGGTGTTCAAGCCATAAAAGACACCCATTGTCTCGAGAGGAGAGTTGCGTGCGTCCAACTCGGCTGCCGCGGGAAAAATCGCGGAGCTACTTTCTTGCGGTCAAACATAGCAATCGAACGTCACGCCGCCATTGGTGGCAACGTATGGCTCGTCAGAAACTCGTGAACCAAAGCGGAACCCGTCTTTGAAGATCGCAGAAATCGTAATGGAATGCGATACGTCGTCATCGCCATAGGGCAGACGCGTTCCGCCGATCGGCAAGAGGGGCGTGTCGGCTATTGCTGAAAAGGTCCCGAAATCCCCAAGTCTCTCGTCCGGGCAGGATACAACCAAAAGAACTGAAAATCGCCCGCACCCAACCGCTCAATACCTGTCAGAGTGAAACACCCGTGTCGTGAAGGGGCAAGGAAAATACCCTGCCCCGTACCGGTTCACGCCAGATCCCAGACGATCGGGTCGATCACCTCGCCGTTCGCACTGGGCAAGTCCAGCCGCAGGCTATCCATGTCGAAAAGCGAGCGGATCTCGGCAATCTCGCGGAACGGTGCACTATCGCCCTCGCGGTAAAGGATCGTCGCTTCGACCACCACGTGGTCATTATCCGCCCCGACGATCTGCGCATCGGCATCCGTGCGCAGATAGAAATCCCCTCGCTCCCAGCGGTCGCCATCCACGATCAGTCGGTCGCCCTCGGCCGCGTTGAAATTGTAAACGGTCAAATGCCCATCCGGTGTCAGCAGAAAGGTATCCGCTCCCGCGCCGCCATTGGCGTGATTCCAACCGGTATCGCCATAGATGAAATCGTCCCCCGCACCGCCCGAGAACCAGTCATTGCCACTCCCACCGGACAGAACGTCATTACCCGCGCCGCCACCGATTTTGTCGTTGCCGTCGCTGCCCCGGATCACGTCATCGCCAGCCTGACCGCCCAACCGGTCGCTGCCGCGAGCACCGTCTATCGTGTCATTCCCGCCATGCCCATTGATGATGTCATGAGCGGAACTGCCATGCTCGTCGGTGTTCCAAACCTCAACGATCAGATCGTCGCCTGCACCGCCTTCGATTGAATCGCGCCCGCGGCCACCCGTGATGGTGTCCTCGCCATCGCCGCCGAAGATCGTGTCACTGCCGTCTCCCCCGTCGATCCAGTCCGCCCCGTCCTCGCCGCGCAGGTAATCGTGGTCACTTCCGCCGGAAATGCTGTCATGCTCGTCGCCACCAAGGATCGAATCCCGGCCAGATCCGCCCTCGAGTGTGTCGTTGCCCGACCCGCCTTGCAGGGTGTCATCGCCTGCATCGCCTCGGACGAGATCGTTGCCGCCGTCGCCTGACAGGAAATCGTCGCCTCTGCCACCCTCGATGGTATCCTCTCCCTGACCTCCATCGAGAGTGTCGACCCCCTCATTGCCATTCAGGATATCGCGGTCAGCCCCTCCCGACAGCAGATCATTGCCTGATCCGCCTGCGAGCGTGTCATCGCCTTCGTAACCATTCAACGTGTCGTTGCCGCCGTCCGAGACGAGCAGGTCATTCCCTGCGCTTCCTTCGAATACCTCGTCATCCGAGGGTACGAGAAACTGAACGGCGCCATCAATGATGTGAAAATGCCAGACACCTTGCACGCCGGCATTCCCGATGGCACTTCCAAGATCCAGCAAGCTCGGCTCGCTGCTGGCCAACTCATAATTCGGTATGAACACGAGTTCCGAACCCGGGCCGTCTCCCACCCCCATACCCCAATAGTGCAAGTACGTTTTCATCGGTGGGTCGTACAGGTCGGCATGGCGGAAGATGATCTCGGCATCCCCATCGCCCCGGTCGATGATCTCCGCCTGGTATGTCAGAAGGTCGTCGCCACCCAAGCTATACTTCATCTCGTTCCACGTGATGACCACCGAGTCGCGCTCTTCGTTGAAATCCAGGAACACGCCGCTATCGGGGTTGTGCCCATCGGTGTAGCTGTCACCGGAGGCGAAGGGAGTGATGTACAAATAGTCGCCGACATTGATTTGGCCCAGCCGGTCCATTTTGAAGTCGGTCAATTCTTGCGAACCGGCGTGAATGCCGTTTTCGAAGATGCCGCCGAGGGAAAACGTTTCCGAGAAATCGGAGCGATCGACGCTGAACGAGACTTTTTGTCCGAAAGGCAGTAGCGTGTTATCGGTCACATCCGAGAAAAGAGAGATATCTCCAGCAGAAGCGTATTCCGAAAACATGAAAGGGCCGGAGTAGTCAGTGGTTGGCATGGGTTGATCCTGTTATAATTGCTTTATCGGGAATTTGCCCGCTTTGCTCTTACATTGATACTTTTCCGATACGGCATGCAACCGACGGCCATTGCATACTCGGGATGCGTGAATGCGGTAGCCGGAACAGGCTTGGCAGCGTCGGATCGCAAGGGCATTCTTGACCCATGACCGACAAGACAGACATGGCCGAAAGCCGTACCGACTGGGCCGAGGACCGGACGCTGCTGGCCAATGAGAGGACCTATGCGGGTTGGTTGCGGACCGGAATGGCGGCGGTTGCGCTGGCGCTCGGGACGCGAGCGCTGTTTCGTAGTTTCGACCCCACCTGGCTGCCCAAGGCGGTGGCGTCGATCTTCGTTCTCACCGCCATCGGTATCTTCATCTCGGCTTGGCGAAGAGCCTGTGCGACCCGCGCTCGGCTTACCGACCATCAGGCCGACCCGCAATCGGATCGCCACATGGGCCTGACCGCCGCCGTCCTGTCGATCGGGGCGGGCGCGACGGGTCTCATCTTGCTCTGGCTCTGATGCGGTGCCTGTCGGTCCGGCAGGTTTCGGGCTGCACGGTGCGCGGGCAACCTGTCTGGTTCGGGTCTTAAAAGACAAGAAACCGCGCCCTCGGGCGCGGCTTCGTTAACCGAAAATTATGTACAAAACGGTCAATCCGGTTCGGAACCGATGTACAAAACGGTCAAAACCAGGTTAGCGGCGCAGGCCGAGACGCTCGATCAGCGACTGGTAGCGGGCTTGGTCCTTGCCCTTGAGATAGTCCAGCAGCTTGCGGCGCTGGGCAACCATCTTCAACAGGCCACGACGACCGTGGTTGTCTTTCTTGTGGGTTTTGAAGTGCTCGGTCAGCGTCGAGATGCGCGAGCTCAGAATGGCGACCTGAACTTCGGGCGAACCGGTGTCGCCGTCCTTGGTCGCGTATTCCTTCATGAGGCGGGTCTTTTCCTCGGCAGTGATCGACATCGGGGTCTCCTTTGCAAGGTTAGAGTGATGGCGCAGGCCGGGATGTCGTCCAGCGCAGGCCCATGGAGAAACCTGCCGAAATCGGGCGATTCCGGCGGGAATGGCGGTCGATAGATGGTTTTTGCGCGGATTGCAAAGGGTTTTGCTTATCCAGTCATGCGGACGACATCGGCATCGGCGATGTCCATCAACATGATGTCGGCGGCAGACACCGCGTCGCCACGCAATGTCGCCACCTCTTCACCTCCGACGTGCAGATGAAACAGGCTAGGGCGGTCGGCATCCTCTTCGATCGTCACCTCGGGATCGGGCGATTGGGTCAGGTCCCACAGGACCAAAAGAGTATCCTCGCCGCTTTCGAAGTCCATGATGTCGGCCGGCCCGTCTTGCGCAAGCCAGTCGCCCAAAAGGATCGTATCTGCATCCGCCCCGCCGGATACAACATCGCCTCCACCAGCGACGATCGTGTCCAGCCCACTGCCACCATTCAGAAAGTCCTGTTCGGGGCCATCTTCATTCCCGCGCAGCAGATCGTTACCGAATCCGCCAAAGAGAGTGTCGGCGCCCGCGCCGCCATCCAGAACGTCATCCCCGTGCCAGCCATGCAGCGCATCTGCTCCCGCGTCGCCGGACAGCGTATCATCCCCGAACCCGGCCTCGAGTGTATCGCCCCCGGTGCCGCCCGACATCAGGTCATCGCCGCCATGCCCGCGCAGGAGGTCATTGCCCCCGTCGCCCAAAAGCGCGTCATCCCCCGCATCACCGTCGATCTTGTCACCGCCCGGACCGCCATGAACGGTGTCGTTGCCTTCGGCCCCATGCAGGTAATCCGTTCCGTCCTCACCAAGGATGAGATCGTCGCCGGCATACCCGTTGATCTGGTCGTGTCCGGCACCTCCGGTCAGATCGTCGTCGCCGAGGTCGCCGGCGATGACAAGCCCATTTTCACTCGCCGAGATCACACCAACCGGGCCATAAGCGCTTTGCCCCATGGTTTCTGCGTGTTCTACAGCCTCGTGCGATCCCGATACTCCAGCCACTCCTTCCATTTCGAGCGGTGCCGTGTCGGCCGAGAGTTCCATGAATTCTGCGGTTCCAGTTGCAAGGGAGGCGTCTTCGGCCGCTGCCAGATCACTTTCTTCGTCCCCGGTTTCGTCGGACATGAACACAACGCTCCCAACCGCAGCAAGGCCCAGAAGGCCCGCAAGCATCAACATTTCACCACTCCGCGCAGATTGCGCCCACCGAAGGAAATGTCCCATGGATCAGGCCTTTGGTCAAAGCCCCACCGAGTGAGTGGTTAACGGCCCGCCCAAGGTTCGGGTTGCTGGCTATAAGCGATGTAGAGAGGGTGTTTCGGATGGCCGTCCTTGGTCAGGCCAAGGTGAAACAACGGCTCGCCGGTGGCACGCAGCAGGGCCTCTACCGCCCGGCCCCGGTCCATATGGGCCCCGTGTGTGCCCCATGCGGCGATCACTCTGTCTGCCCAATGCGCGCCTTCGGCGATGGCGGCATCATTTGCGGGCCCGACCGGATCAGCTACAGCGCGCATCTTGCGCGGATCGGTTTCGCGCCATGCAAAGATGTTGGTGACCCGGAACGACCCGAACCCGAGCGCGCGCGCGCGGCGTTCGCAACGTTCGACGGTTGGATCGTTCTGTACCTCGGTCGCGGTCGACGGATTCAGCATCACGAAAAGCGCCCGCTTCCCCTCCGGCTCCCAGACCCGTGTCAGGCTGTAGCGATACCGCTCGCAATCCGAATAGACGGCGGTTGATGGCGCATCGCCCTTGGTATGGCTGCGGGTGATCATTCGGCCTTGAAGACCCGACTGGGATGCAACTCGCCAGCCTTGTAGACCCCGACGGCCACCGCCCGACCGTCGAACGAGGCCCACGCCTCGTCGCCGTATTCCACGTCCGACGCCAGGACCATGCCGGGATTGCCATTGCGCAGGCGAACGGCACCCTCGGGGGTGCACTTCAGTTCGGGCAGGTCGGCAAGCCCTTCTTCGAGCGGGCGCAGGTGGGCGTCCAGCGCCTCGGTCTTGGCCATCTCTTCGATCTGTTCCAGCGTAACGCCGTCTTCGGCCTCGAAAGGGCCGGACCAGATGCGCCGCAGCTTGGTGACATGGCCATGGCACCCGAGAGCCGCGCCAAGATCGCGGGCGATGGATCGGACATAGCCGCCCTTGCCGCAGGTCATTTCCAGCACGACGTGGTCGGGGTCGGGCCGGTCAACCAGCAACAGTTCGTCGACCCATAGGGGGCGCGCCTCGACCTCGAAATCTTCGCCCTCGCGCGCGAGTTTGTAAGCGCGCTGGCCGTTGATCTTGACCGCCGAAAACTTTGGCGGAACCTGCATGATCTCACCAAGGAACCCGCCCAGAGCGGCCTTGATCCCGTCATCCGAGGGGCGCGCGTCGCTTTCGGCGATCACCTCGCCCTCGGCATCGTCGGTGTTGGTTGCCTGTCCAAGGCGCACGGTAAAGACATAGGCCTTGAGCGCGTCGGTGATGTAGGGAACTGTCTTGGTCGCCTCGCCCAGGGCCACGGCCAGGACACCAGTCGCTTCGGGGTCAAGTGTACCGGCATGGCCTGCCTTTGCAGCATTCATCGCCCAGCGAACCTTGTTGACAACGGCGGTCGAGGTCATGCCTGCGGGCTTGTCGACCACCAGCCATCCCGAAATATCGCGGCCCTTGCGTTTGCGTCCCATCCGAACCCCCGGTGATGTAGAGGCGCGCGGCCTAACGGATCGCGGCTGCGCTGTCAATTTACCGATACGGTCAGTCGAAAGTTCCGGCGACGCGCCCCAGCAACATAAATGCCCGCGCAGTGCGCGTCTCGCCAAGGGCGCTCAGCTCTTCGTCGCTTGCATTCGCCTCGAACTCGGCCAGCGTCTGGTCGAACCGGCGGAGGAAATGATGCGCGGCATCGCGAAAGATCGGATCCTGCTTCATTCGGCCAGCCGTAAGGGCCAGGCTCGACCGATCCCGGACACCTCCGAGTGCGGCCACCGCACGGCCACGGGTGCCCTGTGCGAATTGGCGCCAGACCTCGGGCCGGGCCATGTCGGGGCGCAGATCATCCATGTAGATACCGTCCTGGCTCAACAGGGTCAGCACATCCTGTGCCGCCTGGATAAGCTGCGCTGCCTTGCGGTCCTTCAGCGCGCGTCGCAGCGCGGCGAATCCTTCGGCATCCTCTGCGGTTTCCGGAAAGTTCAGGGCGCGAATAAAATCGTCGCTCGGCAGCGGCGGGGACAAGGCCTCTGCCGGGGTTCCCAGCTCCAGCGAGCCCTGGTGCGTTGGTTCCTCGACGGTCATCGGGACGGGCAATTGGGCATGCCGGGGCCGGGCGCGACTGGTCGAGAAGGTCGCCAGCGCGCTTTCGGTCTTGCGCGCGGCTTCGGCGATCTCGTCAAGCTTTTTCGTGACCGAAGGTTCGGCATTGACCGCGCCGCGCTGGGCCTGCGCCAGATAGGCATGTCGGATCGCGTCGATGGCGGCCTGCAGTCTCTGGCTTTCTTCGCGCATCACACGGCTGGCACGCGCGGCAGTCGCCGCGACCCAGATCATGGCTACCGGCATGAAAACGGCCAGCATGGTTATCAAAAAGCTGCCACCAGCGGGTTCGGCCTCGTCCGGCGTCAGCACGAAATACAGGACCGACCCCACAAGCCAGAGCAGGCTCAACGCGATGGCGGTCACCTCGATGCCGGTGACAGCGGGCCGCCCAGGGCGTTGGTAGGCGTCAAGCGGTGTGGCAGGCGGCGTTGAGGACCGGACCCGCTGTTCTTGAGGAGTTGGGCCGGACATCGGGACGCTCCCTCAGACGTATGAGATGTTCAGGATCTCATAGGCACGATCGCCGCCGGGTGTGCGAACCTCGACGCTGTCACCCTCTTCCTTTCCTATCAGCGCGCGGGCAATGGGTGACTTGATGTTGAGCAGACCCTTTTCGATGTCTGCTTCATGCTCGCCCACGATCTGCCACGTCTTTTCCTCATCGGTGTCCTCGTCCACTACCGTGACGGTGGCTCCGAACTTGATGGAACCGGACAGCTTGCGCGGGTCGATCACCTCGGCCAGCGACAGCACGCCTTCCAGTTCCTTGATGCGGCCCTCGATGAACGACTGCTTTTCGCGAGCGGAGTGATACTCGGCATTTTCCGACAGGTCGCCATGCTCACGCGCTTCGGCGATCGCGCGGATGATGGCCGGACGCTCTTCGGACTTCAGCTGTTTCAGCTCCGCTTCGAGGGCGGCATGCCCGCTGCGGGTCATCGGAATCTTTTCCATGGTTCGACATCCCACGAATAGTGTCGCCCCGCCGCTCTTTGGGCGCCGGGGCGAGTGATAAGGTTGACGAATACCTGACCCAAACACGGTCCGGATTGCAAGGGGCCTTCGGCGGGGTCGCGCGGAATGCGGCTCAGTCGTATGCCACGACTTCGAATTCTATCCCGTTATCGTCGTGAAAATAGAACCGTTCGCCGGGCTCGTAATCGGCGTGCGAATGGGGCTCGAACCCGGCGTCCCGAACGGCACCTTCTGTCTGTGCGAGGTCTTCGACCACGACGGCGATGTGGTTGAGTCCGCCGACCGTCTCGTAGCTGCTTGGACCTGAAACCGGCGTTCCGGAGGGGCGGTACAGCGCCAGGTATGTGTCTTTTTCGCCGACATGAACGGTGAAGCCGCCGGCCTTGGCCTCGCCCTGCCAGCGGGTGTGCCAGCCAAAGACGCGCGCCATCCATGCGGCGGTGGCCTCGGGGTCGGCGACAGTGAAATTGGCGTGTTCAAGAAGAGCGGGCATCGTGGCCTCCGTGATGTTGCAAGAACGATGCGAGTCACGCTAATTTCTAAACCTAACTTTAGGTCAAGGAATTTCTTCTGCATGCCCACATCGGATGGATTGCCCATTGGCGCCCTGTCGCGCCGCACCGGATTGGCCGTCTCTGCCATCCGACATTACGAAAAACTCGGCCTGTTGAAGCCATGGCGCAACGCGGGCGGTCAGCGCCGTTACGAGCGTGCCGACATCCGCCGGTTGAGCTTTGTCATGATTGCGCAGAACCTAGGACTGTCGCTGACCGAGATCCGCGAGGTCTTGTCCGGATTGCCCGGCGGCCGCACCCCGACGCCCGAGGACTGGACACGCATCAGCGAGGGGCTTCGCAGTCACCTCGACCAGAGGATACGAACGCTCGAAAAGCTGCGCGACGATCTCGATGGCTGTATCGGCTGCGGGTGCCTGAGTCTGCCGCGCTGCGCGTTGTACAACCCCCAGGACCGTGCCGCGCGACATGGGGCCGGGCCGCGCTACCTGATGGGAGACAGCCCCGAAAGCTGAACTTGCCGCATCGCAGCGTCGTTACGCCGTGTTTTGATTGACCGGGCGCTTTGCGGGCATGTAATCAGCTTCGGAACGAATTTTGCGCCCGCGCCCATGCCGGGCCGACAATCGACCAGTCAGCTAGGGAGCCCGCGAATGGCCGAGATTGAACGCGAAGCGATGGAATACGACGTGGTGATCGTGGGTGCAGGCCCCGCCGGCCTGTCCGCCGCCATCCGTTTGAAACAGCTCGACGCCGACCTGAACGTGGTCGTGCTGGAAAAAGGTTCCGAGGTGGGGGCGCATATCCTGTCGGGTGCGGTTCTGGACCCCTGCGGCCTTGATGCGCTGATCCCCGATTGGAAGGAAAAGGGCGCGCCGATCAACGTTCCCGTCCTCGAAGACAATTTCTACATGCTGGGTGAGGCCGGCCAGATCCGCGTGCCCAACTGGCCGATGCCACCGTTGATGAACAACCACGGCAACTACATCGTGTCGATGGGCAATGTCTGTCGCTGGATGGCAGAGCAGGCCGAGGAACTGGGCGTCGAGATCTTTCCGGGAATGTCGTGCTCCGAGCTCGTCTATGACGAGAACGGGGGGGTCAAGGGCGTGGTCGCAGGTGTCTTCGGGCTCGAACCCGATGGCTCTTACGGTCCGAATACCGAGCCGGGGATGGAGCTTCACGGCAAATACGTCTTCTTGTCCGAGGGCGTGCGCGGCTCGCTCGCAAAGGAGGTCATCGCGAAGTACGACCTGCAAAAAGGCAAGGAACCGCAGAAATTCGGCCTTGGCATGAAAGAGATCTGGGAGATCGACCCCGAAAAGCACAAGCCCGGCACCGTCACCCATACGATGGGCTGGCCCTTGGGCAAGAACGCGGGCGGTGGATCCTTCATCTATCATCTCGACAACAACCAGGTCTATGTCGGCTTCGTCGTTCATCTGAACTACGAGAACCCGCATCTTTTCCCCTACATGGAGTTCCAGCGGTTCAAGCATCACCCGATGGTTGCCGAGCTGCTGAAGGGAGGCAAGCGCGTGGCCTATGGTGCGCGGGCGATCTCCGAAGGCGGTTACCAGTCCATGCCCAAGATGGTCGCGCCCGGTGTGGCGCTGCTGGGCTGTTCGGTCGGCATGGTCAACGTGCCGCGCATCAAGGGGAACCACAACGCGATGCTGTCGGGCAAGGCGGCGGCCGAAGCCGCGCATGAGGCGATCAAGGCCGGGCGCGCGTCCGACGAGCTGACTGAATACGAGACCGAAGTGCGCGAAGGCGCCATCGGCAAGGACCTCAAGAAGGTGCGCAACGTCAAGCCGCTGTGGTCCAAATACGGCTTGACCGCCAGCCTTGCGCTGGGCGGTTTCGACATGTGGACCAACACGCTCGGCTTTTCGCTGTTCGGCACGATCAAGCATGGCAAGAGCGATGCCGATGCAACGGGCCAGGCGTCCAAGTTCAAACCTATCGATTACCCGAAGCCCGATGGCAAGCTGTCCTTTGACCGGCTGACCAATGTCAGCTTCTCGATGACCAACCACGAGGAAAGCCAGCCTGCGCATCTCAAGCTCAAGGATCCCAGCGTGCCGGTTGCGGTGAACCTGCCGAAATACGCGGGTCCCTCGGCGCGGTACTGCCCCGCTGGTGTCTACGAGTTCGTGACCGAGGAGGGGCAGGAGCCGAAATTCGTCATCAACTTCCAGAACTGCGTGCACTGCAAGACCTGCGACATCAAGGATCCGGCGCAAAACATCGTCTGGACCGTGCCGCAGGGTGGCGACGGACCGAATTATCCGAACATGTGACACCGTTTGGCTGTCGCGACTGTGGAATTGGTGTTTCCGGGGCTTGCCGGGAACACCGTTTGCGGCCAGGTGACCCGACACCTGCCGCGGGTTTAGGCGAAAATCAGCAATGAGGACCGCAATAACCCGGCCTGCCATTGCCTCGCGCAACCCGTTCCCCTAGCCTCGCTGGCGATAAATCGAGAGAGGGGCAGGTTCTGGTGAAGGGCATCTTCAAACGCGCGGCTATGGCCGTGCTTTCCGCTTCGTTTTTTGTTCCGTTTCCGGCCACGGCCGAGAACAATGCCGGGTCGTATCTGGCCGGGCGCCAGGCAATCGCCCGGAGCGATTTCGCAAAGGCGGCCGAGTTCTACACGCGCGCGCTTGCACGCGACCCCTCGAATCCCACGCTGATGGAAAGCGTCGTTCTGTCCCGGCTTGCGATGGGCGAGATAGACCGTGCCCTGCCTGTCGCACTGCAGATGGAAGAAAGCGGTCTGCGCAGCCAGGTTGCCCATATGGTGGTTCAGTCCAGCATGTTGGCGAACGAGGATTACGCGGGCTATCTGGACCGCGACCCCGACACGCAGGGCATTGGCAAGCTGGCTGATGGGTTGCTTGCGGGGTGGGCGCATCTTGCGGCCGGATCTGTCGGGCAGGCGCTGGCCCAGTTCGACCGCGTGGGCGATACCAATGGCGTGCGCAACTTTGCCCTTTACCACAAGGCGCTCGCGCTGGCCTCTGTCGGGGATTACGAAGGTGCCGAGGCGATCTTTGCCGCGAACGAGGGGGCCGTGACCACCCTGTCGCGCCGCGCCGCCATGGCGCGGGCCGAGGTGCTGTCGCAGCTTGACCGAAACGACGAGGCGCTCGAAATGCTGGCCGATGTCTTCGGGGCCAGCTTTGACCCGGGCCTGACTGCAGTCGCGGACCGGCTTGCCAGCGGCGAGACTTTATCCTTCAGCCACGTGCGGACGCCGCAGGATGGCCTGGCCGAAGTGTTCTTTACCATCGGTGCGGCGCTCAACGACGAAGCGGCGGATGATTTCGTCCTCATCTATGCGCGCGCGGCGGGTTACCTCCGCCCCGACCATATCGACGCGATCTTGCTCAGCGCGGAATTGCTCGAGGACATGGGGCAGTTCGACCTGTCGGTAGCCACGTACCGCAAGGTTCCGCAGGACAGTGCAGACCACCACGCCGCCGAGATGGGGCGCGCCGAAGCCTTGCGTCGCGCAGGCAAGCCCGACGCAGCCATCGAGGTGCTGGAATCGCTCGCCATGGATTATCCCACGCTGCCGCTGGTCCACAGCTCGTTGGGCGATTTGCAGCGCCAGCAGGAAGAGTATGACGCCGCCATCAAGGCTTATGACAAGGCGCTGGAGTTCCTCGAAGAAGGCGATAACCGCGAATGGTTCGTCCACTATGCTCGCGGCATCAGCCATGAAAGGCTGAAGCAATGGGATCAGGCCGAGGCCGATTTCCGCCGCGCGCTTGAGCTCAATCCCGAGCAGCCGCAGGTTCTCAATTACCTCGGCTATTCCCTGGTCGAGCGCAAGACCAAGCTGGAAGAGGCTTTGGACATGATCGAACGCGCGGCTGCCGCACGGCCGGATAGCGGTTACATCATTGACAGCCTTGGCTGGGTCCTGTTCCGTCTTGGCCGCTACGAAGAGGCCGTGACGCACATGGAACGCGCCGTCGAGCTGATGCCCGTCGATCCGGTCGTCAACGACCATCTTGGCGATGTGTACTGGGCGGTCGGCCGTATGCGCGAAGCTGAATTCCAATGGAGCCGCGCGCTGTCCTTCGTCGACCCCGAAGACGAGAATGCCGAGGCCAACCCCGAGCGCATCCGGGCCAAGCTCGAAGTCGGGCTGGACGAGGTTCTCGCGCAGGAAGGGGCCGAGCCGATCCAGGTCGCGAATGATCAGTAAGGGATTTGCTCCCGCCAAGATCAACCTGACGCTTCATGTGACCGGCCGGCGGCCGGATGGCTATCACCTGCTCGACTCGCTGGTCGCCTTTGCCAGCATCGGCGATACCGTGTCGGCGCGCGTGGCAGATAAACTCTCGCTGTCCGTGTCGGGCCCAATGGCCGCAGGTGTCCCGGAGGACAGCAGCAACCTTGTCTGGCGGGCGGCAGAATGGCTTGGCGGATTGCGTGGCGCTGTGTTGGAGTTGGAAAAGCACCTGCCTGCGGCCTCTGGTATCGGTGGTGGATCGTCCGACGCGGCAGCGGCAATACGTTTGCTGTCCGAACTTTGGACCGTGGATCTGCCCAGCGCATCAGAGACTGCCTCTCTGGGCGCTGACCTTCCTGTCTGCCTTGATCCGCGCCCGCGACGCATGCAGGGCGTGGGTGAGCGGCTCTCAGACCCGTTGGTCCTTCCCCCGACAGAAATCGTGCTGGTGAACCCCGGTGTTCAGGTCGAAACACCCGCCGTGTTCCGCGTGCTGGACAGGGCCGACAACGACGCCATGCCCGACGACCTTCCGGCATGGGCTGACGAGACGGCTCTGGCGGAATGGCTGCATACGCAGCGCAACGACCTTCAGGTGCCCGCCTGCAACCTACGGCCCGAGATCGGCGAGGTTCTGACCGAGCTTGACCTGATGGCCCCGCTGATCGCCCGCATGTCGGGGTCGGGCGCAACCTGCTTCGCCCTGTTCCCTGACGGCAGCGGTGCCGCCGAAACCGCGTGCGACAAGCTCAGCCGGGCGCATCCCGAATGGTGGTGCCGCGCCGGGCGCCTTCTTTAGTTCAGCCGCGCGACCACGTAATCGGCCAGGTCGTGCAACATGTCGCGCACCTCGTGCGCCGGCACGAGTTCAAGCGCTTTCTTTGCCCGGGAAGCCCATTCCAGCGCATCCGCGCGGGTCGCATCAAGCGTGCCGTACTTTTCCATCAGTTGCAGCGCGTGGTCGAGGTCGCCCTCTTCCTGTCGGCCTTTCTCGATCGTCCGCTCCCAAAAGGCGCGTTCTTCGGGCGTGGCCTGGGCAACCGCTTTGATCACGGGCAGGGTCAGTTTCCGCTCGCGGAAATCGTCGCCAACGTTCTTGCCCGTGGCCGCGCTGTCGCCTTGATAATCCAACAGGTCATCCACGATCTGGAACGCAATACCCAGCGCATCGCCATAGTTCCGCAGCGCCTCGACCTGTTTTTCGTCAGCGCCGGAAATGACACCGCCAACCTCGGTCGCCGCGGCGAATAGCGCTGCGGTCTTGCCACGCACCACCTGCAAGTAGACCGCCTCGTCCGTGCCCAGATCGGTTGCTGCGGTCATTTGCAGCACCTCGCCCTCGGCAATCGTTGCCGACGCGTTGCACAGGATGTCGAGAACGCGCAGCGAGCCGGTTTCGACCATCAGCTGGAAACTGCGTGCGAACAGGTAGTCGCCCACCAGGACCGAGCTTTTATTGTCCCACAGAAGGTTGGCCGTGGGGCGGCCACGCCTTTGTGCGCTTTCGTCGACCACGTCATCATGCAGCAGCGTCGCGGTATGAATGAACTCGACCGTCGCGGCCAGCCGGACGTCATCCTCGCCCTCGTAGCCGAAGATGGAGGCAGCGGCGAGCGTCAGCATCGGTCGCAGGCGCTTTCCTCCTGCTTCGACAAGATGCGCGGTCACCTCGGGTATGCGCGGGGCGTGTTCCGAGGCCATCCGCCTGCGGATCAGTGTGTTGACCGCGTCCATCCTCGGGGCAAGCGCCGTGGCCATGCGGTCGTGCGGTTTGGTGATCGTGTTTCCGTCCATGAAACCCTCGCGGTACAAGGCTCGACTCCGGCCCCGGCTTGCCCTTACATCCATCCCCATGAAAGAGCTATTACGCAGCACCGATCCGACAATAATCGCCTTCGCGTCAGCCCTTCTCGAAGGCGAGGATATAGACTGCTTTGAAATGGACGTAAATATGAGCATCCTCGAAGGCGGGATCGGCATCTTTCCGCGGCGCCTGATGGTGCGCGACGACGATCACGACGCGGCGCTCAGGGTCATGCGCGACAACCAGATCCCTCTGCGATGAAGCCCGCCTTCGATGTCGAGGAGTTGAGCCTTGATGCTTTTCTCGGCGGACGCCTGCAGTTATGGCAACCTCGGCGGGGGTACCGTGCCGGAGTGGATCCCGTGCTGTTGGCCGCAAGTGTCCCGGCCCGCACGGGCCAAGCTGTGCTGGAGCTTGGATGTGGCGCCGGGGCGGCGTTTCTTGCGCTTGGGGCAAGGGTTCCGGGCCTTTCCCTCGTCGGGCTGGAGCTGCAACCGGCCTATGCCGATCTGGCCTGTCGCAACATGCTCGAAAACGGGGTGGACGGTCAGGTGATCGAGGGTGATCTTTCGGCCCCGCCGGCCGAGTTCCGGCAATTGCAGGTCCATCACGTCATTGCGAACCCGCCATATTACCGGGCGGACGCGCACAGCCCCTCTCATGATCCGGGCCGACGGACCGCCCTGCGCGAAGAGACGCCACTTGCCGACTGGGTCGATGTCGCCGCGCGGCGTCTTGTTCACGGCGGGCATCTGCACATGATCCAGAAGGCGGATCGTCTGCCCGACATGCTGTCGGCCATTGATGCGCGTCTGGGCGCGGTGGAGGTTCTGCCCCTCTCCGCGCGCCCCTCGCGTTCGGCTGAGCTCGTGATCCTGCGTGCGAGAAAGGGAGGGAAGACGCCCTTTCGCCTGCATGCGCCGCTGATATTGCACGAAGGCGATCGCCACGAGCGCGACGCAGAGCACTATCGCCCCGCGATCAGGGCGGTCCTGCGCGACGGTGCTGCCTTGCCCTGGCCTGAAAGCGGTCGGCCAGCACATAGGTGAAATGCGGGTATTCGATGCGTCTTCGGCGTGACAGGTCGCTTTGGATATGGTCAACTTGGAGTGTTACAAACCTGACAAGGAGGAATGCCATGAGCCTGAGCGCGCATCTGACCGAACTGAAGAAGAAGCACGCAACCCTCAGTATCCAGGTCGAAGAAGCCCAGCGTTCCCCCAGTATCGACGATCTACAGATCGCCAAGCTCAAGAAGAAGAAATTGAAACTCAAGGAAGAAATTGCGCGTCTGTCGAACTGAGCGCGCAAGCGGGCGAGCGCGGCATCGGTCGCGCCGCCTTACCGGGACCGCGACGGAATGCCCGGCCAACACATTGCCGAAATCACCATCTCAAGCGCAGGAATCGACGCCTCACTCCGGGGGCAGCGACTCGACCGGAATGATCTCGAACGCGTCCGAGATATGCGCAGTCTTTGCCGTTTCAGCGAGAAACCAGTCACGAAAGGCGGCAATCTGCGGGCGCGTTTCGGCCCCTTTCAGACAAAGAAACCGGAACCGGGCGGCGGTCTGAATCGCTGTTTTGAACGGGGCGACAAGCCGTCCTTCGAGCAGGTCACCGATGATCATCGCACGTCTGCCAAGCGCCACGCCCATCCCGGCCACGGCGGCATCGATCGCGTGATCCGCGTTGGAAAAATGTGTCCCGTGTTCGGGCCGATGCGCGATTCCCACCGCGCGAAACCACGCCGGCCAATCGCAGCGTGGTCTCAGGAAATCGAGGGAATCGTCGTGGATCAGCGGGGCTTTGATCAGGCTTTCCGGCGTCGAATACTCTTCGGCAAGGGCCGGTGTCATGACCGGTGTCAGCCATTCTTCGCGAACGGGAACCGAGTACAGCCCGTCATCCTGACCATAGCCGAAGCGGATGGCGACATCGACTTCGTCGCGTTCCAGGTCCATTGTGCGCAGGGTTGCCGAAAACCGAAGGTCGATCTCGGGGTGTGCGCGGGCGAACTCGTAAAGGCGCGGAGCGAGCCATTTCGCGGTCAGCGCGGGACCCGCGGTTACCGTCAGGGTCGTATTGTCCCCAAGCCGTTTTGCAGTCACCCATGCCGACTGTAACTCATTGAATCCATTTGTGACTCCAGGCGAAAGTGCGCGGCCTGCCTCGGTCAGGGTGACGGCGCGGTTGTGGCGGTGAAAGACCTGTTGGCCCAGATGCTCTTCGAGGGATTTGATCTGGAACGACAGGGCGGCGGGGGTGACCCCAAGCTCATCGGCGGCCTTGGCAAAAGACAGATGCCGCGCGGCAGCCTCGAAGGCCCGCAGGGCGGTCAGGGGCGGAAGGCGATCGGACATGCCGGGTAAAATTTCCTTAACTGAAGAACGCAAAACTCTCGTTTGTAAAGCTATGCACGGCAGTCCAAGTTCAGGTCAAGTCAAGTTGATCTGAAGCGAAGCCAGGAGGCCGCCATGACCGAGATGAGTGCAACGCCCAAGACCCAGACCGCTTTTCGCCGTGCGCATGAGGCGCGCGCGGACGTCGTTCGTCAAGCGTGGGAGTGGCTTTTCGGTTCCCGCTGAGCGCAGCGCGCGCGTTCTTACGGGATGAGACGGGGCCGGTCCGACGGGATCGGCCCCGAAACTTTGTACTTGCCCGAGATCGCAAATTGACCGTTTTGTACAGGGTACAGAGGACCGATTGACCGTTTTGTACAAGGCGGTACCCCCTGAATCCGGGCCCTGACCCCCTCGACACAAACGAAAAGGGCCGCCCGGATCGGACGGCCCTTGTCAGTTGCGGGATGGCTTAGACGAAGAACTGGCCGCCATTGGCCGAGATGGTCGAGCCGT
The DNA here is from genome assembly GCF_042648365.1 of Lutimaribacter marinistellae. Classification (NCBI taxonomy): domain Bacteria; kingdom Pseudomonadati; phylum Pseudomonadota; class Alphaproteobacteria; order Rhodobacterales; family Roseobacteraceae; genus Lutimaribacter; species Lutimaribacter marinistellae. The sequence goes on along the minus strand of NZ_JBHRXI010000004.1, from coordinate 63,849 downwards.
TGATGAACTGCGAATCCTCGGACGCGAGGAAAACAACGCAGCGCGCGATTTCCTCGGGCTCTCCGAGGCGGCCGGCGGGGATGCCCTTGATGATCGATTCGCGCACCTTCTCGGGAACCGCCATCACCATCTCGGTCGCGATGTAGCCGGGGCAGATCGCGTTGGCCGTGATGCCCTTGGCCGCGCCCTCTTGCGCCAGCGATTTCACGATCCCCAGGTCGCCCGCCTTGGTCGCGGCATAGTTCACCTGACCGAACTGGCCCTTTTGGCCGTTGATCGACGAGATCACGATGATCCGGCCAAAGCCACGCTCGCGCATGCCGGGCCAGACGGGGTGAACGGTGTTGAACACACCGGTGAGGTTGGTGTCGATCACCTCTTGCCACTGTTCGGGGCTCATCTTGTGGAAGGGCGCGTCGCGGGTGATGCCTGCATTGGCGACGACCACGTCGATCGGGCCGAGATCGGCCTCGACCTTGGCGATGCCATCCTTGGAGGCGGCGTAATCGCCCACGTTCCACTTGTAGGTCTTGATGCCGGTCGCCTCGGTAAAGGCGGCGGCCTTTTCGTCATTCCCGGCATAGGTCGCGGCGACCTCGTAGCCTTCGGCTTTCAACGCTTTGGAAATTGCTTCGCCGATGCCCCGGCTGCCGCCGGTCACGAGTGCTACTTTTGCCATGATGTCCTCCGTTCTGGCATGTCTTGGTAAGTTTGTTACTAGCTAAAGGGTTTGGTTCGCAAGATTATTACGCGAAGTCGTCGAGGAAGGTCGCTGCGTCGCGCTCTCCCAAGGCCCATGTGTCGCGCAGTTTCTGTGGGTCGGTGAAATCGATCTTGTCTGCCGGTGTCTCCTCGCTGGGCCAAAGATATGTGCGGTCCGCCACCTCGGGCAGGCGGGCGTAGCGCCGGGTCAGAAGCACCATCGTCTGCCCCCTGTCCGGTTCGGGCATCGGCGCCTGGTCGGCCATGCCGCCATCGACCACGGGTTTGCCTTCCCATAACGGGGGCTCGAACACTGGCGGGATGACGGCAGCAGCCGAGACGAGGTCGACGAGACGACCGTCGCGCGCGGCCTTGTTCGCGTCGACCAGATGTGCGGTCAGGCCAAGCTTTTCCGCCCAGTTGAAATGCGGGGAGCCGACGATGTGCAACTCTGCCTCGTAACTGGCGGCGAGCGCGGTGCCGGTCAGGCGCGGCGCGGGGCTGTCGGGCGGATGGGCGATGAGGATCTGCAGCGCTGGTCCCTCGGCCACTTTGCGCGCGGCGGCATCGTCCACAACCTGCGCCACGACCTTGCAATAGAGGTGCTGGTGCGGGGTGATTCCCGCGTCATCGGCGGCAAAAAGGTCGAGATTGTGGTCGCGCTCTTCGAAAGCGGCGCACATCGTATCGAGAAGCCTGCGTTCGTTCCCCGAGATCCAGGCCACGGCAGCCAGCGCCCCGCCGCTGACGCCGGTGACGCGGGCGGGCGCAAAACGCCGCTCTTTCGCCAGCCGGGTCATGAAGCCACCCTGCCAGAAACAGCGCAATCCGCCGCCGGAAAAGACGATCTGTTCGGGGTCTTGAGCGATATTGGTCACCTTAGAGGTTCCATTTTCTTTTCACGCGACCCATGATGCCGCCCCTGGAAGAAATCTTCAGGATACTTAAAACTTCGCTCAATGACTGCTTCTACCTGCGTAACTGGATCGCGTGCCAAAATCTGCAGTCGGAGCCTTGAACGCTTTTGACGCATAAGCCGATCAATTTCTTTTTGGTTGTCTTGGTTGGCTAAGGTCTGAAGGCGAAAAAATGATCCGTGCTCGCCCCTGTCTTTCCGTGTTCTTAAGAGAAAAATTTCACTTGTTTTGAGTTCCAGTTTCTTAGTCCAGTACGACTTCGTCTCTGTGACTTTGCCTGGGAAAACAACGTGTAAGTGGCACTTTAAGTCGATGATCTCCCGCCAGCCATCATTTAGTATTTTGATTTCTAGAGCCGTAAGCTGCTCGCCGAATGGAAAATAGCAAGCGACTGGGTGGATGCTAAGCTTGGGGCGAAAAAACCTTCTTTGTAGTGCCAAGAAAAAGGCTGCAGCAGCGACGCCGGACAGCAAGCCAACGGCAAAGTTGTCGAGAAAGTCCCAAACTGATATCAGTAACCCCAGCGCCCAACCAAGGGCGCTGAGAATGAATGTCCAGACCGAATTAAATTGTTCGGTCATGAGTTGGGTCAGGGACGTTCGAGGCACATGGCGACGCCCATGCCGCCGCCGATGCAGAGCGTGGCGAGGCCTTTCTTGGCGTCGCGGCGCTTCATCTCGAAGAGCAGGGTGTTGAGGATGCGCGCGCCGGAGGCGCCGATCGGGTGGCCGATTGCGATGGCGCCGCCGTTCACGTTCACGATGGCGGGATCCCAGCCCATGTCCTTGTTCACGGCGCAGGCCTGTGCCGCGAAGGCTTCGTTCGCTTCGACAAGGTCGAGATCCTCGGGCTTCCACCCGGCTTTTTCCAGCGCCTTGCGTGAGGCGTGGATCGGACCGACACCCATGATCGCAGGGTCGAGACCGGCGGTGGCGTAGGACACGATACGCGCGAGCGGTTCGATGCCGCGCTTCTCGGCCTCTTCGGCGGTCATCAGCAGCGCGGCGGCGGCGCCGTCATTGATGCCGCTGGCGTTGGCCGCGGTGACCGAGCCGTCCTTGGTGAAGGCGGGGCGCAGTTTCTGCATCGCCTCGATGCTGGCGCCGTGGCGGATGTACTCGTCCTTGTCCATCACGATGTCGCCCTTGCGGGTCTTGATGGTGAAGGGCACGATCTCGTCGGCGAAGCGGCCGTCTTTCTGGGCGGCTTCGGCCTTGTTCTGGCTGGCCACGGCGAATTCGTCCTGCTGGTCGCGGGAGATCTGCCATTTCTCGGCCACGTTCTCGGCCGTCTGGCCCATGTGGTAGCCGTTGAACGCGTCCCACAGGCCGTCCTTGATCATCGTGTCGATGAACTGCATGTCGCCCATCTTTTGTCCCTGGCGGAGGTTCTGGGCATGCGCGGACATGGACATGTTTTCCTGGCCGCCTGCAGCGACGATGGAGGCATCGCCAAGCTGGATGTGCTGGGCGGCGAGCGCCACGGCGCGCAGGCCCGATCCGCAGACCTGGTTGATGCCCCATGCGGCGCTTTCGATCGGCAGGCCGGCGTTGACATGTGCCTGGCGGGCGGGGTTCTGGCCCTGCGCCGCGGTCAGGACCTGGCCGAGGATGGTCTCGGAGACCTCGGACTTGTCGATGCCGGCACGTTCCACGACCGCTTCGAGCACGGCGGCGCCGAGGTCATGGGCGGGGGTGTTGGCGAAGGATCCGCCAAAGCTGCCGACGCCGGTGCGCGCGGCCGATGCGATTACTACGTTGGTCATCTGTTCCTTCCTCTACCATCAGGGCCGGGCGGGAAGAAGGTCCGCGCCCCGGGCCTATAGAGCGTGACATAAGCGACGTGCGCAAGTGCAGCAACAGACAGCTTGTCTCAGGCATTGACCTTGCGGAAGGTTGCACTAGGCGCGGGCGCGCTCCTTGCCCTGGTCTTTCCATGGCGGCGACACGGTCGGCGCGCCGAACAGGTAGCCCTGCAGACAGTCGACCCCGATGGAAACAAGAAACTCGGCATCTTCGACCGTCTCGACCGATTCGGCGGTGATCAGCATGTCGAATTCCCTGGCGACGGAGACGAGGGCGCGGGTCAGCGCCTGGTTGTCCCGGTTGCCGGCCACGCCGCGGACGAACTGGCCGTCGATCTTGGTGGCGTCGAACAGGAAGTCACGGAAATGGCGAAAGCTGAAGGTCGACGATCCGTAGTCGTCGAGCGCAAAGCAGATGCCCTTGGGCTGGAGCCGGTCCATGAAGTCGATCACGAGTTCCGGCAACATCATTGCCGAACCCTCGGTTATTTCGAGGATGAGGCGTTCGCCAAGCGTGGGGTCCTTGTCAAGGAAGCGACCCAGCGTTCGCATCCAGCGCTGGTAGCCGATCGAACGGGCGGACATGTTGACCGACAGGCGGATATCGGGATTACGCACCAAGGTCCTGAGCCCGATTTCCAGCGCGACGGCGTCGAGATCGCGGCCCAGTTCGGTATCCTCGACCACCGGCATGAAATCGCGTGCGGGAATGACGCGGCCGGTTTCGTCCATGACGCGGATCAACGCCTCGTAGAAGGCGACGCCATGCGGGGGCTGCGCCTGCATGACCGGCTGAAAGGCCAGCATGCACTGCTTGTGCTTGATCGCCTCGGTCACCATGGCCAGCGTGGACCGGTCGCGCCCCGCAACGGCGGCGTTGAGCGGATTCTCGGCCCCGGCGGGAATCTCGGCACGTTTCTTGCGGTTCATCGGGCAATCCTTCTGGCGCGTCGGGCGGTTCGCGCCAGATTTCGCCAAAAGCGTGAAGAGGGGATTAACCTGTCAATTTGAGCCGAATTCGGGACGTGACACCGCCGTCATGCGTGTGACGCAAGATTTGACTCGCCCGCGGCAAGCTGTCGCCCTACCATTTGATCAGGGAGAACGCTTCGGCCGTGCCTGCACGGGTTTCGCGGGTGGCCGGTCAAATGCACAAGGGCGGCGCAGGCGGACCAAGCCTGCCCGTTTCAGGGAGACAGACATGACGCGCGACGATTCGTTCGAACAGGTCGAGTTCATCCTCTACGTGGCGCTGACCGGGCTTGCCGCCGGAGCGCTGGTAGTCGGCTGGATTCTTCATGTCGAGGGAATCGTTCGTCTGGGCGCGGCCTATCCGGCGATGGTGCCGGCAACGGCGCTTGGCCTGTTGTTGTTGGGCCTGTCGGGAATCGCATCGACGCGCGGACGCACCGGCCTGTCGATGGCGCTTATCCTGTTTGCCGGGGCGCTGGTCGCCGCCTTGTTCCTGTTGCAGCAAGCCGGCCTGCGCAGCATTGCGGGGTTGCAGGTCTTCGGTATCGGCGAGCGAGACATCATCTCGCCCGCAACAGCCCTGTTTTTCGTCGCGGCGATGCTGGCGGCGGTTTTGCAGGCGCAGCGGGCAGAGCTGGCACCGATCGCGGGGCTTTGGGGCCTGTTCCTGCTGTCGACGGCGATTGGCGTTGCTGTCGTAGCTGCCAGCGGCGTGGGGCTTGCCCGGTCGTGGCCACTTTACGGCATGGCGTTCCAGACCGCGCTGGCCTTTGCGCTTTATTTCGCGGCGTTGTCCATCGGGTCGCTGGCGCGCGACTCGCTCTGACCCATTGATCGGGCCTCAACCGCCGAAAAGAACAGCGTTCATTGTCCTGCCGGGGAGCAGGGTGAAGGCACCGGTGAGAACAAGTGCCAGTAGGTAGAGCTGGATCATCGAGGCGCGATGCGCCGTGATGTTGCCGCGGCGAACGGCGCGGATCGAATAGACGAGCGTGACGAGTACGAGGATCGACAGCAGGTGAATCGGCGAGAAGGGGCCGATCAGCCGGAATTCGTGGATCCAGAAGCTGGAGATCGCGGTGAGGGTGATGGCGGCGACCCACAAGGCACCCAGAGCGCGATGCGCCGTTGTGCCCTTGGGGGCCGCCAGTTGAACCGCACCGATGGTGATGGCCGCCAGCGCGCTGAGCGCGTGGGCCGAGATGATCCAGCCGTCATTCCAGAGCGCTTGCCAGTTCATGCCGTGCCCTAACCGAAGTGGGTTCGCGTTGCATGGTGACGGAAAGAAGCGTGACGTTCCAGTGTCGCGGTGCCTGTTCAGCCGTGCGGGATCACTCGGCGACCACGGGCGCGGCGGTGGTTGTGCGATCCTCGAAGCCGGGGCTGCCCGCATCTTCGGGGTGGCGGGCGAGATGTGCGGCCTTGATCTGCTCGGATGTCTGTCGCGAGCCGTCATGGCTGTATCCCGGCGGGGCGAAGGCATAGGCGAGACGCTGGCGTAGGGTCAAGCCCGGCTGCGTCACGTCCTGCCAGATGCCGACCCATTCGTGAAAGGCCACGCGCAGCGGGTTGAAGCTGCCGAGGTTGTGCACCAGCCCGTAATCGACCCGGTCGTTTTCCTGTTCCGGCACGAAGGTTCCGAACATCTTGTCCCAGATGATGAAGACGCCGGCATAGTTGCAGTCGAGATAGCGGGCGTTGCGGCCATGATGGGCGCGGTGATGGCTGGGCGTGTTCATCACCGCCTCGACCCAGCGGGGCATCTTGCCGATGGCCTCGGTATGGATCCAGAACTGGTAGATGAGGTTGAGCCCGCCGCAGAACAGCACCAGCGCGGGGTGGAAGCCCATAAGGATCAGCGGCGCACGCACGACCATCATGAAGGTGAACGTATAGGTCCATGTCTGCCGCAGCGCGGTGGTCAGGTTGTAGTGCTGGCTGGAGTGGTGATTGACATGGCTGGCCCAGACCCACCGGATGCGATGGCCGAAGCGATGCACCCAGTAGTACCGCAGGTCGTCGAGCACGAAGCACAGCAGCACAGCCCAGAGCGATGTGTCCAGGTCGAACGGGGTCAGCGCCCAGAGCCACATGAAAAAGCCGTAGGCGATGAAGCCCAGCAGCAGCCCCGAGGCGACGTTGCCGGCCCCCATCACGAGCGAGGTGACGGCGTCGCGCGTCTCGTACCGGCCACCGCGCCCGGTGAGACCGATCCACAGCATTTCGGCGAGGATGGCGGCGATGAAGAACGGCACCGCGAATTGCACGACATCCGGATAGGTGATCTGGTCGGTCATGACCGCTCCAACAGGTTGCGCCAGCGGGGTCGTTCGAAATCGTCGAGATGCAGGATCACGTGGGGCGTTGCGAAGTCGTGGAAATCGACGCGGTAGCCGCGCTTGTGATCGGTCAGGTCGTAATCGCGCAGGCGCTGGGCGACGGTGTCGGCACCGAAAGCCCAGAGCAGGCCCGGCCCGGCCTCGGTCCGCACGAGGGCGGCATGGCCGTCGCGCGAAAGCGTGTGGTCGATCACGATGTCATCGGGAAAGTGGCGCAGCCATTCGGTTTCGATATCGTCCACCAGCAGGTGGCGGCGCGCAGAGCGACCGGACAGGTGCAGAAGCGCGGCGATGGCCGCAATCCCTCCGATCACCAGCAAAAGCAGCAGTTCCAGCGGCACGTCGATCCTCCCTCGGCGGAATGCTGCGCGAGGGGGAGGGGCTTGTCAAAGGCGGCGTGGCGTCAGTGCAGCGTTGCGAGGGAGATCGCGCCGACCAGAATAAGGCTGAGCGCCCATGCGAGGTCGAGGTTGAACCAGCCCTTGGACAGGAAGCGCAGGCCGAGCCAGTGATAGACCCCGAGCGCGATGGCACCGCCCGAAAGCGTCATGGCAAGCGTGTGCACCACCGCAACCGCGGCCGCCACGGCCGCGTTCGAGGCCATCAGGTCGGCGGCGGCGGCGTGGCCCGCATCGCTGTCGATGGTGCGGCAGATGCCGAGATAGATGGGCACCAGCATCAACCCCGCGCCATGCGCCATGGCGGCGAGAAAGGACCACAGCGCCAGCCGTGTCGGCGGAATGCGGGCGAGGATGCGGGGATGGCGGCGGTTGACCACGAGGTAGAGCCCGAAGCCGATCACCAGCAGCGCGGCGGCGATCTGGATCTCGCGCTGCCATTCGGCGAGAAACAGCAGGGCGGAGAACGGGAAAAGCACGGCCGCCATCGCCAGAAGGTGGCCTGCCGCCAGCGCGCCGAACGCACGGTACAGGCTGCCGCGCTGCCGATCCATCAGCGCAGCCGAGACCGCAAGCGGCCAGCCCATGCCCGGGTTGATCCCGTGATAGACGCCCGAGGCGACGACGGCCCACCACAGGGCCGTCGCCGTTTCCAGTCCCTCCACCAATCAGACGTGGGTCAGACGGAGGGGTAGCAGAAGCTGTCGGTCGAACAGTCGCCGCCTTCGAGGCGGATCTGGTGACTGCGATAGCCTTCGGGGAACTCGACCCAGAAATCTTCGGACAGGGTCAGCCCGCCATTCTCGCCGGCAACCGCCATGACCATCGCCGCGCCCCGGTCGCCGGGATAGAACTGGTCGTCCCATGTCGAATAGAGCGAGTTGGTCCAGTAGACGCGTTTGCCGTCGCGGCTGATTTCGACCATCTGCGGGCCATAGCCAAAGGTCTTGCCATTGGGGTGCGGGGTCTTCTTGACGATGCCGCCGATTTCGACCTTGCCGACAAGCTTGGGGTTCATCGGGTCGGAAACGTCGTATTGATGCATCTCGCCCGTGCCCCAGCACGAGACATAGAGGAAGCGGTCATCGAGGCTGAGATCGATATCGGTGACCAGCGGCGGCACCGCGCCAAAGCCCTTGAGCAGGTCGGGCAGGTCGTCGGCATCGGCCGGTTGCGGATCGATGGTGATGGTCTTCTTGGCCTCGAACGTGCCGTCATCCTTGCGCCACCAGGTGAAGATCGCGCCTTGCAGGTTGGTGGTATCCACCACGACGCCGACAAAGCCGTGATCTTTGGCCGGGTCATGCGCGGGACGGATTTCCAGTGCCATCTGGTGGTTTTCGCCAAGGTCGATGGTCTGGACGTTGCGCCGCTCGCGCAGGTTCCAGAAATGGATCGAATGGCCATACTTGTTTGACAGCAGATCCTCGGCCACGATGCCGTTTTCGAACTGTGGCGGCAGCGCCCATTCCGAGCTGACCATGTAGTCACGCGGCAGGTTCCACCAGAAGTCATAGTGCTTGTCCTGCCTGCCGCGGTCCATCTCATAGCGGCCGAGGATCTCGAAGGTTTCGCAATCCATGATGAAGATGCCCGGAGGGCCGTCGGTGCCGTCCTCGCCGCCGCCGCCGAGCGTCGAGACATAGATGCCCTCGGGGCCGCAATGGATGGTGTGCGGGCGGGAATAGCCGGTCTTGGCAAAGACTTCTTCGGGTTCGATGATCTTGTGGATCTTGGCCTTGAGCGGTTCTTTCACGTCGACCACGTAAATGCGTGACGAGCGGATGCCGGGAATGATGAGGTAGCGCCGTTCGAGGAAGGCATGCCCGGAGAGCGGCGACAGCGACGAGGAACAGGCGTTCCAGCCGAAATGGTGAAACTCGTCGCCCTTGTTGGGCATGATGACCTGGTGGACGATCTTGCCATAGCTGTCGGATTTGGGATCGACATCGACAACGGCCAGCCCGTCGGGCTGCGACGCGTCCGGACTGAGCATGAGCGTGAAGGCCAGTGTTTCGGCCGGTGCCTCCATCGCGAGCTTGGGCGTGGCGTGGAATGTCGGATCAGGTCTCAAATTCATTTTCGGCTCCTCCCGTTAATTCAGGCGTCGTGCCGGGTTCGCCCCGGCCATCGGTCATGCGCCCGGGGTGAGCCTGCCACGAATCGTCGCAGCAGGGAAATGTTATGCGCGCCGACCGGTCACGTGTTGTCACTCCCGCGATGCGCGAAGTGTTTTTTGGACTTTTCCCCGGCGCGTGTGCATGGCACATCGGCCCGAGATGAAAGCCCGTATCGCCTCTGTTGCCGCGCTCCTGCTGGTGGCGCTTGTCGCTCTTTCGGGCGCAGGCTCGGCCGCGATGATGGCGCCGGACCGGGAGGCCGTCGCTTTCGCGGCGTTTTCACTGGCGAGCGGCGGTAGCGAGGCCGATTTGTGCGGCGACAGGGTGGGTTCCGAGCATCACTGCCCGTTCTGCCACGCGCTGGCGCGCGCCGAGATGCCCGCCCATCATCCGGTGCAACTGCGGCTTGTCGCGCATGACGGCTGGCGGCTGGCGCCGCACCTGCACCGGGCGGCGCAAGCCCGGAACATCAACCATTCCCCGAGGGCGCCACCCGTGACCGGCTGACGGCGTTCGGCCGTCCCCCGTTCGTGGCAGGGCGCGACGATGTCGCGCGGTGTCTTTTCTTTCTTGCCTGCCGGGATGGCGGGCCCTTCAGGAATGGTTTCATGACCGAACAGACCAAAGTAGCGGCAGGCGCCGCGCTCTATCGCGCCGTGTGGCGCTGGCACTTCATCGCGGGGCTTCTTGTCCTGCCATTCATGCTGATCCTTGCCGTGACCGGCGGCATCTATCTTTTCAAGGACGAGATCAACGATGCGACGCATGCACATCTGCGGTTCGTCACACCGGGCGACGAGGTGCTCGCCCCGTCGCAGATCGCCTCGGCGGCGCTGACCGCGCATCCGGGTGAGATCAAGGCCTATACGCCGGCCCGTGCTGCCGATCGCAGTGCCGAGGTCGATATCCTTGGCCCCGATGGGCTGAAGGATACCGTTTTCGTCGATCCCTATACCGGGGTCGTGCTGGGCAGTCTCTGGGATGGCGGCGCGGCGGGAAGCCCCGCGATGTACGTGGTGCGCAAGCTGCATTCGCTGGACTACGTGGGCTGGCTGGGCAACCGGATGATCGAGGCCGCGGCAGGCTGGATGGTGCTGCTGGTGGGCACCGGGATCTACCTGTGGATGCCGCGAGGCCGAAAGGTCGGGACCGTGCGTATCAAGGCAACGCGCGGGCGGCCTTGGTGGCGCGACCTGCACGCGGTGACGGGGATCTATACCGGCGGTTTCATTGTCTTTCTCGCGATGACCGGCCTGCCGTGGTCGGCGGTCTGGGGCGGCAAGTTCTACGACTATTCCTATGCGCTGGGCCTGGGGATGCCGGATGGCTACTGGTCCGGTGCGCCGGTGTCGACCCGGCCGCTGGCCGATGCGGTCGACCGCGCGCCCTGGATCATGGAAAAGCAGCCGGTCCCGGTGTCGGCCGCCGCCGAAGGCGTGCCGCAGACGCTTGACGCCGTCGTCGCGCGCGTCGAGGCGCTGGGCATCGTGCCGGGCTATGCGCTGTCGATGCCGAAAGGGCCTGACGGTGTCTTTACCGCGTCGGTCTATCCCGCGGATATCAGCGACGAGCGGGTGATCCACCTGGACCAGTATAGCGGCGAAGTGCTGTACGACGCGGGCTTCGCCGATCTTGGAACGCTAGGGCGCTGGGCGGAATGGGGCATCAGCGTGCACATGGGTCAGGAGTGGGGGCTGGTGAACCAGATCGTTCTGTTGCTGGCCTGCGTGGCGATGGTGATCCTGTCGGTGGCCGCCGCCGTGATGTGGTGGAAACGCCGACCCTCCGGCGGAGTGGGCGTGCCGCAGGTTCCGGCCGATTGGCGCATTCCGCGCACGCTATTGCTCATGGCCGTCGCTGCTGGGGTCTTCTTTCCACTGGTGGGGCTGTCGATGTTGGCCCTTGCCGCAATCGAACTGGCGGTTTGGGCGGTCGGGCGCCGCAGGCGGCTGGCCTGACGCGGTGGGTGCCCGGACCGTCCGGGCACCCTAACCAGTTTCGCCCGTGACCAGTGCGGCGATAATCGATCGTGCGCTTTCGGAATCCCAGTCGGCGTCGCCGAGCATGCGCGCGATCTCTTGCCCCTCGGGGTTGAGGATCACCGTGACCGGCAGACCCAGAACGCGCATCTCGCGGGCGAGCTTCATGCCCGGGTCCTGGTGGCGGGGGAGGTTTGACACCTCGATCTCGTCAAAGAACTTGGCGATGCCGGTGGGAGAGTTGCGACCGGTCGCGATGGTCAGCACCTCGAATTTCTCGCCCCCGAACTCGTCCTGCAGGGCGGCGAGCATCGGCATCTCCTTGCGGCAGGGCGCGCACCATGTCGCCCAGAAATTCACCAGCACGTATTTGCCCGCGTAATCGGACAGCCGCGCCTCGCCGCCGTCATCCTCGATCTGGAACGGCGCGTCCGAGACGGCGAGCGGATCGGGAAGGATCACGAGTTTCTTCATGCTCCCTTCGCGCATCGCCTCGAGCGCGGCGCGGTCGACCTCGCCCGCGTTTGCACCGGCCGCGAGGGCAGTATAGACGAGTGCGAGCAACAGTTTCTTCATGTCCCCTCCAAAGGGTTGTCAAATGACCGATCAGACCTCGAACCAGATGTGGGGCGGCCGCTTTGCCGCCGGACCGGATGCGATCATGGAGGCGATCAATGCCTCGATCGGGTTCGATCAGCGGATGGCGGCGCAGGATATCGCCGGGTCGAGGGCCCATGCCGCCATGCTGGCCGCCACGGGTGTGATAACGGATAGTGACGCCGAGGCCATCAGGGAAGGGCTGCTCACCGTATTGTCAGAGATCGAGGCAGGGACATTCGCGTTTTCCACCGCGCTGGAAGACATCCACATGAATGTCGAGGCCCGGTTGAAGGACCTGATCGGTGAGCCCGCTGGACGGCTGCACACCGCGCGCTCGCGCAACGACCAGGTGGCCACCGATTTCAAACTGTGGGTGCGCGACCAGCTGGACGCGGCCGAGCAGGGGCTGATCGCGCTGATCCGCGCGCTGCTGGCGCAGGCCGAGGCGGGGGCCGATTGGGTCATGCCCGGGTTTACCCATCTGCAGACTGCGCAGCCGGTGACCTGGGGCCATCACATGATGGCCTATGTCGAGATGTTCGGTCGTGACCTGTCGCGCGTGCGCGATGCCCGCGCGCGGATGAACGAATCGCCCCTGGGCGCGGCGGCGCTGGCCGGTACGTCCTTTCCCATCGACCGCGAGATGACGGCGGCGGCGCTGGGCTTTGACCGTCCGGCGGCCAATTCGCTGGATGCCGTCAGCGATCGCGATTTCGCGCTGGAGTTCCTGTCGACCGCGTCGATCTGTGCCGTGCATCTGAGCCGGTTCGCCGAGGAGTTGGTGATCTGGTCCTCGGCCCAGTTCCGCTTTGTCACGCTCAGCGACCGGTTCTCGACCGGGTCGTCCATCATGCCGCAGAAGAAGAACCCCGACGCCGCCGAGCTGATCCGTGCCAAGGTGGGCCGCATCTATGGCGCCAATACCGCGCTGATGATGGTGATGAAGGGGCTGCCCTTGGCCTATTCCAAGGACATGCAGGAGGACAAGGAGCAGGTTTTCGACGCCGCCGACAACTGGATGCTGGCGCTGGCCGCGATGGAGGGGATGGTGCGCGACATGACCGCCAACCGCGACAGCCTTGCCGCCGCCGCCGGATCGGGTTTTTCCACCGCGACCGACCTTGCCGACTGGCTGGTGCGGGTTCTGGGCCTGCCCTTCCGCGACGCGCATCACGTGACCGGCAGCCTTGTGGCATTGGCCGAGACGCAGGGCTGCGACCTGCCGGATCTGAGCCTGGAGGACATGCAATCGGCCCATGCCGGGATCACGCAGGACGTCTATTCGGTGCTGGGTGTGGAAAATTCGGTCAATTCGCGCGTATCATATGGAGGGACGGCGCCCGCGCAGGTCCGCGCCCAGATCGCCCGGTGGAAGGAGATGCTTGGATGAGACCGGTTCGCTTGCTGATCGTGATCGCGTTCGCCACCGTGCTGGCAGGCTGCGGTGCGGATGGCGAGCCGGTGCAACCGACGTTCAGCGGCGGGGTCGGGGTCGGCTCCAGCGGCGTGCACGGCTATGGCGGTGTCGGGCTGAACAAGGGGCCGCTGAACGTCTGGCTTGGGTTCTGAGATCCGATCAGGCTCTGCGGCTCTGACTTGTAGCCGTTAACCTTCTTTTTGCTATTTGACGTGACAAACGGGCGGAAGAATAGAGCGGGTCTTTCCATGAACGACTTGACGGAAAATGAGCGCGGGCCAAGGCCAAAGGCGGGGTTCAGGACGGCGGTGTTCCATTCTGGATATCCGGCGCCGGTCGGGGTAGGTGAGGCCGAAGATGTGCGGGGAATGCCCGAAAGATGACCTATGTTGCAACATCAGGTTGCCGAGTTTCGGATTTCGGCGCTGGTTGCTTGCAACTCCGCCGAAAATGCGGCGGAGTGCGGGGCCGTAAGTTACAGGGTCTTTGGACATGACAGAAATGAACGACGTGGTCTCCTACAATCGCCTGCTCGGGTTGCGGCGCTGGTACTGGGAGCAATCGTCGCCCCGCAAGAAGAACAGCGAGCTTGCGCCGGAAATCCTGGCCGAAATGACCCTGTTGCGCGAGATCAACAACAAGGAGCGCGGCTATGCCTATGCCCGGCGGCATGGCGTTCCGGTCGTGCGCCACGCGACCTTTGAGCGGCTCGAGGACGTGTTCGAAGAACCCTTGCCGCAGCGCTGCGTGATCAAGCCGCTTGCGGGGCACAGCTCCTCGGGTGTTTACCTGCTGGAGACCCAGCCCGACGGGTCGCTTTACTGTCACATGCATAACCGCCCGTTCGCCACGTCGCAGAACCTGATCGAGCATTACCGTGCCGCCCAGAGGAATCTGGGTCCCGGCCATATCGTCGGGCAGAAAGTCCTGCTGGAAGAGTACGTCAAGGACAGCCTCGGCTATGACGTGCCGCTGGATTACAAGGTCTATGCCTTCAAGACGGGCGTGGCGATCGTGATGCAACGCTATGCGCCGATGCATCTGCACAAGTCCAAATGGGCCTTTGCCTTTTACGACGCCGGGGGCGAACGGTTGGGCAACATCCGTCTGGGGGTGAACAAGGACCCCGCGCTGGAACTGGGAAAGCCCGATAATTTCGACGAGATCATCAGGGTATCGGAGGAGTTCATGGCAGTGACCGATGTCTCGTTCGTCCGGCTCGACATGTATTCCAGCACGCGTGGCGTTCTGTTCGGCGAGGCGACGCCGGTTCCGAACAACGGCAAGGAACGCTACACGCCGGAATATGCCCGCGTCATGGGCGAGATGTGGACCGCCAGCCTGAAGCAGCTTGGCATTCCCTACGTGGTCTGACCGAAGGTTGGTCAGGGTGGTCTTGCGCGGAGCCGCGTGCGCGCTAGCTGCCGCGGAAAAGGAGACCGCCGATGACCGCCCTGCGCCTTGTCTTTCTTGCCCTCGCCATATGGGGCACCGTGCATCCCATGTACTATTTCGTGTCGTGGTTCCGCGAAAACGGGTTCGACCTTGCCGGGATGGGGGCCGCGTGGAATGTGAACGCGGCGGCGTCGGGCCTGGTCTGGGACCTGACCATTGCCGCGGTGACGCTGACGATCTGGGTGCTGGTCGATACGATCCGGCGGCGCAGCTGGCTGGACCTGATCGCGATTCCGGCGACATTCTGCATCGGCGTGTCCTGCGGCCTGCCGCTTTACCTGTTCTTGCGTCTGCGTCACGCGGATAGCCGTTGATCGTGACGGTCGTTTGGGTCTAAGCGCAGCGTCATGGATCACTTTCTCTATCGCGACGGCGCGCTGCACGCCGAGGATGTTCCCCTGACCGAAATCGCGGCAGCCGTCGGCACGCCGTTCTATGTCTATTCGACGGCCACGCTGCTGCGGCATTTCCGGCTGTTCGACGAGGCGCTGGAGGGGATGGATCACCTTGTCTGCTACGCGATGAAAGCGGCAAGCAACCAGGCGATCCTGCGGACGCTGGCGCAGGCCGGGGCCGGGATGGACGTTGTGTCGGTCGGCGAATACATGCGGGCGCGGGCGGCCGGTGTGCCGGGGGACAGGATCGTGTTCTCGGGCGTGGGCAAGACGGCCGACGAGATCCGCGTGGCGCTGACCGGCGGCATCCGTCAGTTCAACGTCGAATCCGAGCCCGAGATGGAGGTGTTGAGCGCCGTCGCACAGGAATTGGGCGTGGTCGCGCCGATCACCGTGCGGGTGAACCCGGATGTCGACGCGAAGACCCATGCCAAGATCGCGACGGGCAAGTCCGAGAACAAGTTCGGCATCCCGATCGCGCGCGCCTCGGAGGTCTATGCCCGTGCCGCCGCCCTGCCGGGGCTTCAGGTGGTCGGGATCGACGTGCATATCGGCTCGCAGCTTACCGACCTTGAGCCGTTCCGGCAGGCCTATCGCAAGGTGGCCGAGCTGACCGGGCGGCTGCGCGCCGAGGGCCATGAGATTCGCAGGCTGGACCTGGGCGGCGGGTTGGGCATTCCCTATACCCGGTCGAACGAGGCGCCGCCGCTGCCGGTGGAATATGGCGCGATGATCCAGGAAGAGCTGGGCCATCTGGGTTGCGAGATCGAGATCGAGCCGGGTCGCCTGATCGCCGGCAATGCCGGGTTGCTGGTCACGCGTGTCATCTATGTCAAAGAGGGTGAAGGGCGCGATTTCCTGATCCTCGATGCGGCGATGAACGACCTGATCCGGCCCGCCATGTATGACGCGCATCACGATATCGAGCCGGTGATCGAACCGGTGCCGGGGGCGGAAACGCGCGCCTTCGATATCGTGGGGCCGGTCTGCGAATCCGGCGATACCTTTGCCAAGGGGCGGGCGCTGCCGCCGGTGGGGCCGGGCGACCTGGTCGCATTCCGCAGCGCGGGCGCCTATGGCGCGGTCATGTCCAGCGAGTACAACACGCGGCCCCTGATCCCCGAGGTTTTGGTGCACGGGGATCAATTCGCGGTTATCCGCCCAAGGCCAACCTTTGACGAGATCATAAATCGCGATACCATCCCCGAATGGCTCTGACGCGATAAGCGCGCGAGCCCTTAGGAGGCTCGCGTTGCCCGATACGGTGAAACAGAGAAATCCCCGCACCCTGCCGATTCCCCGCCGGACGCTGTGGCTGACCCGGCTTGGGATGGTGTCCGAACGGCTGTCACGGCGGTTCTGGCCGCTATTCGCGATCTTCGCGGTGGTGATGGGCGCGCTGATGCTGGGCTTGCAGGACAGCGTTGCAGTCGAGACGGTGTGGGTGCTGGGTGGCGTGGCCTGCGCCGGGGCGCTTGGCGCGTTGATCTGGGGGCTGCGCGGGTTCCGCTGGCCACGCGAGGCCGAGGTGCTGGCGCGGCTGGACGAGACGCTGCCCGGGCGGCCCATCCGTGCGCTGATGGACGATCAGGCGATTGGTGGCAGCGATGCGGATTCGGTCGCCGTCTGGCAGGCGCACCAGGCCCGGATGGCGGCGCGGGCGCAATCGGCGCGCCCGGTAAAGCCGGATCTGAAGCTTGCCGCGCGCGACCCTTTTGCCCTGCGCTATGTCGCGTTGCTGGTGCTGGCGGTCGGGCTGATCTTTGGCTCGCTCTGGCGCGTGGGGTCGGTGGGCGACATGGCGCCCGGTGCGGCCACCGCCGCGGCCGGTCCCGCATGGGAGGGTTGGATCGCTCCGCCGCGCTATACCGGCAAGCCGACGCTGTACCTCGCCGATCTGGGCGATACACCCGTGCAGGTGCCCGAGGGCAGCACAGTGACCTTGCGGCTATACGGTCAGGCGGGCTCTCTGGCGGTCGAAGAAACCGTCTCGGGCCGCCCGGTGGAGCAACTGACCGATCCCGAGACACCCTTTACCGTGCGCCGCAACGGTGCGCTGAGCATAGACGGCCCGGGCGGGCGGGACTGGACCATCGCGGTGCGGCCCGACAGCGCGCCCGAGATCGCCGTGTCGGGCGTGGTCGAGACCGAGGCCGCGGGCCGGATGACGCTGCCCTTCAGTGCGGCCGATGATTATGGCGTGACCGGCGGGTCGGTACGTATCACGCTGGACACCGAAACGCTGGACCGCCGCTATGGGCTGGCGATCGAGCCAGACCCGCGCGAGCCGATCACGCTGGCTTTGCCGCTGCCAATCACCGGGGACCGGCGTGAATTCACCGAAACGCTGATTGAGGATTTCTCGGAACATCCGTGGTCCAACCTGCCGGTGACCATGGCGTTCACCGCCGAGGATGCCGCCGGGAACACAGGCGAGGCCGCGCCCTTCGCCGCGATCCTGTCGGGGCGGCGTTTCTTTGACCCGCTGGCCGCGGCCGTGATCGAGCAGCGGCGCGACCTTCTGTGGTCACGGGACAACGCGACCCGGGTGTCGCAGATCCTGCGGGCCGTGTCGTACCGGCCCGAAGACGTGTTTCGCTCGGAAACCGCTTATCTGCGGCTGCGCGTCATCCTGCGCCGGCTCGAGGCGTTTACCGATTACGGCGGCGGGGTGACCGCCGAACAGCAGGAAGAGATCGCGCAGGCGCTGTGGGATCTGGCGATTCTGCTGGAAGAGGGCACTCTGGCCGACGCGCTGGAGCGTTTGCGCCGCGCGCAGGATCGCCTGTCGGAGGCGATGAAGAACGGGGCGACGGACCAGGAGATCGCCGAGTTGATGCAGGAGCTGCGCGAAGCGACGGACGAGTACCTGCGACAGTTGTCGCGTCAGGCCCAGCAGGAGGGGCAGCAGGGCGATCAGCAGCAGCAGGCACAGAACGGCGAGTCCATGCAGATGACGCAGGACGACCTGCAACGCATGATGGATCGTATCCAGGAGCTGATGGAGCAGGGCCGCATGGCCGAGGCGCAAGAGGCGCTGCGCCAGCTTCAGCAGATGATGGAAAACATGCGCGTCACGCAAGGGCAGGGCCAGAACGGCCAGTCGCAGGGTCAGCAGGCGATGGAAGGGCTGGCCGAGACGTTGCGCAACCAGCAGGGGTTGAGCGATCAGGCCTTCCGCGACCTGCAGGAACAGTTCAACCCCGGTGCGCAGTCCGGCCAGAGCCAGCAGAATGAAGGCCGCAATGGCGGGCAGGGACGCGGGCAGAGTCACGAGGGCGAGGGTGGCCAGGGCCAGGGCAACAACCAGCAGGGTCAGAACGGTCAGCAGGGACAGCCGGGCGAGGGGTCGCTGGCCGACCGGCAGCAGGCCCTGCGCGACGAGTTGCGCCGCCAACAGGGGAGCTTACCCGGCCAAGGCACGCCCGAGGGCGACGCGGCGCGAGACGCGCTGGATCGCGCTGGCCGCGCCATGGAGGGCGCCGAGGAAGCGCTGCGCGGCGATGACTTGGCCGAGGCGATCGACCGCCAGTCCGAAGCGATGGAGGCGCTGCGCGAAGGCATGCGCGCGCTGGGCGAGGCGATGGCGCAGGAACAGCAGGGTCAGCCTGGTCAGGGCACGCAGGACGGTGACATGCGCGCCCAGAACCGCGACCCGCTCGGACGCGAGCCCGGCTCGATGGGCTCGGTCGGCACCGATGAAAGCCTGTTGCCGGGCGAGGACGTCTATCGCCGGGCGCAGGAATTGCTGGACGAGATCCGCAAGCGGACAGGCGACAGCGAGCGGCCCAAGATCGAACTGGAATACCTCAAGCGCCTGCTCGACCGGTTCTAGACTGCGACAGGAAACCGGTTTCGTGGTACACTCGGCGTCGGATCGCCGGGAGGATCACGGATGAGCAATATCGACACCAAGTTCACCGGATCGATTCCCGAAGTCTATGACAGCCACCTGGTACCGATCCTGTTCGACGGCTATGCCGAAGAGCTTGCAGGTCGCGTCGCGCGCGGCGCATCGGGGGCGGTTCTGGAAATCGCTGCCGGCAGCGGGGCGGTCACGCGCAAGCTTGCCCTGTTGCTGCCGCGAGAAAGCCGTTACGTGGTCACCGACCTCAATGGCGGTATGTTGGAACGTGCGCGTCAACACCATTCGGACGACCGGTTGGAGTGGCGCGAGGCGGATGCTATGGATCTGCCGTTTGCCGACGGGACATTCGACGCCGTTGTCTGCCAGTTCGGGGTGATGTTCTTTCCCGATCGCGTGGCGGCCTATTCCGAGATCCGGCGTGTCCTGCGGCCGGGCGGTCGGTTCCTGTTCAGCAGTTGGGGGCCGCTGGACGAAAACGAGTTCTCGAACGCCCTCGTCCAGACGTTGATCGCGTTGTACCCCGTGGACCCGCCGCTGTTCCTTGCGCGGACGCCATTCGGTTATTCCGACGCGGATCGGATCCGGGCCGATGTCGCGGCGGCCGGGTTTGTCGACATGACGGTGGAAACAGTGCGCCTGCAGAGCGAGGCGGCGAGTGCGGACGATTTCGCCTTTGGCCAATCCTATGGCTCGCCGCTGCGGCTGGAGATCGAAGCGCGCGATGGGCCGTCCTTGTCGACGGTGCGGGAGTCGATCGCAACCAGCCTTGCGGCGCGGTTCGGCGATGGCGCGATTTCGGGCCGGATGGCGGCGCTGGTTGTCGAGGCAATCGCGCCGTAACCGGGTCTACTGACCCAGAAGCGGCCCCAGGGTACTGTCGATCCACAACCTTCCCTGATCGACCAATGCGACATAGGCGCTGAGCATCGGATCGGCCTGCGGGACGCTTTGTGCGATCTGGGGTGCGTTGGCGTAAAGCAGGTACAAGAGCGCCGCAAGGATCAGGACCAGAGCGAAGCCGCGCAGGAAGCCGCCACGCGAGCGGGGTGCTTTTTCCGGGCGGGCCGGCTGCACATCGCGCGCCCGTGCCTCGCCGCTGTTGCGCAGGGTGGAATTGATCTCTTCGATATCGGGCAAAAGCTCGCGGCGAGAACCGGGTTCGCCCCCGGATGTACTGGCGGGAGGCTCTTCACCGCGCATCGCTGCCATGCGCGACTGTGCCTCGCGGGCGCGGCGTGCGGGTTCGTCATTGCCGCTGTCAAGGCCAAGGTCGGGTTGGCTCTCCAGTGTTTCGGCCTCGCTGCGGCGCAGGTTTGCCTCGCGCTCGGCCTCTTCGCGCAGGATGTCCGAGATGGCCGGATCCACCTTGCGCTGTGGCGCGGCACTCTCGGGCGGGATCGGCGCCTCGACCTCTGTTTCGGGGAGATCGTCCTCTTCGGGCTCGGGTTCGAACTCGGCCGGTTCGGGCTGCTCCGGGGGCGCTTGCCGCGCGGTGTCATCCTCGGCCGGTGCCGGTTCTGCCATTTCGGGATGGGGTTGAAACCACGTGTCGCCGCAATTGGAACATTGCACGTCGCGCCCCTCGGGGGGGATCACCTCGGCTGGAACCTCGTACTGGGCTCCGCAATTCGGACATGTCAGACGCATACTGTCTCCCGGCCCCGTCGGCGCGCACCTGCCTGTTTTTCCTTGCAGCTTAATCCGTTAACGCGCTTGCGGAAAGAGGGGTTTTGGATCGTGCACCGGGCTGTGGCGCGGCTGCGTCGCCCTGTTGCGACGCGCGGGCATTGAAACCGCCGCAGGCATCGGGCAAGAAGTGCGCCAGAAGGCGCAAAGGGGCAGGCCCGTGATCGAGTTGGACAAGGTGGGCTACAGCTATGGCGGTGGCGAGCTTCTGAGCGATGTCTCGGTGCTGCTTGCGCCCGGTTCCTTCCATTTTCTCACGGGCCCCTCGGGTGCGGGAAAAACCACGCTGCTGAAACTGTGCTATGGTGCGCTGCTGCCCACGGCGGGGCGGGTTCTGGCCTTTGAGCAGGACATGCGAACGCTCGACCGCGACCAGACGGCGCTGATGCGGCGGCGGATCGGCGTTGTGCACCAGGATTGCCGTTTCCTTGACCACTTGCCCGTCTCGGAGAACGTGGCGCTGCCGCTGATGGTGTCGGGCCGCGACCCCAAGGGCGAGGCCGAGAACCTCGGCGAGCTGATGAGTTGGGTGGGCCTTGGCGCGCGGGCCGATGCATTGCCGCCGGAACTGTCGGGCGGTGAGCGTCAGCGCGCGGCGCTGGCACGGGCGGTGATCATGTCGCCCGACGTTGTGCTGGCCGACGAACCCACCGGCAATGTCGACTGGGAGATGTCGCAGCGCCTGTTGCAATTGCTGGTCGAGTTGAACCGGATGGGCAAGACCGTGTTGATCGCCACCCATGATCTGAGCCTGATCCGCGCGGCCAAGGCGCAGGTGCAGGCCCGTGTTCTGCGCATTTCCGAACGGCGCCTTCAGCTTGCGGGGGCAGACCTGTGAGCAAGGGAACCATTCGCAGCCTGATCATGGGCGACAAGCAGGCCGACCGCGTGGTGCCGCCCTCGGGTTTCACGGCGCAACTGACGCTGTTCGTATCGGGCGCGATGGCCTTTCTGGCGGTCTTTGCGCTGGCGCTGTCGCTGGCTTCGGGCCGGCTGGCGGACCGGTGGGCCGAAGAACTGGCCCGCGCGGCAACCCTGCGGATCAACGCGCCGCTGGACCAGCGCGCGGCGCAGACCGAGGCGGCGCTGAACATCCTGCGCCAGACGCCGGGCGTGGACCGCGCCCGCGCGCTGAGCGCCGAGGAGCAGGCGGCGCTGCTTGCGCCGTGGTTCGGGCCGGATCTGCCGGTAGACACGCTGCCAGTGCCGCAGCTGATCGAGATCGTCGAGGGCGAGCCGGGCTATGACGCGGCCGGTCTGCGGCTGCGGTTACAGGCCGAGGTGCCCGGCGCGGTGCTTGACGATCACACGCGCTGGCGCGCGCCGCTGGTTGACGCGGCCAATTCGTTGCGCAGGCTGGCGCTTGTCTCGATCCTGCTGATCGGCGGGGCCACGGCGGCGATGATCACACTGGCCGCGAATGCAGCGCTTGCCGCCAATGCGCAGGTGATCGAGGTGTTGCGGCTGGTGGGTGCGATGGACCGTTACATCGCGGGTGCATTCGTGCGCCGGTTCACCCTGCGCGCCCTGATCGGCGCAGCTGTCGGGATGGTTCTGGGCATGGGCGGCGTGATGCTGTTGCCAGACGCGTCCGAGGCAGGCGGTTTCCTGACCGGTCTGGGCTTTCAGGGCGTTGGGTGGCTTGTGCCGTTGCTGATCCCGCCGCTGGGCGCGCTGGTGGCTTTTGCCGCGACCTGGGCCGCCGCGCGCCGGGTGTTGAAGGAGTTGAGCTGATGTTGACGGCCTTGCAGTATCTGCGCTCGGTGATTTTCACGGTACTGATCTACATCTGGATGCTGATCCTCGGCATCGTCTTCCTGCCTTGGGCGATCATGGCCAAGGAGGGCGCGCGCCGTGCCTGCAAGGTCTATGCGCGCTCGGTTCTGCGGGTGATGCCCTGGGGGCTCGGCATCCGTCCCGAGATCCGCGGTCTCGTGCCGACGGACGAGGTGGTGATCGCGGCCAAGCACCAGTCGTTCCTGGATATCCTGATGATCTTTGACGCGGTGCCGCATCCCAAGTTCATCATGAAGCGCGAATTGCTCTGGACCCCGATCATCGGCCTATACGCCAAGCGGCTGGGCTGTGTCCCGGTCGACCGCGGCAAGAAAGGCGCGGCGATCGCCAAGATGGTTCAGGATGTGGCGGCCGAATTCTCGGAACCCGGGCAGCTTATCATCTATCCGCAAGGCACGCGGGTCGCGCCCGATGCGAAGGCCAATTACAAGGTTGGATCGGCGGTGCTGTATGGCAATCTTGGCTATCCTTGCGTGCCTGCCGCAACCAATGTCGGGTTGTTCTGGCCGCGCAAGGGATTGATGCGGCGCCCCGGTCTGGCGGTGGTGGAGTTTCTTGACCCGATCCCGCCGGGCGTCGCGCGCGACGAGTTCCTGATCACCCTGGAACACGCGGTCGAGACCCGTTCGAGCGCGCTGGTGGCCGAGGGCAGGGGGCAGTGATGGACCGGATCGACACGATAGAAGCGCTCGAGGCGCAATACGGGCAGGCGGCGAGTGCATCGCTGTCCAAGGTGGCGCGGCGGATGACACCGGCCTATCGCCGCTGGATCATGGCATCGCGCCTGTGCATCCTGTCCACCGTCGGGCCAGAGGGCACCGATGCCACGCCGCGCGGCGACGAGGGGCCGGTTGTGGCCGAGCTTGACCCCGGGACGCTTGCGCTGCCGGATTGGCGGGGCAACAACCGGCTGGATGCCTTGCGCAACATCGTACGCGATCCGCGATGCTCGCTGCTGTTTCTCGTGCCGGGGGCGGACAATTGCGTTCGCGTGAACGGACGCGCCATCGTCACCGCAGATGCGGAGCTGCGCGCGCGGTTCGAAAAGGAGGGACGTCAGCCCGCCACCGTCACGGTGATCGAGATCGGTGAGATCTATTTCCAATGCGCGCGGGCGTTGCTGCGGGCACGGACCTGGAAATCGGGCGACGAAAGCGCGGAGCTGCCGAGCGCGGGCGATATCCTTGCCGAGATGACCGACGGCGCAGAGGGTGGCGCGGAATATGACCGGGCCTGGCCTGATCGCGCGGCGCGAACGATGTGGTGAGAGGCGATCTGCATCCGACTGCGGCGCTACGCGCTTTCCCTGGCCGGACAGTGACCCGACAGATTTTCTGACCCGGTCCGGGTGGTGCGCCTGCCCCGTGTAGGGGGCAGGCAAGTTGTTCATCAGGAATGGATCGGACCGTCGCCGCAGGCCAGCGCCGCCTCGCGCACCGCCTCGGAATAGGTCGGGTGTGCGTGGCAGGTCAGGGCCAGATCCTCGGCCGAGGCTCCGAATTCCATTGCCACGCAGACCTCGTGGATCAGGTCGCCTGCGCCCGGCCCGATGATGTGGCAGCCAAGGATGCGGTCGGTTTCCTTGTCGGCAAGGATCTTGACGAACCCGTCGGCGGCGAAATTCGCCTTGGCGCGACCGTTGCCCATGAACATGAACTTGCCGACCTTGTAGGCGCGGCCTTCGTCCTTGAGCATTTCCTCGGTGGCGCCGACATTGGCGACTTCGGGGTGGGTGTAGATCACGCCGGGGATCACGCCGTAATTGACATGGCCATGCTTGCCCGCGACCTGTTCGGCGGCGGCCATGCCCTCGTCCTCGGCCTTGTGGGCGAGCATCGGGCCCTCGATCACGTCGCCAATGGCGTAGATGCCCTTGACGTTGGTCTGCCAGTCGCGGCCCACCTTGATCTGTCCGCGTTGCGTCATCTCGATGCCGAGAGCGTCGAGGCCGAGACCGTCGGTATAGGGTTTGCGGCCGGTCGCCACGAGGACCGCGTCGGCCTCGATCTCGTGCTCGCTGTCATCCTTGCGCAGCTTGTAGGTGACCTTTGCCTTGGTCTTGCTGGCCTCGGTCTTTTGGACGGCGGCGCCCATGACAAAGTCGATCCCCTGTTTCTTGAGGATGCGCTGGAAGGTCTTTTGCACCTCGGCATCCATGCCAGGCGTGATCGCGTCGAGAAATTCGATCACAGTCACCTCGGCGCCCAGCCGGGAATAGACCGATCCCAGTTCCAGCCCGATGACGCCGGCGCCGATCACGACCATCTTCTTTGGGATCTTCGGCAGTTCGAGCGCTCCGGTGGAGGTAACGACGACCTTTTCGTCGATCTCGACACCCGGCAGGGAAGACGCCTCGGAGCCGCTGGCGATGATGATGTTCTTCGCCTGATGCGTCTCGTCGCCGACCTTGACCTTGCCTGCCTCGGGGATGGTGGCCCAGCCCTTGATCCAGTCGATCTTGTTCTTCTTGAACAGGAACTCGATGCCCTTGGTGTTGGAGTCGATGGTTTCCTGCTTGTAGGTCAGCATCTGTTTCCAGTCGACTGAGGGCGATTTTCCCTTGAGCCCCATTTTTGCGAAGTTGTGTTCGGCCTCGTGCAACTGGTGGGAGGCGTGCAGCAGGGCCTTGGACGGGATGCAGCCGACGTTCAGGCAGGTGCCGCCGAGCGTTTCGCGCCCTTCGACGCAAGCGGTCTTGAGGCCCAGCTGGGCGCAGCGGATGGCGCAGACATAGCCGCCGGGGCCGCTGCCGATTACGATGACGTCATATTCTGCCATGGATGAAGTCCTTTGTGGTTGGCGGGGATGGGGGGCGCTGCCCCCCGCCGCGCTGCCGCGCGGCTCCCCCCGGGATATTTGGGGCAAGAGGAAGGTTCATATAAGGGCCGCCCCCAGCATTGCGAAGGTGGCGAAAAATCCCGCCGACCAGATGAGCGAGCGCCAGGGCACCCAGCCAAAGGCATAGGCGGGGACGTAGAGCAGACGCGCGGCGAGGTAGATCCACGCGCAGGCGGCGGTGAAACTGGTTGATTGGCCGGAAAGGGTGATCACGAGCACGGCAATCGTGAAGAGGGTGAGCCCTTCGAAATGATTGTCCATCGCGCGTTTGAGCCGGCCGGCGATGCCGGTCAGCTCGACCTCCTCGTCGCGGGGCTTCAGCGCCGTCTTGGTGCCGACCTGTGCCTGGGCCGTGACGGAATAGAGCGCCAGCTGGGCGATCTGGAGCAGGGCGGCGAGGGTAAGGGCGGTGAGTTCGGGGGTCATTCGGCCTCCGGTTCGCGGTCAACCCGTGCGACGCGGGGCAGGGTGTCTGCACCTCTCGTTCCGGCGGGGCCGCCTGGCCTGTCGTTCCGAGTGTCAGCCATGAGGTCGCAACGTGTCAATCGGGTCTCTCCGGGGCGGGGCGGACGGGCCTGCGCGAGGCCCGCCGCGATGATCATGGGCGGGGTGTCATGCTTGAGAAGGCTCAGGCAGGTTCCAACAGCTTGACCGTGACATGGGCCACGCCGCCACGTTCCATGTGCATGGCCAGCTCTTCGGAGTCGAAGAAGGCGCGCGCCTTGTCGAGGTCCGCGATTGCGAACAGGGCAACAGCGTGGTTTTTCTTATCCGGATCGCGCCACACGTGAAGGTCTTGGATACCCGCCGCGTGGCGGTTCGGTGCATCCGCGAGGAACACCGAATGCCAGGCGTCGAAATCGGCCACATCGGCCTGCCAGAGCACATGAGTTGCCATGGCTCAGAGATCCATCAGCAGGCGGCGCGGATCCTCGAGCGCCTCCTTGACGCGGACGAGGAAGGTTACGGCGCCCTTGCCGTCGACGATGCGGTGATCGTAAGACAGTGCAAGGTACATCATCGGGCGGATCTTGATCTCGCCATTGATGACCATCGGGCGGTCCTGGATCTTGTGCATGCCGAGGATGCCCGATTGGGGCGGGTTGAGGATCGGCGAGGACATCAGCGAGCCATAGACGCCGCCGTTGGAGATGGTGAAGGTGCCGCCCTGCATCTCGGCCATGGTGAGCTTGCCGTCGCGGGCGCGGCGGCCCTTCTCGGCGATTTCCTTCTCCAGCGTGGCAAAGCTTTTCTGGTCGGCATCGCGGATCACGGGAACGACAAGGCCCTGCGGGGTGCCGGCGGCGATGCCCATGTGGACGAAGTTCTTGTAGACGATCTCGGTCCCGTCGATCTCGGCATTGACTTCGGGAACCTCGCGCAGCGCGTGGCAGCAGGCCTTGGTGAAGAAGGACATGAAGCCGAGGCGCACGCCATGCTTCTTCTCGAACAGGTCCTTGTATTCGCTTCGCAGGTCCATCACGGCGCCCATGTCCACCTCGTTATAGGTGGTCAGGATCGCGGCGGTGTTCTGCGCGTCTTTCAGGCGCTTGGCGATGGTCTGGCGGAGGCGGGTCATTTTCACCCGCTCCTCGCGGCCGGCATCTTCGGCGGCGACCGGGGCACGCGGGGCGGGCGCGGTCGCCGAAGGCGCCGGGGCCGAAGCCGCGGCGGAAACGGCGCGCTGCACGTCCTCCTTCATGATGCGGCCATCACGGCCGGTGCCGGTGACCTGGTCGGCCGACAGACCCGCCTCGGCCATCGCTTTTTCGGCCGAGGGCGCGTTCGCCACGTCCTTGCCGCCCGCAGCGCCCGAGGGTGCGGAGGCGGGGGCAGGGGCCGAGGCCGCTGCGGCGGGGGCCGACGCGGCCGCGCCGGCAGAGCCGGAAATCACCGCCAGCTTGCCATTGGCCTCGACGGTGCTGCCCTCGGCGGCAACGATCTCGGCAAGAATGCCTGCCGCGGGCGCGGGAACCTCGACCGACACCTTGTCGGTTTCCAGCTCGCACAGCATCTCGTCCTGCGCGACGGTATCGCCGACCTTCTTGAACCATGTGGACACTGTTGCCTCGGTCACCGATTCCCCGAGCGTCGGCACCATGACGTCAACGCTTGCGGCGGGCTCGGCCGCGCTGCTCTCGGCGGGTTGCGCAGCAGTTTGCGCGGGGCGTTCGCTGGTTTCCTCGGCGCCGGCCTGGCCGCTTTCGGCAATAGTGGCCAGAAGGGCGTCGACGCCGACGGTCTCGCCCTCGGCGGCGATGATGTCGCCAAGCTTTCCGGCTGCGGGCGAGGGGACCTCGACCGTGACCTTGTCGGTTTCAAGTTCGCACAGCATCTCGTCGACGGCGACGGCATCGCCGGGCTTCTTGAACCAGGTCGCCACGGTGGCCTCGGTCACCGACTCGCCAAGCGTGGGAACGCGTACTTCGATCGTCATCGTCTGTTATCCTTCGATGCTCAGCGCTTCGTTCACGAGCGCCTCTTGTTGGGCTTTGTGTTGGCTGGCCAGACCCGTCGCGGGCGAGGCCGAAGTGGCACGGCCGACATAACGCGGCCGGGGGTGTTTCGCGCCGATCCGTGTCAGCGCCCATTCGATATTGGGTTCGATGAAGGTCCATGCACCCTGGTTCTTGGGCTCTTCCTGGCACCAGATCATCTCGGCCCCCTTGAACCGTTCCAGCTCCTTGATCAGGGCATGTGCGGGGAAGGGATAGAACTGTTCGATGCGCAGCAGGTAGACATCGTCGATGCCGCGCGCGTCGCGTTCCTCGAGCAGGTCGAAATAGACCTTGCCCGAGCAAAGGACGACCCGCTTGATCTTGTCATCGGCGACCAGATTCGTGTCGGAATTGCCCTTTTCCGCGTCATCCCACAGAACCCTGTGGAAGCTCGACCCGGTGGTGAAGTCCGCGGCCTCGCTGACGGCCAACCGGTGCCGCAGAAGCGATTTCGGCGTCATCAGGATCAGCGGTTTGCGGAAGCTGCGGTGCAGCTGGCGGCGCAGGATGTGGAAGTAGTTCGCCGGCGTGGTGCAGTTGGCAACGATCCAGTTGTCCTGACCGCACATCTGCAGGAACCGTTCGAGACGGGCCGAGCTGTGCTCGGGGCCCTGGCCCTCGTATCCATGCGGCAGAAGGCAGACAAGGCCGGACATGCGGAGCCACTTGCTTTCGCCCGAGCTGATGAACTGGTCGAACATGATCTGCGCGCCGTTGGCGAAATCGCCGAACTGTGCTTCCCAGAGCGTCAGCGCGTTGGGTTCTGCCAGCGAATAGCCGTATTCGAAGCCCAGCACCGCGTATTCCGACAGCATCGAGTCGATGACTTCGTACTGCGCCTGGCCCTCGCGGACGTTGTTGAGCGGGAAATACCGGTCCTCGCTGTCCTGGCTCACCAGCCCCGAATGGCGCTGCGAGAACGTTCCGCGCGTCGAATCCTGCCCCGCCAGCCGCACCGGGTAGCCCTCGGTCAGAAGAGAGCCGAAGGCCAGGGCCTCGCCGGTTGCCCAGTCAAAGCCCTTGCCGCTGTCGAACATCTTCTGCTTGGCTTCCAGAAGGCGGCCAACCGTCTTGTGCAGGGCAAAACCCTCGGGGGCGGTGGTCAGCGCGCGGCCGACCTCGGCCAGCGTTTCGGGCGTGATCGCCGTTTCGCCACGGACATATTCGCCCTTTTCGCGGTCGAGATGCGACCAGCGGCCATCCAGCCAGTCGGCCTTGTTCGGCTTGAAGTCCTTGCCGGCCTCGAACTCTTCGTTCAGCTTGGCCTGGAATGCGGCCTTCATGTCCTCGATCTCGCCCTCGGGGATCAGCCCGTCCTGCACCAGCCGATCGGTATAAAGCGCCAGAGTGGTACGGTGTCCCTTGATCTTCTTATACATGATCGGGTTGGTGAACATGGGCTCGTCGCCCTCGTTATGCCCGAACCGGCGGTAGCAGAAGATGTCGATGACCACGTCCTTGTGGAACTTCTGCCGGAACTCGGTCGCCACCTTGGCCGCGTGCACCACGGCCTCGGGGTCGTCGCCGTTCACGTGAAAGATCGGCGCCTCGACCATCAGCGCGATATCCGTCGGATAGGGCGAGGAGCGCGAGAAATGCGGCGCGGTGGTAAAGCCGATCTGGTTGTTCACCACGATATGCATCGTCCCGCCGGTCCGGTGTCCGCGCAGGCCCGACAGGCCAAGCCCCTCGGCCACGACACCCTGGCCGGCAAAGGCCGCGTCGCCGTGCAGCAGGATCCCCATCACCTGCGTGCGCTCGCTGTCTTTCAGCTGGTCCTGCTTGGCGCGGACCTTGCCCAGAACGACCGGGTTCACCGCCTCGAGGTGCGAGGGGTTGGCGGTCAGCGACAGGTGGACGGAGTTGCCGTCGAACTCGCGGTCGCTGGAGGCGCCGAGGTGATATTTTACGTCGCCCGAACCATCCACGTCCTCGGGTTTGAAGCTGCCGCCCTGGAACTCGTTGAAGATCGCGCGGTAGGGTTTGCTCATCACGTTGGCAAGGATGTTCAGGCGGCCCCGGTGGGGCATCCCGATCACGATTTCCTTGAGCCCGAGCGCGCCGCCGCGCTTGATGATCTGCTCCATCGCCGGGATCAGCGCCTCGCCACCGTCAAGGCCGAACCGCTTGGTGCCCATGTATTTCACATGCAGGAATTTCTCGAAGCCCTCGGCCTCGACCATCTTGTTCAGGATCGCCTTGCGGCCTTCCTTGGTGAACTGGATTTCCTTGCCGTACCCCTCGATCCGCTCTTTCAGCCAGGCCGATTGCTCAGGGTCCGAGATGTGCATGTATTGCAGCGCGAAGGTGCCGCAATAGGTCCGCTTCACGATCTCGACGATCTGCCGCATCGAGGCGATCTGAAGCCCCAGCACGTTGTCGATGAAGATCGGCCGGTCCATGTCGGCATCTGTGAAGCCGTAGGTCTTTGGATCCAGCTCGGGATGCGGCGTCTGGCTGCGCATGCCGAGAGGATCGAGATCGGCCACGAGGTGACCCCGGATGCGATACGCCCGGATCAGCATCAGCGCCCGGATCGAGTCGAGCACCGCGCGCTTGATCGAGTCCTCGCTGACGGGCACGCCCTTTTCGGCGGCCTTCTCGGCGATCTTCTTGCCGGCGGCCTTGGCGTCGGCCTCGGACCATTCGCCGGTCAGCGCGCCGGTCAGATCGTCATTGGGCACCGGGGGCCAGTCGCGCCGCGCCCAGGAGGGGCCTTCGGCCTCGGCGGTCACGTCGCCTTCGGCATCGCCCATGGCACGAAAGAAATCCACCCAGGCCGCGTCGACCGCTGACGGGTCGCGGGCGTACTGGGCATAAAGCTGTTCCAGGTATTCCGCATTATGCCCCTGCATGAAGCTCAGGGCGTGGAATTGGTCGTTTGGTGATTGGTCAGTCATGACTCCGGTCTCACTCTTTTGCGGATGGGGCGGGGCGGGCATTGGTTTCGGCGGGCAACGCGAAATAGTTGAACGCCATGAACGGGTAGGTCCGGTAGGACCTGAACAGCTCGGCCGAGATGGCCGGGCGGTCGAAATATAGGTCGAAGACGGCAAAGACGCGGTATCCAAGCTCTTTGGTCAGCAGGTCGAACAACCGCTCGCTCTGCCCGGTGTCGAGATCGGCATCC
This sequence comes from Lutimaribacter marinistellae, assembly GCF_042648365.1. NCBI lineage: Bacteria > Pseudomonadati > Pseudomonadota > Alphaproteobacteria > Rhodobacterales > Roseobacteraceae > Lutimaribacter > Lutimaribacter marinistellae. Next base: position 32,934 of record NZ_JBHRXI010000004.1, on the reverse strand, counting down.
TCTGCGGCGCCTGCCTCGAAAAGGATCACGGGTCTGCAGCGGTCCAGCAAGGAACGCCCACCGGTCAGGGCGGCGAATTCGTGGCCTTCGACATCGATCTTCACAAGGTCGAAACGCTGGGTTTCGGCGAAAAGTTCATCCAGCCGCCGCGCTGGCACGGTGATTTCCTGCACGCGACCGCGGCTGCCGCGATCCGACAGGCTGGAATAGCCGGGCTGGTCGAGGTTCTCGTAGAACGTCACCTCGCCCGCGCTGTCCGATACCGCAACCTGCAAGACGGGCGTCTCGGGGAAGCGCTGCGCAAGCAGCGTGGCCTTGTCGGGGCTGGCCTCGATGATCGCGTGGCGGCCCTGCGGGGCCAGCGTATGAAAGCGGTACGAGACCGAACCGATATGCGCCCCGATATCGAGGCAGTTCCAATCGGGCCGGATCATTCGTTCCAGCATCGCCTCCATCATCTGGTCTTCCTTGAATAGAAGGCCCAGTTCGGCGTTGGAGACGAGTTTGCGCGCCTTCCAGCTGTTGCGCAGGCTCGACAACGGCCCCGCCATGGGCGAGGTCGCAAGCCGGTGCTTGAGCCCGCGCATATCCATGCCGCTGCCGCCCGATCCGGGCAGCGCGCGCAGGGTTTGCGCATCGGAGGACAGTGCGACGTTCATCCGGCCACCTGTGCAGGTGGCGGACCGAACCGGTTCTCGCCCGCCTCGCTGGGCCGCGTCAGCCACCACAGCACAAGCAGGGGCGAGACGATCAGGACAAGCCCGGTCGGGATAAGAAGCAGGATCGTCGAACCGGTCATGAAGCGGTCGAAGGAGCCGCCATGCTGAAATGCGGATGCCAGCCCGATACCGAAAACAAGGATCAGGACCGCCGCGATCGACATCAGAAGCGGTAGCAACAGGTAGAACCCGCTGCGACCGGTGTCATGCATCCGCCGCCAGCCTGCGGCCAGCTGTGGGATCAGAACGGCAAGGCTGAAGATCGCCGCCACCGGCCCGTTGTTTTCGGCGCTTGCGCTGAACCCGTCCGGCCCGGTCTCGACAGAGCCTGTCACCGCGTCGAACAGAACCGCATCGAGGATGCCCGCCACGACATTTCCCAGCACGATGAAAAGGAAGAACCACCAGTATTCCGGTCTCGAGGCGCGTCCCGAAAAGGTGAAATACTTGGAAAAGCAGGTTTTGATCGCGTCGGTGAAACTCATACTCTCATCTCCTCGATTGCCGGATTTGGGCCAAAGCGGTTCGATCCGTCCTGAGACGCGCGGAACAGCCAGAAGAGCACGACCACCGCACAAGCGGCGAAAACCAACCACGGTGACAGCGCCGCAAGGCTGGTGTCGGGTATGCGCAGGCTCTCGGGCACCTCCACACCGGAAGGTAGCTGTTCCGGGTCGATCGTCACGGTTCGGGCCGTCGCGTAGAACACGGCATATGCCACGAGCATCGCTGGCAGTGGCAGCAAGAGATACCAGACAGACCGGCCAATGTCCTGCATCCGGCGCCACGCGGCGGCCAGCAAAGGCAAGGCGGTGATGACCAGGAACCCAGCGCCGAGCAAGCCCGCGTCATAGTTGGTTTCGCGAACAAGCCGCAACTGCTGCCGTCCGGTCGAATCTGCACGGAGCTGCAAAACGGTCTCGATCGTCGGGCCGAAGAGAGCGGAATTGACAAACACGAGAAGGACAAGGGTGAGCAGGAGGAAGAGCACGATGTTCCAGAAATCGTAGCGCGACGCGCTCCCCGAGAACGTCAGGGACTTGGAAAAGCAACTCTTGATGGCCTCTGTAAACGACATGGGCCTTCCTCTCCAATGCGCCCCGGGGCCGGACCCCGGGGGGCGCGAGCAATCGGTTTACTTGCCGATCGCTTCCACAACGGCCTCGCCCAGCTGGGCGGGGCTTTCGGCGACGACGATGCCGGCCGATTTCATCGCTTCGATCTTGTCCTCGGCGCCGCCCTTGCCACCGGCGACGATGGCACCCGCATGGCCCATGCGGCGGCCCGGAGGCGCCGTGCGGCCCGCGATGAAGCCGGCGGTCGGCTTCCAGCGGCCCTTCTTCTTTTCAGAGGCCAGGAATTCGGCCGCTTCTTCTTCGGCCGAGCCGCCGATCTCGCCGATCATGATGATCGACTCGGTTTCGTCATCGGCCAGGAACCATTCCAGCACGTCGATATGCTCGGTCCCCTTGATCGGGTCGCCGCCGATGCCGACGCAGGTCGACTGGCCGAGGCCCACATCGGTGGTCTGTTTCACGGCCTCGTAGGTCAGCGTACCGGAGCGCGACACGACACCGACCGAGCCGCGCTTGTGGATGTGGCCGGGCATGATGCCGATCTTGCAGGCGTCGGGCGTGATGATGCCGGGGCAGTTGGGCCCGATCAGCCGGCTTTTGGAGCCTTCGAGCGCGCGCTTGACCTTCATCATGTCAAGAACCGGGATACCCTCGGTGATGCACACGATCAGTTCCATCTCGGCATCGATCGCCTCGAGGATCGAGTCGGCCGCGAAGGGCGGCGGCACGTAGATCACCGACGCGTTCGCCTCGGTCTCGTGCTTGGCCTCGTGCACCGAGTTGAACACGGGCAGGTCCAGATGCGTCTGGCCGCCCTTTCCGGGGGTGACGCCGCCAACCATCTTGGTGCCATAGGCGATGGCCTGTTCAGAGTGGAATGTCCCCTGAGAGCCGGTGAAGCCCTGGCAGATGACTTTGGTGTTTTCGTCGATGAGTACGGCCATTCTTGGTTCCTTTGCCTCGTCAAGGGGTAGGGTCAGTGATAGGTCCCTGCGGTCCGGGGACCGTCCGACCTGTTCGGGGTCCGTGCGGCGGGTTGGCCCGCGCGCGTTGCGTTTCTGTAAGAGGGGCCAGCGCACCCATGCGGCTGGCGAAAAGCAGGTCAATCAGCCGGGCGGCGGTGTCCTGCGTGGTCGGTGATGCCGGGGCGGGGCGCGTCCGGCCCTTGGCCGTCAGGCCTGCGCAATCGGCAAAGGTCTCGGCCAGCCAGCGGTTGCCGGGTTCATAGGCCGTGGCGATCAGTTTGCGTTGCGCATCAGTCAGGGCCAGCGGCGGTTCGTCTCCGGCCGTCTGTTCCAGCTGCGGGGCGATCCCCTGCCGCGCCGGGTTGATACCGTTCTGCCCCTTGGCCCAATAGGGCAGGCGCAGATTGATCTGGCGCATCGCCTCGGCCGAATGCGCCCCGAAGGAGGCGTTGCGCGTCTCGGGCCGCCCGAGGTCGTCGCCCGCGATCCCCGCAAGCTCGCAGAACGTGCCGCAATGGTCCCGCCCGTTGCGGGCGCCGTCCAGACGGAACACCCGCAGCGCGTCGGCGCCCAATGCCTCGACCCAGAGCCGCAGCCGCGCCGCGAAATTCGGAAGCGCCGATTGCGCGGATTGCAGCCGCGTGTTCAGCATTTCGTCCAGGGTCTGGGTGCTGCCGGATCGCAAACCCTGTGAATACTGGCTGAGAAGCCAGTCTTCCTGCGGGCGCAGCCATGCGACGTAACGGACCGATTGGAACCGTTCGCTGAGGATACGATGCATCGCCCTGACCTGCGACACGGTCGTCAACCATACCAGCAGGTGTTCCGAGGAAAACGCGACCATCCGCTCGGCCCACTCCTTGCGCGCAGAGTCGAGCCAGTCGAGCCAGGTGCGGGACAATTCGCGCGCTGCGGCAAGGTCCGGCAGGCCAAAGACCGAGCGGGTCTTGCGAAACGGGATCACCGCGTCGCAGGCCGCCAGCGCGGCGACCGGCAACTCCACCTGCGAGCCGTCCCACTTCGTCGTCCGGGACCAGCGCTCATAGCGCAGCCCGCGCCCCGCCAGCATCGCTGCGTTCCGCGAAAGGAACGCCTGCAACGCGGTAGAGCCGCATTTGGTCGGACCTATGTGAACAAGGGCGTGCATGGGTTACGAACGCGTCATCTCGGCTGTGTTTGTCTGCCAGCCCCCGCACGGGGATCGGAGGCTGGCGGGATCGTCCGGCAGCACGTCCGGGGCGAGGGTCTGGGAACGTTCGGCGCGCCGTCGCGCCGTCCGCTCTACCCTGTGCCCTGTCGGTGCTGCGCTCGGGGCCATGCTGTCAGCCCTTGACCGCCTTCACGATCTTCTGTGCGCCGTCCTTGAGGTCGTCGGCGGCGATCACGTCGAGGCCGGAGGTGTTGATGATCTCCTTGCCCTTCTCGACATTGGTGCCTTCCAGGCGGACGACGAGCGGCACTTGCAGGCCCACTTCCTTGACTGCGGCGACGACGCCCTCGGCGATCACGTCACAGCGCATGATGCCGCCGAAGATGTTCACCAGGATACCTTTGACGTTCGGGTCCGAGGTGATGATCTTGAACGCCTCCGTCACCTTCTCCTTGGTGGCGCCACCGCCCACGTCGAGGAAGTTGGCAGGCTCGGCACCGTAGAGCTTGATGATGTCCATCGTCGCCATCGCAAGGCCCGCGCCGTTAACCATGCAGCCGATCTCACCGTCCAGCGCGATGTAGTTCAGGTCGTACTTGGACGCTTCCAGTTCCTTGGGGTCTTCCTCGGTCGTGTCGCGCAGGTCCGCGACCTCGCCCTGACGATAGAGCGCGTTGCCGTCAAAGCCCAGCTTGGCATCCAGAACCTTGAGGTTGCCGGTGTCGGTGATGATCAGCGGGTTGATCTCGAGCATCTCCATGTCCTTCTCGATGAAGGCCTTGTAGAGGATGCCCATCAGCTTGACGCATTCCTTGACCTGCGCACCTTCAAGCCCGAGGGCAAAGGCAATGCGGCGGCCATGGAACGGCTGGTAGCCGGTGGCGGGATCGACCGAGAAGGACAGGATCTTTTCCGGGGTGCTTGCGGCGACTTCCTCGATATCCATGCCGCCCTCGGTCGAGCAGACAAAGGACACGCGGCTGGTGACGCGGTCGACCAGCAGGGCGAGGTACAGTTCGCGCTCGATGTCGGAGCCCGCTTCGATGTAGATGCGGTTGACCTGCTTGCCCGCCGGGCCGGTCTGGTGGGTCACGAGGGTCCGGCCCAGCATCTTCTTGGCTTCCTCGGCGGCTTCTTCGACCGATTTCGCCAGACGCACGCCACCCTTTTCGCCTGCGCCTGCCTCCTTGAAGGAGCCCTTGCCACGGCCGCCCGCGTGGATCTGCGCCTTGACCACCCAGAGCGGGCCGTCGAGTTCACCGGCCGCGGTCTTGGCTTCCTCGGCACGCAGAACGACCTTGCCGTCGCTGACCGGCGCACCGTAGCTGCGCAAAAGGGCCTTGGCCTGATATTCGTGAATGTTCATCGAAACTGTCCCGTGTGACTGCGATTTGACCGTAATAGGGGTGTCTTTCGCCGGGATTTAAAGGGTTTTCTGACGCGGCGGCACAAATTCGCGCAGATTGGCCGCTTTTGTGATCACAGCATTTTCGGGTGTGATCACAAGCCGGGGTTTGCCCTGCGCCACGGTCGAATCATGGGAACTTTATCCCGGCTGACGGGTTCTGGCGACAACACATGCCACGTTCACAAGGGGGGAGCCCAATGGCCGAATCCGACTCCTCGGGTACCATGAAATTCACCGTTGCCGCCATCATCGCCATGATTGGTTGGGCCCTCGCGGCCTATTTCGGTGTCACCAAATCACAGGTCGAAAGCCGCCTCGAGACGGAGCTTTCGGGCATCCGGTCGCAACTGGTCGACCAGCAAGAGCGCAGAGGCACGGCCGAGGAGCTCGCCGCCCGGATCGCCGAGCTAGAGGGAGAGGTCGGGCCGCTGACCGAACGGCGCGAAACCCTGCAAACCGAACTTGGCGAGATGGACGCGCAGATCGGCGACCTCGAAACTCGCCGCAACGAACTGAGCGAGACGCTGTCCCAGCGAGAAGCCGAGATCGCCGATCTTGAGGAACGCGCGACCCCGCTGCAAGAGACGATCGATCAGTTCGAAGCCCGCAGCGAAGAGCTGCGTACCGAAATCGACGGCCAGAGCGAGGAATTGCAGACGGTCTCGCAGCGCCTTGAAGAGGCCCGCATGCAGGAGGCCGAAATCCGCGAGACATTGGCCAAACTGAACGAGGAAAGCGCAGCCGTGACCGAGCGCCTTGCGGCGGCGCAGGACGACCTGCAGGCCGCAATCGATCAGGAGACCACCTTGCGGCAGTCCTTCGAGGACATGCAGGCGCAAACCGCCGAGATGGAAGCGCGTCAAGCGACCCTGAGCGACGAGGTTGCCGCGCTCGAAACTCGCCAAGCGGAGTTGCAGCAAGCCGTGACCGAGCAGCGCAACCAGCGCGACGAATTGCAGGGCACGATCACCGGGCTTGCCGCGCAACTCGAAGAGCGCAGCAACCGTTTGCTTCAGATCGAAGAGCAGATCGGCGCGGCGCAGGCCGCCGAACCGGCAGCGGCGCAAACGTCAACCGGGAATGGGCAGGACCAACGCGATGCCGCGACTGAGGATCAAAGCGGAGCGACCGGTGATGCCCAGCCCGCGGATCAGGCAGAGCAGGCAGAAGACCCTTCCTCGGCGGACGGGCCACAGTCTGAAACGCCGCCGACAGACAACACGGAAGATCCCGAGCAGAAATGAAAAAACGCGCCCCCGGTCAGGGGCGCGTTTCGTTTTCACTGTCCCGAAATGCGTCAGGCGAGCGAGTTGTCGATGCCTTTGCAGGCTTCGACCAGGCCCTTTACCGCGTTCACGGAGTTGTCGAACATTTCCTGTTCTTCTTTTGTCAGCTTGATGTCGACGATCTTTTCGATGCCGCCGGCACCGATCACGGTGGGAACGCCGACATACATGCCCTTCACGCCGATCTCGCCATCGCAATATGCGGCGCAGGGCAGAACGCGCTTTTGGTCTTTCAGATAGGCTTCGGCCATTTCGATGGCGCTGGTGGCGGGTGCATAATAGGCCGAACCGGTTTTCAGCAGGCCGACGATTTCGGCGCCGCCGTCACGGGTGCGCTGAACGATCGCGTCGAGCTTCTCTTGCGTGGTCCAGCCCATCTTCACCAGGTCGGGAAGCGGGATACCGGCAACGGTCGAGTAGCGCACCGAGGGAACCATGGTGTCGCCATGACCGCCCAGAACGAAAGCGGTGACGTCCTTCATCGACACGTTGAATTCTTCGGCGAGGAAGTGGCGGAAGCGCGCCGAATCCAGCACGCCAGCCATGCCGCAGACCTTGTTGTGGGGCAGGCCAGAGAATTCGCGCAGCGCCCAGACCATCGCGTCGAGCGGGTTGGTGATGCAGATGACGAACGCGTCGGGCGCGTTGTCGCGGATGCCTTCGCCGACCGATTTCATGACCTTGAGGTTGATGCCCAGCAGGTCGTCACGGCTCATGCCCGGCTTGCGCGGCACACCGGCGGTGACGATGCAGACATCCGCACCCGCGATATCGGCATAGGACTGGGTGCCCTTCAGCTTGGCGTCGAACCCTTCGGACGGACCCGATTCCGCGATGTCGAGCGCCTTGCCCTCGGGGGTACCTTCGGCAATGTCGAACAGCACGACGTCGCCGAGTTCCTTGAGGGCTACGAGATGGGCAAGCGTGCCGCCGATCTGACCTGCGCCGATAAGCGCGATCTTGGGTCTGGCCATTGGGATGTCTCCGATCCGATTGAAAATCGCAGGTTTGCTAGTCTGGAACGCGTCCTGACGCAAGTGTCCCGCTTTGCGGCATCCGCGCGCGCAGGTGATGGCGTCTTGCGGGTGATTGCGCTAAAACCTTTTCAACAAAGGATGTTACGAGGCTTGCGATGATCGAGCTCAGCCCGATGTTTTTCGCGCTGGCCATCCCTGCGGTGATCTTCGCGGGGATATCCAAGGGTGGCTTTGGCTCGGGTGTGGCCTTTGCCTCGTCTTCGATTCTGGCGCTGATCCTTGAGCCGGGGCAGGCGCTTGCGCTGATGTTGCCGCTTCTCATGGTCATCGATGCATCCACTCTCGGACCCTATTGGCGCAAGTGGAGCTGGCCCGATGCGCGGGTGCTGCTCTTGGGTGGCGTGCCGGGCGTTCTGCTGGGCGCGGCGCTCTACCGGGTTGCCGATGCCGATGCGCTGCGCCTTCTGATCGGGGCGATCTCGGTGCTCTTCGTGATCTGGCACGTGGCGCAATCGCGCGGGATGGTTCCGCAGGTCCGCAACCGGCTGCCGATGCCCGTGGGGCTGTTTGCCGGTCTCGTCACGGGGTTCACCAGCTTTGTCAGCCACGCGGGTGGCCCGCCGGCGGCCGTCTACCTGCTGAGCCAGAAGCTGGGAAAGACCGAGTTTCAGGCGACCACGGTGCTGACCTTCTGGGCGATCAACATCGCAAAGTTCATCCCCTACGCGTTCCTGGGAATGCTCACATGGCAGACCGGCTGGGCCTGCCTGCTGCTGTCGCCTTTCGCCATCCTCGGGGCGTGGCTGGGCGTGCGCGCGCACCGCATGATATCGGAGCGCGCCTTTTTCGGGGTGGCCTACGTCCTGTTGACCGCGACGGGTACGAAACTGATCTGGGACGCGCTGACCTAGGCGTCGTCGCCCGCGCCGGAAGCTGCGTCCGCGATCACCTCATAGGCCTGTCCGCTGGCGACAAGGCAGGTCGTGCCGTCCGGCATCGTGACCGTGATGGTCCAGGTCCCGGTCTGGTCCGAGGCGAAGACCTCCATCACCGACCCCTGCTGCACAAGGCCGATCCCCCGCCGCGCCTCGCCATATCGTTCGGCCAGCCGTTCGATCACGACCTCGCGCGGGGCGCAGTTTCCCTGCGCCTGCACCTGCGCCGCGGCCAGGACCATCACGCCCAGCCCCATCGTCATCTTGAACATTGTTGCCATCATGGGTTTCACCCTCTCTCTGCCGGTGCGCCATTCGCGCCTCTGGATGGAAAAGCCTGTCCCGTAGCGACCCAAGAACCGGTTAACGGCCCGTGCGGCGGCGCACCGATGCTGCGTCGCGGCGATTTTCTCTTGAACATTCCCGCAGAAAATGCCCCTCTCCGCGCAACAAAATTACGCCAAGGAGTCACCTATGGATCCGCGCCAGCGCCCGTATCGTTCCGTTCTCTACATCCCCGGCTCCAAGGAGCGCGCGTTGGACAAGGCGCGCGGCCTGCCTGTCGATGCCATCATCTTCGACCTCGAGGATGCGGTCTCGGCCGATGAAAAGGACAACGCACGCGAAACGCTGAAAGCGGCACTGGCGCAAGGTGGCTATGGCCAGCGGACGCGCATCGTGCGCATCAACGGGCTGGACACCGATTGGGGCCGCGCCGACGCCGAGGCGGTGCGCGAGATGGAGGCCGACGCCGTCCTGCTGCCCAAGGTGAACGGCCCCGAGGATGTCGACGCGCTGGCCGCGATCACGGGCGATCTGCCGATCTGGGCGATGATGGAAACGCCGCGCGGCATGCTGAACGCGGCGGCCATCGCCGCGCATCCGAAAATGCAGGGCTTTGTCATGGGCACCAATGACCTGGCGAAGGAATTGCAGACCCGCTTTCGCCCCGACCGCCTGCCGATGGTGACCTCGCTGGGCCTTTGCCTGCTTGCCGCCAAGGCCGAAGGGCTGATCATCGTCGATGGTGTCTACAACGCCTTCAAGGACGAGGAGGGGCTGAAAGCGGAATGCACGCAGGGCCGCGACATGGGATTTGACGGCAAGACCCTGATCCATCCGGCACAGGTCGATATCGCGAACGACGCCTTCGCGCCTTCCGAGGCCGAGATCGACCTTGCCCGTCGCCAGATCGAGGCCTTTGCCGAGGTGGAGGCCAGCGGGCAGGGCGTTGCCGTGGTCGATGGCAAGATCGTCGAGAACCTGCACGTTGCCACCGCCCGCGAAACTCTGGCAAAAGCAGAGGCGATCGAGGCTTTGCAAGCGGAGTAGCACGCATATGGGCTGGATAATTCTGATACTCGGGCTGGCCCTTTGGTGGCTGCCCCACCTGTTCAAGCGGATCGCACCCGCGCAGCGCGCCCGGATGGGGGATGCGGGCAAGGGTGCCGTGGCGGTGGCCATCGTCGGCGGCATCGTTCTGATGGTCATCGGCTACAGGATGACGCCCTTTGTCCATGTCTGGGCGCCGCCCGTGTTCATGGTTCACATCAACAACCTGCTGGTGCTCATCGCGATCTACCTGATGAGCCCCGCGCCAAAGCGCGGCCGCCTTCTGTCCGGCATGCGCCACCCGATGCTGGGCGGGTTCAAGCTCTGGGCCTTTGCGCATCTGCTTGTGAATGGCGATCTTGCATCGATCATGCTGTTCGGCGGGTTGCTGACCTGGGCCGTGGTCGAGGTCATCACCATTAACCGGGCCGAGCCCGACTGGACGCCGCGCACGCCGGGCAGTTACGGCAAGGACGCGATGTTCTTTGCGGGCTCCGTCGTGCTTCTTGCCGTGATCGGCTGGATTCATGGCTGGCTGGGCCCCTGGCCCTTCCCGACATAAGGAAAGACAAGATATGGCAATGCTCTACCGCCTCCTCACCGGGGAGGACACATCGGCCTTCTGCCACAAGGTTTCGGATGCGCTGGCCAAGGGCTGGGTGCTGCATGGCGACCCCGCCTATGCCTTTGACCAGTCGACCGGCGTCATGCGCTGCGCGCAGGCCGTGACCAAGGCGGTCGAGGCCGAGTATTCCCCTGACATGAAACTGGGAGACCAGTGATGGCCCAGCAGAAACCCAAGACCAATCCCGGCCGCTATTTCGAGGATTATGCCGTGGGCCAGACGCTTGTTCATGCGGTGCCTCGCACCGTGTCGGGCGGTGAACGCGCGTTGTACCACGCGCTGTATCCGGCGCGCCATGCGCTCTATTCATCGGATGAATTCGCCCGTGCCTGTGGCCTGCCGGCCAGCCCGATCGATGACCTTGCGGCCTTTCACGTTGTGTTCGGCAAGACGGTTCCCGACGTCTCGCTCAACGCGGTCGCGAATCTCGGCTATGCCGAGGGGCGCTGGCTGAAACCCGTCTACCAGGGCGACACGCTGCGCTCGGAATCCGAGGTTATCGGGCTCAAGCAGAATTCCAACGGCAAGACCGGCGTTGTCTATGTCCGCACCCGCGGACTGAATCAGCGTGACGAAACGGTCATGGAATATGTCCGCTGGGTGATGGTCCGCAAGAAGAACCTCGAAGCCGGTGCGCCCGAAACGGTTCTACCCGATCTGAAACCGGCGCTCGATGCGTCAGATTTGGTGATCCCCGACGGGCTCGATTTTTCGAACTACGACTTCTCGCTGGCCGGAGAGCCGCATCGCTGGGGCGATTACGAGGTGGGCGAAACCATCGACCATGTCGACGGCGTCACCATCGAAGAGGCCGAGCACATGATGGCCACGCGACTCTGGCAGAACACGGCCAAGGTGCATTTCGACCTGACCTTCCGTCCCGAGGGGCGGCTGATCTACGGCGGACACGTCATCTCGATGGCGCGGGCCTTGTCCTTCAACGGTCTTGCCAATGCGCAGATGATCGCCGGTCTGAACGCCGGAGCGCATGCGAATCCGTGCTTTGCCGGTGACACGATCAAGGCATTCTCCGAAGTGCTCGACAAGGCCGAGACCGCGGCACCCGGTGTCGGTGCGATCAGGCTGCGCCTGGTGGCGACCAAGGGCGATGTACAAGATGTACATAACGGTCAAAAGGACGAGAAAGGCCGGTACAAAACGGACATTCTGCTCGATCTCGACTATTGGGCATTGATGCCGATCTGAGGATGCGGCGGGCGGGAATCGTGCTAGCTTTCGCCCATGATCCGCGCCCCCGTCCTCGCCATTCTGGCTTGTCTTGCCCCTCCTGCCAGCGCCTGTGACCTCGCGCTGGCGCTTGCTGTAGATGTTTCCGGTTCGGTCGACTCCGAAGAATTTCGTATACAAATGGATGGGTTGGCCGAAGGCTTGCGCGATCCCCTGGTGTCCGAGGCGTTGGTGCGTGGACGCGCCAACCTGATGCTGGTGCAATGGACCGGAACGGCCCGCCAGCGCATCACAATCCCCTGGACACCGATCGAGAGCTTTGCTGATCTCGAAGCCTTTGCCCAGGCCGTTGCCAACGACCCGCGCGTGTGGCGAAACTACTCCACCGCCATCGGCGAAGCATTGGGCCTTGTCCTGACCGCGTTTGACGAAGGCCCCGATTGTACCCGACGGTTGATCGACGTTTCGGGTGACGGTCCGTCGAACGAGGGGATCGAGCCCGCCAGCCTGCACCCCGAGTTGCGAGCACGGGGTATCACCGTCAATGCAATCGCCATCGAAGAGAGCGAACCCGACCTGACTGCGTATTTCTTCGAAAACGTGATCACGGGAGAAGGAGCTTTTGTCGTCTCGGCCGCAGGGTTTCGGGATTACCCGTCGCGAATCCGCAAGAAATTGCTGCGAGAAGTGACCCAGCAGACAGCTTCGGTGACGGGCGACAAGATTCGTGATCACACAAAAACCGGCTTTGGTTCCGCCCCTGAGCGTTAAAGCTGGCGAGTGCGTGATCACAGTTGTTGTGGGCGTGATCACAAATGCCGGTTCATAGCCTTGCCGCGCCAAAAAACCGCGCCTTTTTGGTCAGCGTCCCCGTGACAGCCTCAGAAAAAAGAGTAAAACCAGACGCAGCCAACCGGAAAGGAGCCATCATGGCCGATGTCAATCGGGGCAATCGCCCGCTCTCGCCTTTCATGATCGGGCAGTACTATCGCCCACAGATGACCTCTATCTCATCCATCATGGTGCGGATTACCGGTATCGCCTCGCTCGGGTCTGCGTTCCTGATCGTGCTGTGGCTGCTGACAGCCGCCACGTCGGAGAGCGCCTTTGCCGTGGTCGACGGGTTTCTGCGTAGCATTCTGGGTGACCTCCTGATGCTGCTTGCCGTCTGGGCCATCTGGTACCACGTTTTCGGCCGCTTGCGGCACGTGATTTGGGATTTCGGTCACATGCTCGAGGTAGGTATTTCCGAGAAGATGGGCGCCGCGATGTTCATTGGCGCGACCGTGATGACGATCCTGACGGCGATCGTGGTGTAAGGAGAATGGCCATGCGATATCTTACAGACCGCAAGCGTGCACAGGGGCTTGGCGCATCGGGCCAGGGAACGCATCACCACTGGCAGATGATGGTCAGCTCCATCCTGCTATGTGTTCTGGTTCCGCTATTCGTCTTTACCTTCGGCATCGGATTCGGCGGTACCTATGAAGAGGTGGTCGCCTATTTCAGCCGACCGTTCCCCGCGATCCTCACCGCGCTGACACTGGTCGTCGGCATCGTTCACGTCATGAACGAGGCGCAGGAGGCGATCGAGGATTACATGAGCGGCATCGCGCGCAAGCTGACCTATATCGCCGTGGGTGCCTTTTCCTATGCGTTGATCGCCGCGGGCCTCTTTGCCCTCGTCAAACTCGCGCTGTAACCCGCGCCAAGGATTATCGAGAATGACTGCTACATACGAATACGAGACGCATGAATATGACGTCGTGGTCGTGGGCGCCGGGGGCGCTGGCCTTCGCGCGACCTTGGGCATGGCCGAGCAGGGGCTTCGCACCGCTTGCGTGACCAAGGTTTTCCCGACCCGTTCGCACACCGTGGCGGCGCAGGGCGGGATTGCCGCCTCGCTGTCGAACATGGGGCCGGACCATTGGCAATGGCACATGTACGACACCGTCAAAGGGTCGGATTGGCTGGGCGACACCGACGCGATGGAGTACCTCGCACGCGAAGCGCCCAAGGCGGTTTACGAGTTGGAGCACTACGGCGTTCCGTTCTCGCGTACCGAGGAGGGCAAGATTTACCAGCGCCCATTCGGTGGGCACACGACGGAATTCGGCGAAGGCCCCCCGGTTCAGCGGACCTGTGCCGCGGCCGACCGGACCGGGCACGCGATCCTGCACACGCTCTATGGCCAGTCGCTCAAGCAAAAGGCCGAGTTCTACATCGAGTATTTCGCGATCGACCTGATCATGTCCGAGGACGGACAGTGCCAGGGCGTTGTCTGCTGGAAGCTCGATGATGGCACGATGCACGTTTTCAACGCCAAGATGGTCGTGCTGGCCACGGGCGGTTACGGCCGGGCCTATTTCAGCGCGACCTCGGCCCATACCTGCACCGGTGACGGGGGCGGGATGGTGGCCCGCGCGGGCCTGGCGCTGCAGGACATGGAATTCGTTCAGTTCCACCCGACCGGCATCTACGGCTCGGGCTGTCTGATCACCGAGGGTGCGCGTGGAGAGGGAGGATACCTGACCAACTCCGAAGGCGAACGGTTCATGGAGCGGTATGCGCCGCAGTACAAGGACCTTGCGCCGCGTGACTATGTCAGCCGCTCGATGACGATGGAAATCCGCGAAGGCCGTGGTGTGGGTGAGCATGGCGATCACATTCACCTGAACCTCAGCCACCTGCCCGCCGAGGCACTGGCTGAACGTCTGCCCGGGATCTCGGAGTCGGCCAAGATCTTTGCCGGTGTCGATGTCACCAAGGAGCCGATCCCGGTCCTGCCGACGGTGCATTACAACATGGGCGGCATCCCGACGAACTACTGGGGCGAGGTTCTGAACCCGACCGCCGACAACCCGACGCAGATCGTGCCGGGCCTCATGGCCGCGGGCGAAGCCGGCTGTGCCAGCGTGCATGGCGCGAACCGCCTTGGGTCGAACTCGCTGATCGACCTCGTAGTGTTCGGTCGTGCCGCGTCGATCCGCGCGGGCAAGGTCGTCGACCCGGATGCGCCGAACCCGGTGCTCAACCAGGCGTCGATCGACAAGGCGTTCGATCGGTTCGACACGATCCGAAACTCCAGCGGTGCGATCCCGACGGCAGACCTGAGACTGGAGATGCAGCGCACCATGCAAGAGGATGCGGCCGTATTCCGGACCTCGAAAACCATGGCCGAGGGTGTCGAGAAGATGGCGGCAATTGCAGCCAAGATGGACGACATCCAGGTGACCGACCGGTCGCTGGTCTGGAACTCGGACCTGATGGAGACGCTGGAACTGACCAACCTGATGCCCAACGCGTTGACCACGATCGTCAGTGCCGAAGCACGCAAGGAGAGCCGTGGCGCCCACGCGCATGAGGATTTCACCTCGCGCGATGATGAGAACTGGCGCGTGCACACGGTGGCCCATGTGGACGGGAACGAGGTGAAGCTCAGCTATCGTCCGGTCATCACCGACCCGCTGACCACCGAGGACGAAGGCGGAATCAGCCTCAAGAAGATCGCGCCCAAGGCGCGTACCTTCTGAGGCCAGCCGCCAGCCGATGGCCAGCCGCGTGCCCATATCCATTACAGCCCCTTCCGCCACAGGCGGTGGGGGTACAGGAGACTGGGCATGACCGTTCGGGCCAGTGAAACGGACGAGGCCGATCCCAAGATCATCCTCATCGGGCTGAACCGGTGCGGCACGACGACCTTTTTCAAGCTGTTCCAGAACAGCGGTATTCCCGCCGCACATTGGGAGGATGAATTCGGCAACAACCTGGCGCAGCGAATGGTGACCAACATCGCCATGGGCCGGAAACCGCTGGCAGGGTTCGGAGGGTTGCGCGCCTTTACCGACATCGCCTTTGTCAACGCACGGTTCATGCTGGACGGGGCGAGATTCTTTCGCGAACTGCACACTGCCTATCCGGACGCGTATTTCGTTCTGAACACGCGTGACAAGAAGGGTTGGCTGCGCTCACGCGAACAACATGCGAACGGCACATATCTGGATCGTTGCTGCAAGGCGAACGGCATGACCGTCGACGAAGTGCGCAAGGGCTGGTCTGACATGTATGACGTTCATCACGCCGAGGTCACGGCTTATTTCGACGGCAACCCCCGCTTCATGCGGTTCGATATCGAACGGGATGAGCCGCAGGCCGTTGCCGCCTGGCTTGCGCCGGATTTCGACGTGAATATCGCTCATTGGGGTCACTACAACCGTAAAGCCCCCAAGCAGGCGGCAATTGGCTAGGAACGGCCTTGTGCCGCGTGGAGGACGGAAATGGCTCGATTGACATCGCCCCTGACGCGCCGCCAAGGCAGCGAGGAGACAGTGTGACCGGTGCCGTGCGCTCGATACGCCGCCTGGGCGGAAGGCTCGTTCGCGAAGCGGCCGTATACCGGGATGTGTTGTCGTCCAGCGGATCCCCTCGCGTGGCATTTTTCCCTTGCTCGGGGCCGGAGCAATCCGACCTGCTCAGGGGGTACCTGATCTCGGACTGTTTGCGCCAGATGGGTTGGGCGTCCATCGTCGTCCCCATGCAACTGACGCTTCAGCAACGAAAAAGGATCATGCAGGCGTTCCAACCCGATATCGTCGTTCTGCGGACCTGCCGGCATGCGTTGAACCGAGTGGAGCATTTCCCAGGCTGCAAGGTCGTTCTCGATCTGGACGACGCTGATTTCTTTCATCCGCCGATGCGCGATGCGATCACGCAGACCGCACGCGACGCTGACGGCGTGATCTGCGGCAGCCGTTTCGTGCGGGACTGGGCCGCACAGCACAATCCCGACACCACGGTGATCTGGACGGGAACGCCGATTTCCGATGGTCCTTGGCCGGATCATGGCGACCGGGAACGGATCGTGACATGGGCACAGTCGGACCCGTTGATTTACAACCACGAGTTCGATTTCATCGAAGAGGTGGTCCTTGCCCTGGCGGCGCGTGGCACGCAGTTCCGGTTTCGCTTCTACGGCTGGAACTTCCCCGAGGACCATCCCAAGCTGGCGCGCCTGCGCGAAGCCGGTGTGGAACTGGAGCTGATCCCGAGCCTGGCTTACGAGAAATTTCTGGGTTCTTTGCGGGATGTGGCTGTTGGTTTGTCACCGGTGCATCCCGACAGCGATTTCAGCAAGGGCAAGTCTTTTGGCAAGATTCTCGCCTATATCGACGCAAAGGTCCCCGTGATCTGCAGTGACGCTGTGGATCACGCCCTGTTCTTTACGTCCGAAAGCGGCATCGTGAGCAACGACCCCGAGGTTTGGGTCGATCGGATCGCGGCGCTGCTGGATGATCCCGCATGTCGGCAAACCATGGCGGACAATGCGCATGATGATTTCCGGGAGCGGCTTTCGGTGGAAACCGCCGCCCGGTTGAGCGCGGCTTACCTAGAAAGGGTCGCTCATGTATAGAAAGCCAAACACACGAAATTCCGCGCCCGTTGCAGTGCAGCGTATGGCGAAGACCTCGACCGCAGTCAGAAAGGGTGTACAGAGATGGTTCAGCTAACCCTCCCAAAGAATTCCCGGATCACCACCGGAAAGACGTGGCCCAAGCCCGAAGGCGCCACCAATGTGCGCAAGTTCCAGATCTATCGCTGGAACCCCGATGACGGGAAAAATCCGCGCGTGGATACCTATTTCCTCGACATGGACAAGTGCGGACCGATGGTTCTGGACGCGCTGATCAAGATCAAGAACGAGATCGACCCGACGCTGACCTTCCGCCGGTCCTGCCGCGAGGGGATCTGTGGATCTTGCGCGATGAACATCGACGGGATCAACACGCTGGCCTGTATCTATGGCCTCGACGAGATCACGGGCGACGTGAAAATCTATCCGCTGCCGCATATGCCGGTGGTCAAGGACCTGATCCCGGACCTGACGCATTTCTACGCCCAGCATGCCTCTATCATGCCGTGGCTTGAAACCAAGACCAACCGGCCGGCGAAGGAGTGGAAGCAATCCATCGAAGATCGCAAGAAGCTGGATGGGCTTTATGAGTGCGTGATGTGCGCCTCCTGTTCGACGGCCTGCCCGTCGTATTGGTGGAACGGCGACCGCTACCTCGGGCCCGCCGCGCTGCTGCACGCCTATCGCTGGATCATCGACAGCCGCGACGAGGCGACGGGCGAGCGGCTTGACGACCTTGAGGATCCGTTCAAGCTGTATCGCTGCCACACGATCATGAACTGCGCCAAGACCTGCCCCAAGGGTCTGAACCCGGCGAAAGCCATTGCAGAAATCAAGAAGATGATGGTCGAACGCACGGTTTGATCTGCTTGGCCCTGTGGTTGCTGCATTGCAGCAATTGCAGGGCTATTATGCTGAATTGGACGATGAAAAAGCCGGTGCCAGGCTCTACATGTCGCAGCAGGGAGGGGTGACCCATAATAGGATACACCCGATGGCCGAGAAACTCGCCAAAACCACCAGGACGACACCCGCAGACGCACTGAAGCTTCTTGAAGACGCCTGGGCCTATTTCCAGCCGGAACCGGCGCCTGTGTCCGGGGACGAGCAGCCGGATCTGTTCCAGTATGCCAATGCAGCCTGAACCGGGCTGACCGCCCCGAGGCCCAAAGGCTTCGGGGTTTGTCTTGTCCGGGGCGGTTATGGTCGATAGAGCGCACTTATGTTCGTTGTGCTCGCCTTTCTTGGACTTGGTTTCATCGGTTACATGGTCTGGCGCCGGAACACCTCGGATCTGCGCCGTGAATGCCGGTGGCGGCAGAGCCGCGAGGCCGGGGTTTGGGTCTGTACCTTTTGCGGCGCATCCGAGCCGGGCACGGAACGACCGAACATCTGCAGACGGCTCAAGTAACGCCGCCGCGTCTAGCTTGCGACTGGCAGTGCGCTCTGCGTGGCGCTGCTTGGCTTTGGCTGTGCCATCTCACGCAGGTGGCAGCCAAGGACGATCAGCGCAGGCCACAGGAGATAGGCCTCGATCTCGATATTCTCACCGAAAGACAACAAGACCATCGTCATCAGGATGCCGAGCGGCAGCCGGCCACGCGGATGGTGCACCGCGTCTTTGACCACGACGCCGAGATGAACGACGAGCGGTACGAGGAATGCAAGAAACCCTGTCAAACCCTTGACGAAGAGCAGACCATACCAGGTGTGGTGACTTCCGATCGGCATGTATTCGACAAGATGCGGGCCCGGCTGAACGGTTCCGTGACCGAACCAGACCGCATCCGATTCCCAGCGCTCCCACGCGATCCGCTGCAACGTGGCCCTGACGCGGGTACTGTCGGCCCGGGCAGATTTGAAACCCTCTATCCCGGCCTTTCCAGCCTCAAGCGCGGCCACGCCCCAGACTGCAAAGCTGGCGGCAAGGCCGGAAAACGTGATCCACGCCCAGCTTCTTGCGATGAGCGGCAGCATGCGTGGCGCGATTGTACAGCCGACCAGCCCGACCAGACCCATGCGCGACTTCGAGGCGAGGATCATCAAGAGCCCTGCAACCAGCCCCGCAGCCATCCAGCCGCGGTGTTCTTCTTCCAGTGCAAACAGAACCATGATCACACCCAGCAGGGCGGCGAATGGGGACCACGGGGCATAGAACTGCCAGCGTGGCGTCCAACTGGCTGGATCCATCGTGAAAAAGTAGACTGTGAAGTATTCCGGTCCCGGTCCGCCAACAGCCTTGAGCGGGGAGGTAAAAATACTTTCGGGCAGTCCGACATAAGGCGCGGCAAGCATCACGGGGGCCAGCAACAGGGTCCACAGACCCACGACACACTGCGCCCGCACCAGAAGCCGCCGGCGGATTGGAAGCATCGCGCCCGCCAGTGGAAACAACGCAAGCAACGCCCAGCCCTTGGCCCAGCCGATGCTGGACTTGATCGTCTTTTTGGTGCCGAGGCCCCAATCGAGGTGACCGATCCACAGCGCGACGAGCATCACAACCATTCCGGCAATCCAAAGCCAGATCAGCAAGGGGATCGGACCCGTCGGCCGCAGGTCTGGACGTATGATCGGTGCGAGGTAGAGCGACAGGCCGACGAGACCGGCAAGGACCCAAGCCAGAACCGGGCCGACCACGTAGAGTGCGCCGAACGCATAGAACACCCATGTCAGCGTCAGTGTGTACCACACGATCCGCTCAGCCGGATTCTGCGGAAGGATTTTCATACCGGATCCGCCTTGGCTGGATCAATCAGCCGCGAGATGAGCGGTTTGCGAATCCACGCCAGAACAAGGCCCATGAGCAGCATGAAGGTTGCCGCCACGCCTGCGGCCAGTGCCAGCTTTCGCCGGGGTGACGAGGGGTGATCCGGCAGCGATGGATTCTCCAGCACTTGGATCAAGGGATAGGAGGCATAGATGTCCGTCTTGGTCGACTCGGTCCGCGCGATGGCCGAGGCAAAGACGGCCTCGGCCACGGCGAAGTCGCGCTGGCGATCTTCAAGCTCGGCAGCAAGCGGTGCCAGTATGGCCAGCCGAGTGTCTTCTGCCTTGATCCTGGCGGAAACGGTTTCGATCTGTCGGTCAATACCGGCGCGGCGCGCATTCTCTCGTACCAGTTCGCTGAGCAACGCAGCGCGCTGCCCCTCGGGGGCGCGATCAAGCCCCTGAAGGTCGGAAGCGGGCAGGCCGGTCACTTCGGCCGCACGCGCGGTCGCGGCGTTACGGGCAGCATCATATGCCTCTTGCGCCTTGATCCGTGTCGGGTGGCGCGGTCCATAGCTGGCGCCGGCTTGCGCGACCGTAGCCGCGTGGGCCGAGACGTCGTCGAGCAAAGCAAGATACGGACCGTCGGCATAAAGCTTGAGCGTGGCGGCGGCAGAGTTCGGCGGAAGGTTCAGCGCCGCTTCGAGCGTGGCAACCTGTTGGGATTGGTGGCCCAGCTCTCCCTCGAGCGTGGTGCGGGTCTGTTTCAGACGATCCAGGGCCGCGACCTGTTCATGGTATTGGTCAGCCGTCGTCAAACCGCTGCGCGCCTGAAGATCGGTGATCGCCTGCCGGATGTCGCGCACCGAACGTGTGTACTCTTCGATCGCGCCCACCCCGCTTTCTTCGCGAGTGGAGAGTTCGTCCGAGCGCAGCTTGTCGATCTCGTCGAAGAAGGCGGAGATCAGCGCCTGGCCGTATTCCTGCGCAGCCTCGGGGCTGTGATCCTTGACCTCGATATGAATGAGGCTGGTCTGATCGACCAGGGTCACACGCGGGGCTCCGAAATCCGAGCGTGGACGCCCAAGCGTTTCGGCCGCCGTGTTCAGGATGCGGTCGGCAGCGATGAGGCGCTTGTAGGTCTCTGTCGGGCTGATCGAGCCGTTGGAGAATGCGGAATTCGCATAGGAAGATGCCTGGCCGATATCGTTGAGGTTGACCGAGGCCGAAGCGCCGGATCCAGGCAGGATCAGCGAGGCGTACGAGCTGTACTTGAGCGGCGCGGTTGCAAGATATCCAAAGATCGGCGCCCAAAGTGCGCTGGCCCCCAGAAGGAAAATCGCCGCATAGCGCGGTAGCCTTCCGGCATCGGTCAGACGACCGCCGGTCAGGATACGGCGCCAGCTGAGAGCGCTGAGCGGGCTGCGGCAGATCGCGAGCCAGCCCAGTGCGAGCGGACGATCGGAGGGTTGGGCGAGCTTGGAATCGGTCATGGCAAATCCTTGTATTACGAAGGATTTACTCCGTGCCGTTCTGCGCCGTTAGAGGTGCGGGGGGATACCGGCGGGCGCAGGAGGCTTGCCCGCTATCCGAACGGATAGTATCCGGTCAGAAAAGGCCTGCCTCGCGGGCCAGCAATGCAGCCTGCGTTCGATTCCCGGCACCGATCTTGCGGTAGAGCGTCTTGACGTGCAGTTTGATCGTGGGCTCGGACAGGTCGAGATCGCGGGCAATTTCCTTGTTCGATTTGCCTTCGGTCAGGCCCTTGAGAACCTGACGTTCCCTCTCGGTCAGCTTTTGGGCAAGCGGATGCGTCGATTCCGGTTCTTCGGCCGTCATGAGGCCAGCAGGCAGGTATTGCTCGCCCATCGCCATGAACCGGATGGCGTTGACCAGGGATTTCGCCGGCAGGGTCTTGGGCACAAATCCCGCAGCGCCGATTTCAAGTGCCTGTTCGGCCAGGGTACGCGACGCATCGCCGGTGAAAAGGGCAACCTGCTCCGCACCATCCATCGCTACTGCCCGTTCCAATCCCTTGAGGCCGTTCATGCCCGGCATGTTGAGGTCGAGCAGCACGAGGTCGAACGGACCCTCGGCCGCGATTCTGGCGGCTGCTTGATCGAAGTCGGGTGCTGTCGTCACCTCGATTCCCCCCGCGGCCTCGACAAAGGCCACAACCGTATCGAGGATCAGTTCGTGGTCATCTGCAATCAGTACTTTCACATGCCGTCTCCAACAGGCCCCTGCCTCTGCATAGTGCGAGATTGAGGCGGATAAAAGGACGGCAATGGGATTGTCGCAAATATCCAACTGGATAGGGTCGCCGCGCGATCGGCGTAAGGCATTACCAATTCGCGCTGTTTCTTAGTCTTCGGCGTTCTCCACTGTCCGTTCGCCCGTCTGACGCCGTCGCACCATTGTCGGCATCTTGGCTGCAGCGAACACGTTCACGAGGGCCAGACCATGAAACATCAACCCGTACCGCAATCCTTCTCTGCCATCCGCCCGGTCGAAACGGGCCACCTGCCTGCCTCGGAGGTGATGGGCTTGTCTCTGGTGAGCTCGCAGCCCGACCGCGTAATCCGAACCTTGCTGACGTCGACACGGCGCACGGTCTTTTTCGTGAACGCGCATTGCGTCAATGTCCGGGCATCCGATGAAGGCTATGCGGCTGCGCTGGATCGCGCCGATCTGTTGCTGCCCGACGGCATCGGGGTCGAACTGGCGGCCAAGATGCGCGGCACGCCCCTTGCCGCCAATCTGAACGGAACCGACTTCACCCCGGCATTGCTGCGCCAAGCGGCGCGATGGGGGCTGTCGGTTTTCCTGATCGGTGGAACGCCGGGTACTGCAAACGCTGCCGCGCAACGTTTGTGCATCGACATTCCGGGTCTGCGTATTGCCGGGACGCGCGACGGGTATGCCGGTGTCAGCCGCCACGAAGAGGCAATCGACGAGATCAACAGCTCGGGCGCGGACATCGTCCTTGTCGCGTTAGGTGTGCCCCTGCAGGAATTGTGGATCGATGAGCATCGCGAGCAGATCGCAGCGCCACTGGTTCTTGGGGTCGGGGCATTGTTCGATTTTCTCGCAGGGAATGTGCGTCGGGCACCCAAAGCGATCCGAAAATGCAAGATGGAATGGGTCTGGCGCCTTGGAATGGAGCCGCGCCGCATGGCGCGCCGCTACCTGGTGGGCAATGTCACCTTCTTGGCGCGTGCCGCCACGGATGCCGTCCGCAAGACGGAGGCTAGCCGACTGCTGGATCTGGTGGTGGCGGGTGGGGCGCTGGCGTTACTTGGCCTTCCCATGCTGATCGTCGCGGCACTTGTCCGTCTGGACAGCAAGGGCCCGGCCCTGTTCAAACAGACGCGTGTCGGCAAGGACGGAAAGCCCTTTGGCGTCTACAAGTTCCGCTCGATGCACATTGACGCCGAAGCGCGGCGGGAGGCTCTGCTGGCGCAGTCCGACCGCGAGGGGATTTGCTTCAAGTCGAAAAACGATCCGAGGGTGACCAGGGTCGGCGCGGTCTTGAGGCGTTTGTCGCTGGACGAGTTGCCGCAGATTTTCAACGTCCTGAAAGGCGAGATGTCTATCGTGGGGCCACGTCCCGCATTGCCGCAGGAAGTCGCTCAATACCCGCAGCGCGCGTTGGGTCGGCTGGCCGTCAAACCTGGTATTACCGGGCTGTGGCAAGTATCCGGCCGGGCCAACATCGGTTTCGACAAGATGGTCGACCTTGACCTTGCCTATGTCCGGGCGCGATCGCCGCTGCTTGACCTGCTGTTGATCGGGCTGACATTCCGTGCCGTTTTGTCCGGGCGAGGTGCTTACTGAGCTACTCCCGGTCAGACCGCCGGACGAACCGTGACACCTATCCGATCGGATAGGTGCCTATCCCGATGCACGACTTTCGCCGCTCCGCATGCCGTGCATAACAGAAGCAACTTATGCTCAGGAGGCACCATGCGTAGGCTTCTTTCGATTCTCGGACTGACAATCAGCCTGTTCCTCTCGCCCTTGCACGCCGAAACCCTGCCAGAACCTTCGGGGCAGGCTGTTCTGACGGTGACGGGCGCAATAGACGCGAACAACCGCGGCGGTGCCGCCGTGTTCGACATGGAGATGTTGTCTGATCTGCCCGTCACCGAGTTTGATACGACAACTCTTTGGACCGAGGGCAGCAAGACATTTACCGGCGTCGCCTTGTCCGATCTGCTGGAGTTATTGGGGGTCAGCGAAGGAACGCTACGCGCCAGCGCGATCAATGACTATACGGTCGAGATACCGGTCGACAGTGTTGCGGACGGCGCGCCGATCATTGCGTATCGTCTGGACGGAGCCGAGATGTCGAGGCGGCAAAAAGGGCCGCTCTGGATCGTTTATCCCTATGATAGCGACGCGGCCTTTCGGACCGAAGTGATCTATTCGCGAAGCATCTGGCAACTCGACAGGATCGAGGTAGTCGAATAAGCCGGTCACACCTCACACGGCGCACGGTCGACCTGTTCATGGGTGACAAGAAGTACACAACGAAAAGAATGCAACGCTATGGCCGATGGTTCGCCTGGACCCTCGGCCTTGGCTTGTCAGTGACAATCGCTTTGGCGTTGAGCCTGACGAGCAAGGTGATTTCAGACCTCGAGCGTCAGCGGTCGGCCAGTTCGGATAACGTTCAGTGGACCCTGACCCAAGTCGAGGTCGAATACCTCACGTTTCTCAACGCGCTTGAGCACGAGTTGAACCTAAGCGTGGGCCGTGTTCCCGGGAGCAGCGACCTCGAAGAGGTCAGGCGACAGTTCGACGTATTCTATAGCCGCGTCGATACGCTGAGGAATTCAAAGATATTCCAGCCTTTGCGGGGTGACCCGAGCTTTGAAGAGCCGCTTGGCGCGGTATATGCGTTTCTTGACCGAACTGTTCCGATAATTGACTCCGGGGATGACATCCTCGAAGTGCAGATCGCACCGATCTGGAACGACGGCCGTACCATCAGGGATGCCGTACGACAGCTGTCGCTCGAGGGGCTTTCACATTTCGCGGTGACTGCGGATGCGCGGCGGTCGGATACGGCAAGTACTCTTGCGCAGCTGGCGGTTCTGTCAGTCGCCTTGTTGTTGGTTTTGGCGCTGGTCAGCGTCTACCTGATGTATGTGAACCGGATCATCCGGCGCAGGGGTCGCGAACTAGTCGAGACAAACCAGCGTATGAACACGATCCTGTCGACCTCACTGGACGGGGTGATCGTGTCGAATGCGCAGGGCCATGTGCTGGAATTCAATCCGGCAGCCGAAGTCATTTTCGGGTATTCCGCCGAGGAAGCGCGCGGCGCTTCGATTGGTAGTTTGATCGTGCCGCCGCATTTGCGGGAAAAGCATGACGCGGGGATGCTTCGAATGCAGCGCGGTGGTGCGCGCCATGTCGTCGGCAAGGGCCGGGTGCAACTTGAAGCGATGCGCAAAGGTGGAGATGTGTTTCCGGTGGAACTGGCCCTGCAATCGGCGAAGGACGGTGAAGAAGACATCGTCATCGGTTTCATCCGCGACGTGTCGGAGCAGGTTGCCGCAGAGGCCGAACTGATTTCAGCTCGTGACCGGGCCTTGGCGGGCGAGAAGGCCAAGGCAAATTTCTTGACGGTGATGAGCCACGAGATTCGAACGCCGCTCAACGGGTTGCTGGGAAACCTGTCACTGCTCAAGAATGCCCACCCGTCCCGCGAACAACGTCGGTTCATCGACAATATGGAGATTTCCGGCCAGGTCCTGCTGAATCATGTCGATACGGTTCTCGATATTGCCCGGTTCGAGGCAGGCAAGCTGGCCATAAAGCGCGAACCGATCGATCTGGGCCAACTCTTGCAGGAGATCGTCGATGGGCAGAGCGGCAACGCCGCATCGCGTGGAAATGTAATCGAGTGGCAGTGGATCGGTGAAGGAAGCACCTGGGTCAAAACGGATACGCAGCGTCTGCGACACATCCTGCTGAACCTCGTGGGCAACGCGATCAAGTTCACCGAGAATGGCCGGATCTCGATCGAGGCCGACGTCGCAGAGCGGAGTGCGACCAGCGGAAAGGCGATCTACGAATTCCGCGTGATCGATTCGGGTGTCGGCATCGCGGACGAGGATCAGGAGCGGATTTTCGAGGATTTTTACACCCAGGATGCCTCGATCGGGCGGACAACCGACGGGACGGGGCTAGGACTCGGCATTACCCGCCGATTTGCGGAGGCGATGGGGGGCGAGGTCGGTGTCGAAAGCGAGCTTGGCGCGGGAAGTGTATTCTGGGTTCGTCTGCCAATGACCGAAGCGGGCGCGCCAAAGCAGGTAACACACGATCCCGCCCCGCGCGAGGTATTGCCGCGCCTCGACCTGCTGGTTGTGGAGGACAATGACATAAACCTAGAGGTTATCCGCAACATGCTGGAAATGGACGGACACAGGGTGACCGTCGCGCGTGACGGGAAATCCGGCGTGACGGCTGCGAACAAGCACCTTTTCGACGCGATCCTCATGGATATCAGCATGCCGGTCATGGATGGACCGACCGCAACGCGCCACATACGAAACGGCGCGGGGAAATCTGCCGGCGTCCCGATCATCGCGGTTTCCGCAAACGTCCTGCCTGAGGCGGTCGACGGCTTTCGGGAGGCGGGTATGGATGCGTTCATCGGCAAGCCGTTGCGCCTGTCGGCCTTGCGCAGTGCGCTTGCCGCGCTTTCCGAGGTCACACCGTTGACCGGCGAAGAAGAGGAGCCCGATCCGCTGAGCGCGATGCGCGATACCATGGGTGATGCCGCCGTGGCGAAGTTGCTGCGCAAGTTTCTGGACGAGGGCGAAGCGATACTGGCCCGTCTAGGCCGTGTCGGGCCTGGCGCTGACCTTCCCGCTGTTGCTGCCGAGTGTCACAAACTGGCCGGATCGGCGGCGATGTTCGGTGCCACGGAATTGCGCGATGTTCTGGTCGGGACCGAGGTGGCGGCCAAGTCTGGCGCTGTGACTGAAGTTTCGGCAAAGGCCGAGCAGGCCAAAGCAGTTTGGGCAGCCACCAAACAGCGGCTGCCCGACATTTCCTAACCGTTATTGCGACAACAGGATTGCACCACCGACGATGCCGACCGCGCGGGCGACCTCGGTCAGGCCGGTCACCGTGCTGTCGTAACAGGCGATTGCATCACCGGGCAGCACATAGGGGTCATAGTCGTCCCGGTCGCCGCGCCGCAACAGTTCCTCGATGTCACGCTCGATGACCATGGACACTCCCGTAACCGGGTTGCGTGAAAAAAGAACGGCGCTGCGGTTGGCGTTGGTGGTTTTTGCGCCACCGACGCAGTTCGTGTCGACCACCGCCTGCATGAACCGGGTTCCGTAGGGCATTTGCCGCACGTCACGGCCGACCGCCGAAATCGCGTTGCCGGCTGCCGGCTGCGTTAGGTTGGAAAGGAACATCGACACGCCAGGGGGGCTGATCGGGCTTGGACGCATTAGGTCGTCCTGGAAACACTGGCGGCTTTTGACGACGACGCGGTCACCTGTAAGCATCATGATGTCTGTGGGGTCACTGCCGTCGAAAACGCCGCGCAAGTCCATGAGATAGATACGCCCCTGCCTGTGCAGTTCGACAGCAGAAAGATCGGCGTCGGGACGGATACCCCCGGCGGCCCGCAAGGCTGCTGACAGGTTGCGTCCCTCGGTCGACGCCCCCAACGCCTGTTGGCGCCCGGTATCGGTCGCGTCACCCTGAACGCCGCCGATCTCGACGGCGTGCGGCTCGAACACTGCACCATCCACGCCCACTGAAACCGATGCGAAATCGGTGATCCGCACGGCGAGGCGAGGGGGCGCCACGTAGAACTCGGCAGCGACGAGCGCGGCTGAAAGCGCGGCTTCGACCTGTGCCGTTGATCGGCCCTGTGCGGGGATCGCTGGCAGATAGGGTAGTTTTAGGTCGCCATCGCGGGACACGACATAGGTGCCTGTCAGAACCTCGTCGCCATCGACGGTGATCTGCACCATGTCGTTGCGGGACAGCTTTTCGCCCAACAGATCATCAAGGCCCTGCGACGTCCATTTGACCATGGCGGTGTCGCGCGGCCCACCAATCTCGGGCCGGCAGGTAGAATCGTTCATCGCAGCGGATTGCAGATAGGTCGATTTGGCCGATGCGCGGGCAGGGGCGCGATACTGCGCCTGATAGCCTTCGCCCCGTGCAACCATCTCAAGATTATCAGGTGTCTTCATGCTTCCACAGGATGCAAGCGCGAGACAGCTCGCGGCGCCAAGCAGGCTGGTTATGAAACGGGTCATGGCAGGTCACTCCTTAAAACAACTTGAGCGCTTTTTACCGTGCTGCCGGTCCATGCCGTAAGACCGGCATCCGTATCGGCGGGCCCTCCTTTCGGATAGGAGCCTCGCCCTCTGGGCTTGCGGACTGTCCGCCCGGGGCCGGGACGAGAGAGGCGGTGCCCGATAGAACTGACCCAGCCACGATCAATTCAGGTCAACACTATGATACACCGCGCTCTCAACAGCCCTTTCACGGGACAGATGCTTGCCTACGCCGCCTCCGAGGCTGCGGGAAAGGCATCACGTCTCTTGGTGGTCGTGTCGGTCGCCCGCTTCATGGACGCCGAGGCGATCGGGATCGCGGCCGCAGCGCTCGCCGCCGGGGACATCTTGAAGTCCCTGACCGAAAACGGCGTCAACCAGCGGATCATCGCGGCCCCCGCTGAAGAGCTGGAAGCACGTTGCGCGACGGCCCGGCGGATCTTCAACGCCTGGTGCGTCGGTCTCTTCGCCTTGCAGGTTGCCATTGCCGCTTTGCTCTTGAGTTTCGGACATGAGGTGATGGCCGGGCTTCTTGGCTTGCTGGCGCTGGAGTACCTGTTCATGCCCGCAGGCCTCGTACAGGCCGCGTTGGCGATGCGTGAAGGAAAGATGCGCGAGACGGCGATGATCGCGGGTGGCCAGGTTGTCGGAGCAAACATCATGACGGCCTGTTTGGCCATTTTCTGGCCGACGCCCGCTGCGCTGGTCCTTCCCCGGGTCATGTCAGCGCCGATCTGGCTGATCCTGATGCGCCGCTTGCGCCCTTGGACTCCGCAAACCGGGATTGCCCCGGCCCCGTACGCACCGTTCGTGAGCTACGGCTGGGCCGTTCTGGGCATCGAGCTGGTCAAGGTGCTGCGAATGCAAGCCGATAAGTTGGTTGTCGGCGCCCTTTTGGGGGCCGAGGCGCTGGGTGTCTACTTCATGGCGTTCAATGCCGGACTGGGCCTTGCGACATCATTTACACAGGCTTTTTCCGTGGTGCTTTTCCCGCATCTTTGCGCAGCGGGGGACCGTCTGGGTGCGCTGCGACATGGGCTGGGTGTATCTCTGGCCGTTCTGTGCCCCGTTGTGCTGATCCAGGCTGTTTTGGCTCCGGTCTACGTGCCGATCCTACTTGGCGCCGATTGGGCAGATAGCGCACAGATCGTTTCGATCCTTTGCCTTGCAGCCGTGCCGACAGTGATCTGGACCGCCGCTGCTGGCTGGCTGCGCAGCGAGGGGAGGCCGGGGCAGGAGCTTGCCGTGAGCGTCGTTCTCGCCGTTGTCTTGATCCTGAATTCCGCGGTTCTTGCCCCGTTCGGCCTTACCGCCATCGCCATCGGATATCTCGTTGCCAGCTGCATGGTGATGCTGCCCGCAACCGCCCTGCTGCTTCCGCTGAAACCCATCCTGACCAAGCCGGTATACTGACATGCCCCGATTTTCGATCATCATCCCCTTTCACGCTGCTGCTGACACGATCGGTTCGACGCTGGAAGGCCTGCTTGCACAGACCTTCGGCGACTGGGAAGCGATCTGCGTCAATGACCGTACCCCGGACAACAGTGCAGAGATCGTTGCGAGTTTCGCAGCAGCGGATCCACGTATTTCGCTTGTCCACTCACCGGCGCCCGGGCCCAGTGCCGCACGAAACCACGGTGCCAAGCTGGCACAAGCCGGATTGCTGGCCTTCTGCGATGCAGATGATTTGTGGGAGCCGTCGAAACTCGCACAGCTCGACAAGGCCTTT
The DNA here is from genome assembly GCF_042648365.1 of Lutimaribacter marinistellae. Classification (NCBI taxonomy): domain Bacteria; kingdom Pseudomonadati; phylum Pseudomonadota; class Alphaproteobacteria; order Rhodobacterales; family Roseobacteraceae; genus Lutimaribacter; species Lutimaribacter marinistellae. The sequence goes on along the minus strand of NZ_JBHRXI010000004.1, from coordinate 3,098 downwards.
GCCGACCCCGAGATCTCAGGTCTGTTTGGGCAGATCGAATTCTTCACCAACGTCCCCGGAGATGGTCGTGCCCGTTCAACCGTTCCGCAGGGTGCGCTGAGCATTCCCGCCTTGCTGGCTGAGAACCCAGTCTGCACGATGTCGAACCTGACCTTGCGGCGACAGGCGTTTCTAAAGGTCGGCGGGTTGGACCCGGCCGCCGTACACAACGAGGATCTTGAGCTGCTGATCCGTATGGTTGGCGAAGGGTATCGTATCGAGGGGCTCGATCATCTGCAGCTCTGGTATCGGACCGCCCCGAACGGATTGTCTTCGAACCTTGCCGCGATGAAGCAGGGCCGCGACCATGCTTTGCGCACTGCTGCGGCATATGGAGTTCGTTCCACCCCCGAGGCCGAAGCTGTTTACATGCGCTACCTCGCTCGCCGCGCTTTGCGGTTGGATTCTGACCTGGGTGAGGCGCGGGCCTATGCGATGGCCGGCCTGCGGGAAAGTCCGCGCGCCTTCCTGCTTCCTGCACGCCGAGGCGTGGCCACAGCGTTCGCCGTCGCCGTCGCTCCGCTACTTTCGCGCCGTGTTCGGCACGCCCTCTTCGCCCACTGATTTGAACGATTTCAAAGGAGACTGTCATGCCTCGTGCTTCCATCGTTGTTCCTGCCTACAACTCTGCCCGCACATTGCCTGCGACGCTCGACGCGCTTTTGGCGCAGACCTATCGCGATTTCGAAATCGTGGTGGTCAATGACGGCTCGACCGATGGGACGGCCGAGGTCGCTCGCGGTTATGCTGCCGACCCGCGTGTGCGTCTGGTGGAACAGGCCAACCGAGGACTGGCGGGCGCGCGCAATACCGGCATCGCCGCAGCTTCTGGTGAATTCGTGGGTTTCTGTGACGCGGATGACCTCTGGAAGCCGACGAAACTGGCCGCGCATGTGGCCCATCTGGATCTGAGCCCGGATGTGGGCATCAGTTTTTCAGGTTCCGAGCTTATCGACGAAGAAGGCCGCCGCATGGGTATGGCGCAAACCCCGCGTCTTTGGGGTGTTACCGCTGCACATGTGTTCAAGCGCAATCCGATCGGCAACGGCTCTGCCCCTGTCATCCGTCGCGCCGCGCTGGACGCGATCGCCTATCGGCCGGGTTTCGAAACGAAACGCGACTGGGTGTTCGATGAGACCTTTCGCCAGTCAGAGGATATCGAGTGCTGGCTGCGGATTGCTCTGACGACGGATTGGCAGATCGAAGGTGTGCGCGGACTGCTCACCTGTTACCGGATCAACGGGTCGGGCCTGTCGGCGCACACTGATCGCCAACTGGCCGCTTGGGAACGTGTTGTCAGCAAGCTTCGCCCGTTGAACCCGGCATTCTTTGAACGGCATGAGGCCACCGCACGCGCCTATCAATTGCGGTATCTTGCCCGTCGTGCTGTCAGCGCACTGGATGGCGATACTGCTTATGGGCTTGTTCAAAAAGCATTCGAGCAGTCTTTGCGCCCCTTCCTCGAGGAGCCGATCAAATCCACCGTAACGCTATGCGCTGCGGCAACCCTCAAGATAGTCGGACCCGCACCGTTGAAGCGGGCCGCCCGGCTGAAGATGCGCACTGCAACCCGCTGAACCAGGAGCAAGAGAAATGCCACGAATGAAGATCGTTCATCTTGTCGACGATACCACGGCCGGCGGCGTCATGCGCATGTTGGAACGGTTGATGGAACTTGACGAGATCAATGCCCATGCCGAGCAGAGCGTCCGACGGGTCGGGCGGGGCGCGGCGGTCATCGGTTCACTCGACGCGGATGTCATCGTCTCGCACCTAACCGTCTCATGGCGGGGGCTTGCGGGGCTGATCGGGTTGCGCGCGATGAACCCGTCCGCACGCCTGATCCACATTGAACACAGCTACACCCGTGCGTTTGCCGCGCTGAACGTTGCGCGCAAAGCGCGTTTCTTTGCCCTGCTGCGCGTCGCCTATTCCCTGTTCGATACCGTTGTCGCCGTGAGCCGCGCACAGGCGTCATGGCTGATCGAGCGGCAGCTCGTCGACCGCGATGCGCTCAGGGTCGTGCATCCCGAGGTTGATCTCGAACCCTTTGCATTGCTGTCGCCGCCTGCCGATGTCCCGCGAACCATAGGAGCGATCGGGCGCCTCGATCGCCAAAAAGGGTTCGACGTCCTGATCGAAGCATTTCGCCTGTGCAAGCATGCCGATGCACGGCTGTTGATTTTCGGCGAAGGCGATGAGCGAGACAATCTGGAGACTCTTGCCGCAGGAGACAGCCGCATCGAGTTTCGTGGTCATGCCGAAAGTCCGGCCGACGCCTACGGAGAAGTCGACATCGTGGCGTTGCCCTCGCGTTGGGAAGCTTATGGTCTCGTTGCGCGAGAGGCTGCCGCGAGCGGCCGCCGAACGATGCTGTCGCCGGTCGATGGGCTAACCGATCAGATCAGCGAAGACAGCTTCGTCGTAACTCAATATGAACCCGCGGCCTGGGCCGCCACTTTGGAGCGCGCTTTCGCTGGCGAGGCACCGACGCACTGGGTGTCGGCAGTCCAAGGGTGCCGGCTTGTAAGCCTGAATAGATGGCCAGAGGTTCTGCTTGTTGACGGCGCTTCTGCCCAAACGGTCGCAGCGTGAGCAAGAGGTCACCGTCCGAGTCACCTAATGGCGGGCTACTCATCGCTCGGATTCGTCCGAGTCGGGTCCTGACGTTGTGGGGGCAGCAGTGATCAGCACAACATATGGTAAACACTAGTGAACCGTGTTTTCTGCGATGCCTGTTTCAGTAGTGAAATCGGTCGGGTTCAACGAAGGTGTTGTTGAAGGGTGCCTGTGGTTGAGGGCTTTTTTGGAATACAATTCAGTTACTTGAGTAGATTGTGCGCAAAAAAGATGGTTCTTTGTCATTTTCCTGTTGCAGTCGTTTCCCCGTCTGCGTAAAAGCCCCCTCACCGGCGGCGCTGAGGTGCTGCAGACGGATCGGAGAGACGGTCGGAGGCGCTGGAGAGACGGCGGGCATCGAGTGGTTTTGGTGAGGCGGGCGCGCTTTGAGATTGGCGCATCGGTCTTGTTTTTGGCCTTTTGGTGTTTTTGCTCTTTGA
>NZ_JBHRXI010000003.1:0-95542 GCF_042648365.1 Lutimaribacter marinistellae | reverse complement strand
CGGGGGCATATTGTCGGGCAGCCTGGCACTGATCGCCGATGCGCTGCACAACTTTTCCGATATGGCTTCGCTTGTCATTGCCTTTGCCGCGCGCAAGATCGCGCGCCGCCCGGCCGATGAGCGCATGACTTTCGGATATGGCCGGGTCGAAATCGTCGCAGCCCTGATCAACTACACCACCCTGATCTTGATCGGCTTCTACCTGATCTACGAAGGTGGCATGCGCATGATTGATCCACCCGAAGTCATGGGTTGGACCGTCGTCATTCTCGGTGGAATTGCGCTTGTGGTCGACACGCTGACCGCAATGCTGACCTATTCGATGCAGAAGGGGAGCGTGAACATCCGTGCGCTTTTTCTCCACAACCTTTCGGATGCGTTGGCTTCAGTGGCCGTCATAGTCGGCGGGACGCTCATTATACTCTATGAAATGCGTTGGGTTGATCCGGCCATCACCATCGGCATCGCGCTCTACATCCTGTATTTGTCCTTCACCGAAATAGGGGGCCCAATTCGAACCCTGATGCTTGGGAGCCCACCAGATATTGATGGAAATGACGTGGTCAGAGCGATCCAGAGTGTCGATGGCGTTGTGGACGTGCATCATGTCCACCTGTGGCAAATGCAGGAGCACGCTGCGGCATTGGACTGCCATATTGTCGTCGAACGCGAATGGATGGGTGAGGCCGACAAGATTAAAGAAAACGTCAAATCGGTGCTGCATGAACGTTTCTCAATCGAGCATTCCACGCTTGAATTCGAAGCGAGCGACAATGCGCATCAGGAGGCGCAGGTGTTCGGACACCGCTCATGACGATTGCCCAAGGCATACTAGTGGTCGTTGGCCTGCTATCCGGTCTGGTTTTGATTGGTGCGCTCCTTTGGTCGATCGCCCGCCCGTCCAAGCGCATCTGGCCTCCAAACAGAGAGCATTCAGTCATACCAAACATTGCATGGGGTCTCACATTGGCCGTGTTTGGGGCGGTGATCGGTTTGGGCATCTTGGATTGGAAATCCGCTTCCATGGCCAACCCACTCCGTTGGGCGGTCGGGCCGTTCTTGATCGCAACCGGAAATCTGATTGTCTGGTGGGGGGCATTCAGCATTGGACTGAAAGCCACCAGCGGTGCGAAAGACGAGCTGATCACTTCGGGTCTCTACCGTTTCTCTCGGCATCCGCAGTACCTTGCCGACATGGCCATCCTGATAGGTTTTGGTCTTCTCTTCGCATCATCTTGGGTTTGGCCTATCGTCATCGTTGGAGTTGCCGCGCTGACCTTTGCCCCGCTCGCGGAAGAGCCATGGCTGCATGAACAATACGGCTCCAAGTATCGCGATTATTGCGCTGAAACGCGTCGATACCTGTAAACTCGCGACCTCACGAGAACGTCATCGTTTTTCAGTTGCACCTCTAGCTTCTAGAGGTCGTATCCGTCAGCCAACAAAAGAGTGAGGCGAGGCATATGACAAAAACACTGAAAACACGACGCCAGTTCGTTTCGACAACTATGATCGGACTTCTGGCAGCACCTTCCCTTCTCCGTGCTCAGGAGCAGGAGCCCTCGGCGGTACGCAGAAATATTTCGTCCTTTAGTGCGGATCTCTGGCAAGACCACTTCGATAACCTTCAGCACGGTGCAATTTTGTGCGACATCGACTCGCGTGCAGTCCAGTATTGGTCGGAAGACGAAAGTGTCTACAAACTCTATCCGTCGAGTGTCCCTGCCTCGGAAGAGTTGACCCGCCGAGGATACACAGAGGTTATAAGGAAGGTGGAGGGGCCGAGTTGGCGGCCCACTCCATCAATGAAAGAGCGTAACCCCGAATGGCCTGACTATTGGCCGCCGGGTCCTGACAACCCGCTTGGAACACACGCACTTTATCTGTCGTGGCAGTATTACCGGGTGCACGGAACCGGTGACACGCGCAAGATCGGTCGGCAATCATCAAACGGCTGTATTGGACTGTACAACGAGCACATTGCTGAACTTTTTGCTCTGGCAGAAGTGGGAACTCAGGTCAGGATTTTCTGAAAGCCAAGGAAGGCTGGCTAATACTTTCATTCTTAACATAAACTTCCTTATGCGTATTTATACTTAATGTTGCGATAGTATATTATTGTACGTATGCTGAACCTTGTAACAGAGGGTCCTCAGCATGTGTCATCTACTCAAGAAGCTCCTCCCCTCGCTCGCATTCGCTCTGACTGTGACAAGCACTTCGCTGCCGCTTCCCGCCCGCGCGCAGACATACCCGATTGACTGCGCGATCCTCCTGTGCCTGTCTGGCGGCTGGCCTGCCTCCGTGCCATGCGCCAGAGCCCGTGCCGAATTAATCCGACGCATTACGCCTTGGCCGGTGGAACCGCCGCTTCAAATCTGGCGCTGTCCCATGGGCGCGTCCTTTGAGACCGCTCCAGCAGCAAACAGTGCAGACCGCATCTTTGAAGCGTTTTTCCAGAACAACAGCACTGGACCGCGACAATCCTTTCCAGCGCGCGATGCCGCTGGACCAATTATGGCTGCTTGGCGCACCCCGGAAGCCCCAAAATACCTTGTTCCCGCCGGCCAGGCCCTCCGGCTCGTTCAAGATCGCGCGGACATCGATATCAGCGGACCTGAGTTCAACTTCGTGCGGTCCATCCGCGTCTATGATGTCCAGTATGCGCGACAGCATAAATCCGGCCGTGATGGTGACTGCAACCGTAGCACCACCGTGGTCGTCGGCACTTATGGCATCCAAGGTGACTTCACCTGGCAGAGGTCTTCCATAGCGGCCCTGCCAGCCGACCATGTCGGTCTCGAACGATGGGGCCAGAATTGCCCCGGCATCTATCACCGTTCCGTGTTCGTCGACTGGCGTGACTATGAAGGAAACTACGGTTTTGAGCAGGTGAACTACTAGTGCCGACAAAGACAGCGTCGGCATTCATCCGTGTCGACCTAAGTGCTCGGAGGTACCTAATCACCGGTCGTTCGCTGCTGTCGATGCCAAGGTCAGCTGTGCGGGACAGAGCTGCCGTTCGACTTGCGGACTAGTGCGTCCGCTCGACTGCGCATTGCGGGCTTCCGACGCAGAATGCACACGGATCTCACGCTGGCAGTTCCTAAAGTCATGTTTGCGCGATTGGATTGCTCCGATCCTCCATGGCCAACTTGCCACCTTCCAGCCTAATCTAGAATTAATCGGGACCTGAGGCTGGTGGTTTGGACCGGTATTTCTCAACGCAGATGCCAGGAATGCAATTCCTTTGAAACTTCTTGCTTTTCAGTATGGCGGGATTGCTGCCAGTCCTGCTGCTTTACGTTGGACTCTCGCCCGGGCTTTCATCTGCGTTGGCTCAAGGAGGACCATCGCTGAGGCGTTTTCTGAGGCGGGTCGTGACGAATGGCCTGCCTGTGATCTTTGTCATCAATTATGTCGGTTTCTTCCTGTTCGCACTTTCTCATGAAAGAGCCAAGCAGGGTGGCGATCCTGCAAGCTACATCGTTGTCAATGTCTTCCTCAGGCTCGGCCTGTTCCTTTGCCTTCATGCCTTGATCTACGTCGTTTCAGCCGACTGGTACGGATCGTTCGGAGGCAGTCGCACCACGGCTCTTCAGGTCGTCGCACCCACTCTGTCACGCTCCGCTCTGTTCGAGAACATATCCGGGGTGTATTTCTATGCGACTTTCATCAGCGCAATTCCCTTGTACGCGTCCGCAATCAGGCGTTCCAAGCGGCTAAAGCCAACCCTTAGGCGTCTTCCGAAGTTCGGCGGGCCGATTGCCATTGCACTCCTGATATCTCTGTCGCTAGCCGTAGGTTTGTCGATACTTGCAATCGCCATGTCGTACGTGTTGGCACAGAGTTGTCATCACCCAACACTGCACGATCCGGTCAGCACTCGGACAAATGCAAAAGAGGGCAGACGCCGGAACGTTCAACGAGCGCCTCAAGGTAGTCTCTGGGCTCTTGCGAGCCAAGGTCACACAATTGGATCACCGAGACGTTCGGCAGACCGTTCGGCTCAGCGTGCTGCCTCGCCTCTGGCCATTGCCAGATGGTGCATCCGATGGTGATCGCCGGTCGCCATCAGCCCGAAGAATCCGAGTGCCTGGATACGCGCGACAGCTCCGCCATCTGTCGCGGTGACCGTCCAGACGATTTCATCGCCTACGCTGGCAAGCTCCGACTGCCACCCGGTCTCGGCCGCGAGAAACGGGGCATGCGCGGGAACCATCCGGTACGCAGCCCCACCGGCTCGCCCCGACGTTTCGATCCGCACACTGAGGCCGTTTGGCAGAGGCTCGGAGTGAACGCTGGCACCGATCACGAGTTGATTCATGTCGACGAGATGTTCGCGCAGCCCGTTGATGTCGACGCGGGTCCAATCGGTGTCCGGGTCAGCGGAGAGCATGGCCACGATCTCACTGATCGCGGCGAAGGAGCCATCTCCTGGCTCGGACGGTATGACCGATGCTTCGGGTCCCGGCATCACATGACCTGCGTGGCCCGAATGGTCCGCGTTTTGGGCTGTCAATGGCGTCGCCCCCACGGCAGCCATCGTTGAAAGCGTCATCGCGAGCACTCTGAAGAACATGCGAACCTCCTTCTCCCGTTAGCGGCACCCTATCCAAGCCGCTGAATGTTCAGATATGATCGTGATCATGTCAGCGCAGGAATTCTTAGATCGGCTTGAACAGGCATGCCAATCAGCGGGCGCGCGCAGTGTAGTTCTAGAGCCTGGGCAATCACTGTTTCGTCAGGGCGACAATCCTCCCGGGCTCCCGTTCCTGACAGACGGCCGGATCGATCTTTTGCGCCATACGGAGACCGGACGCAGTGTACGGATCCATGTGGCGCGCGCGGGCGAGACCTTCGCAGAGGCGTCGATCTTCGCCGAGACCTGTCATTGCGACGCCATCGCAGCGGAGGCTTCGCAACTGCGCCTCTTGCCGAAGCGACTGGTGCTTGAGGCGTTTGAGACCCAGCCAGGCCTCGGGCACATCTTCAGCTTGCACCTCGCGCAGTCGTTGATGACAGCGCGGCGTCTTCTCGAGCTTCGCGCAATCACCCCGCTGACCGAACGGTTTCTCGCCCGGCTCAGCGATCTCGGAGACGCGACCGGGGCCTTGCCGCGGGACACGTCGCTCATATCGATTGCGGCGGATCTGGACGTCACGCCACCTGCGCTCTACCGCGCCATTGCGGCCCTCGAGAAGCGTGGTGTTCTGACCAGGCCCGAACGCGGATGGGTGCGTCTGACGCTGAAGTAAGTCGGGAGGGCGAATTCAGCACGGCTCTCACGCGCTGCAAACGGGGAGCGGCCCGTCTCGACGTTCCCGTTCGACGAGGGCCGCGATCACGCTCTCGGACACAGTTCCGACGATTACAGTGCGCCCAACCACCAGAGCAGGCGTCCCAATGAAACCGAAGATGCGGGCGATCGCTTCGGTGGTGCGCAATCGCTTGGAAACCGCGTCGCTCTCCATGTCCGAAAGCAAGCGGTCCGCGTCCACGCCGATGTCCCGGGCAAGGATCTCCAGATATTCCGGCGTCGCGACGAAACGCCCGCGCATCAGTCGCTTGTGAAAGGCCGCGTAGGCGCCTTGCATGTCAGCGGCAAGGGCGGCCCTCGCCGCCGAGATAGAGTTCGGCCCGAGCCTCGGCCATTCGTGCCAGGTTATGCGGTTGTCTCCGCCAGAGCGCTCTCCATGATTGGAAAGTCTTTCCGTCAGGACGCGGCAGAACGGGCAGTTGTAGTCCGAGAACGAGGCGATCGGCACGACGCCCGCGGGAGGCGAGCCGCCGAACAGGCCTGTGCACAGGTCTGCGCGCACTGCCTCCTCGGGTATCGCTTGCTCTTGCGCGTCTGGCGCGTCCAGCCCGAAGAAAGGACTGGGCATGCCACTGGTCTCGCCAGCCGCGATGCGGCGGAATCCTTGTGGATCGTCCAATGGCTCGAAGTCGAAGTCTCCGACGAAGAGCTGCGCTACCCTCGGCCATGCCCACCAAGCTCCTACAGCCGCCGCAGCTACACCGAGAAGTGCAGCGCGGCGATGCAAGACGCTTGGTTCTTCAGCTCCTTCGCTTTCAGTCATCTAGTGGCCTCGTCTTGCGCGGTGACGCTGGCCTGATGGGTGCGCTCGCGTTCCGGCCACCGGGTCTTGATCCACTCAAGGACGTCGCTCAGTTCTTCTTCGGTGTAAGCATCTCCGAAGCCCGGCATGTTGCTCTCGTAGCCGCCGCCGACCACCGCCGCCGTGCCGCGCATCGTGATATCGAGAAGGATCCGGTCGGGGTGGTGCCAGGTGTGGCCCGTTTCGTCATGGGGCGGCGCGGGCAGTTGCCCATCGGGGCCCGGCGAGCGCCAGTCGGATTGCCCCTCCAAGTTGGCACCGTGGCAGGAGGCGCAGGCCTCAAGGTAAATCGCTTCGCCGCGCGACAGGTTCGCAACACGGACCGGCTCGAAGGGGCCGCCGGTGATGCCGCTGCCTAACCAGACTGCGGCGGCAGCACCTCCCGCAAAGATCAGCCCGGCAAGGAGATACCGGCGCCTCACAGCTTGATCCCCCTAAGGCGCAGCGAATTGCCGATGACCGAAACCGAGGACAGGCTCATCGCGGCCGCCGCGATCATTGGCGACAGCAGAACGCCGAAGAACGGAAACAGGATCCCCGCGGCAACCGGCACGCCCGCCGAATTGTAGACGAACGCGAAGAACAGGTTTTGGCGGATGTTGCGCATCGTGGCCTGCGCCAGCACGCGCGCTCGGATAATGCCCCGCAGATCGCCCTTGACCAAGGTCACGCCCGCGCTTTCGACCGCGACATCCGCGCCCGTGCCCATGGCTATGCCCACGTCCGCAATGGCGAGTGCCGGTGCGTCATTCACACCGTCGCCCGCCATCGCAACGGACAGGCCGTCGCCTTTCAACTCCTCAACAAAAGCCGCCTTGTCCTCCGGCGACACGCCCGCGCGCACATCGTCGATGCCCAACTCTCGGGCCACGGCCTCTGCGGTGCGGGGGCTGTCGCCTGTCGCCATGACGATCCGCAACCCGGCCGCGTGCAGATCGCGGATGGCGCCCGCCGTCGTTTCCTTTATCCGGTCGGCAACCGCGACGATGCCGGCAAGCTGACCATCGACAGCTAGCAGCATGGCCGTCTTTCCCTCGTCCTGCAGCCCGGCGATGCGGGTCTCGACCTCTGCCAGATCGATCCCGAGATCGTCCATCAAACGGGCATTGCCGAGCGCGACCGTGAGACCGTCGACTCTGCCGCGCACGCCCTTGCCCGTAACCGCATCGAAATCGGTCGCCTCGAGCCGCAGCGCGTCCCGCTCTTCCGCGCCCGAAAGGATCGCCTCTGCCAGCGGATGTTCCGACCCCCGCTCCAACGCAGCTGCAAGGGCAAGGACCCGCGCCTCGTCATGGCCGCCGAGGGCCGCGACATCGGTGAGACTCGGGCGGCCCTCGGTCAATGTCCCGGTCTTGTCGACAATCAGAACATCCACCTGCGCGAACCGCTCCAGCGCCTCGGCATCCCGGATCAATACGCCGGCCTGCGCCCCGCGCCCCGTCGCCACCATGATCGACATGGGCGTGGCGAGGCCGAGCGCGCAGGGACACGCAATGATCAGCACGCTGACCGCCGCAACGACGGAGTAGCCGAGCGCCGGAGAAGGTCCGAAAACCAGCCACAGGAGGAAGGCCAGCGCCGCGATGCCGATCACTGTGGGAACGAAGTAGCCGGCAACCCGGTCCGCGAGGGCCTGGATCGGCGCGCGGGACCGCTGCGCCTGCGCCACCATGGCAACGATCCGGCTGAGCACGGTGTCGCTCCCGACAGCTTCAGCCGTCATGAAAAAAGAGCCGGTCTTGTTGAGGGTCCCGCCTGTCACAGCATCCCCTTCGGTCTTCTCGACCGGAACGGGTTCGCCGGTGATCATGCTTTCGTCGATGGATGAACGACCTTCTGCGACAGTGCCATCGACCGGCACGGACTCGCCCGGACGCACGCGCAATTTGTCTCCCGACCTCACCGCATCCAGCGGCACGTCCTCTTCACCGTTATCCGTCACCCGCCGCGCGGTCTTGGGCGCAAGGTCCATCAGCGCCCGGATCGCGTCGCCGGTGCGGTCGCGCGCGGTCAGTTCCATGACCTGGCCCACCAGGACGAGGATCAGGATCACCGCGGAGGCTTCAAAATAGAGCGGCGGCCCATGCGGCCCGCTGAGAGTTGAGGGAAAAATGCCCGGCAGCAGGAGCGAGACCAGGCTGAAACTGTAAGCCGCACCGGTCCCGATTGCGATCAGCGTCCACATATTGAGATTGCCCGTCACGATCGATGACCAGCCGCGCTTGAAGAACGGCTGCGCCACCCAGACGACCACGGGCGTGGCGAGCAGGAATTGCATCCATCGTACCGTGGTGCCCCCGAACCACTCCGCCCAAGGCAGGCCCAGCATCCCGCCCATCTCCAGCACCAGAACGGCCAAAGCGAGCGGCGCACCGATCCAGAGCCGCCGACGAAAATCGATCAATTCCGGGTTCGGTCCGGCATCGGCAGAGGGCATCATCGGCTCCAGCGCCATCCCGCAGATCGGACAGTCGCCCGGCCCTTCCTGTACGATCTCCGGATCCATCGGGCAGGTGTAGAGCGTGCCTTCGGGCATCGACTCGGGGTCGGGCCGGTCGCCAAGATAGCTGTCCGGCGCGGCCTCGAACTTCTCCTTGCACCGCCCCGAGCAGAAGTAAAACCGCTCACCCGCGTGCTTGGCCATGTGCCGCGCGCTGGCGCGATTCACACTCATGCCGCAGACCGGGTCTTCAGCTTCAACGTAGGCCTCGGGGTCCGCCTCGAATTTCGCACGGCAGCCCTCGTGGCAGAAATGATAGAGATGACCATCGTGCGAAGCGGTCGGTTTGCCCGCGCCCGGGTCGACAATCATGCCACAAACCGGGTCGCGGGTGATCTTATCGGTGTCGAGCGCTGTGTCGGACATGATTTGCTCCTCTGCTTACGCCAGAGGTAGTGCTTCCAGCTACTGGAGGGTCAAGGGCGGTCGAATTACGGGTCAATGCGCTCTGTCCCCGGTGCAGCGTCACCATTTCGCGAGATGTCGTCGATATAGATCTTCATTTCTTCAATCTCTCTGCGTTGTGCCTCGATGATCGCATCGGCCAGCGCGCGAACCCTCGGATCGGAAATGTCGGCGCGCTCACTTGTGAGAATGGCAATCGAATGATGGGGGATCATCGCGCGCATCCACGCAAGGTCTCCAACGGTATCTTGACTACGAACCAGATAAAGTGAGGTTGCAAATGCAATGGCAGCCCCGGCGAAGATCGCGATATTTGCAGTCTTGTTCGAATACATACCCAACATGAAAGCCAGCATCACAACCGACATGGCCGCTCCCATATAGAGCGCCATCCACATCCGGGTTTGCGAATAGAAAACGTGATCGATGGCGTAGGTGTTGAGATACATCAGGCCATACATGACCACGGTTGACGTCGCGATCATCGCGAAGAAGCGAGAATAGTTCATCTTTATAAACCTCCTGTACTTGTGAACGACCTTCCCACGCTGGAAGGTTCCAAAACAGCTTGACCTTCCAGTGACTGGAGACCTTACGTTAGCTCAGAAGGAAATGTGGCGATGAACATCGGCGAAGTGGCAGCCGCGAGCGGCCTGCCTGTAAAAACGATGCGTTACTACGAGGATATCGACCTCGCGCGGCCCGCGCGTGGTGTGAAAGGTTATCGCGCCTTCTCGGAACGTGACGCCCACAAGCTTGCCTTCCTCGCCCGCGCGCGATCGCTTGGATTTTCCATCGAGGAATGCCGGGCGCTGCTGTCCCTCTACGAGGATCGGGAACGGGCCAGCGCCGACGTTAAACAGGTGGCCACTGAACATCTCGACCGGATCGCAAGGAAAATCGAAGAACTCCAAGCCATGCGTGGAACGCTGCAAATGCTCGTTGCGCCTTGTTACGGGGATGACCGCCCGGACTGCCCCATCCTCGACGATCTTGCAGGCCAGAAGACAGCGACCACATGAACACGCGTCTCCTCGCATATGGTTTCGCGGGTCTTGCGGTCGCCGCAACAGCGGGGTGGATGATAGTTTCGTCCCAACGTGATGACGCTAGTGCGCCAGACCTCGCCTCGCTCACCTTGCCCACCCTGACGCCGGAGCAAGAAGAAGGACGCGCTCTTTTCGACGCGAATTGCGCAGCCTGTCACGGCGTAAACGCGGCGGGCTCCGCCCAGGGACCGCCGCTCGTTCATCGCATCTACGAGCCAAGCCACCATGGCGACATGGCGTTCGTTCTCGCGGCCAAGCAGGGTGTCCGGGCGCATCACTGGCGGTTCGGAAACATGCCGGCCGTCGAAGGTGTAAGCGATGAGGATGTTCTGCAGATCACACACTATGTCCGCGCGCTTCAGCGCGCGAGCGGAATAGAGTAGCGATGACCTTCTATAGCGCGCCGCTCGGAACCACTTGTCACACATCCGAACTTCTGCCGCGGAACGATGACGTGGGCTGCGCGCACTCTGGCCCACATGCGGTCACGCAAAATCTAGTTGTCTTGGCACAGGACGAAAACTATTCCGTTTTTTGTGACCAGGTTCGTGCATAGCTTTTCAACGAAGTGTCTGACGACGCTCATCATGTGCCTTGCGCTCATGATTGCTGGAGTCGCTGCTGCTGTCACGATGGAGCATCCGGGCCACGAAGGCGTTGCTTGGGTCATGTCCGACTCAGAACATACGATGCACGCAGCGCATCAAATGTCACCGGACGGACCCGATTCTGACTGTTGTGAGCCTGAAACCGACGCGGCATCTGGTTGCCACGCATCGGCGTGCTGTCTTTCCGAACAGCAAAACTCGGAGACGTTGTTGTCTGCCGACGTCGGTCCGAGCGCATGCCATCAGACAGCCGAGCAAGAGGTCGGCCCCTCGATCGCCAGCTCACTTCCCGAACGCCCCCCCAGACTCTCCTGAATTTTGTGTCGAGCCGCGCCCTCGAAAAGTGCGGACTCATATCGAATTTCGGGCCGATCTGAAGCGGATCGGCTGTCAGGAGGTTGACATGCGTGGACGCTATTCGGCTCTCGCGATCCTTGCCGCAGCGGGCGGCATATCAGGCGGCATCGCTCTTGAGCGGTGGTATCTCAATCCGTCAAACACCGATGGCGCGGGCGGCTCGGAGGTCCTGTATTGGGTGGCTCCAATGGATCCGAATTTCCGGCAGCCAGGCCCGGGCAAGTCGCCAATGGGCATGGATCTGATCCCGGTTTATGCCGGGCAAGAACCATCAGGCGATCCGTCAGAGGTCTCGCTGAGCGCCGCTGAAATCAACGCCATCGGCGTGCGGACGGCATTGGCGCGTGTCACTGACGTAGCTCCGGAAATTGAGACGGTCGGTTTCGTCGGTTACGACGAGCACCTGACCAGCCACGTCCATACGCGTGTCGATGGATGGATCGAGGTTCTGAATGTCAGGGCTGTCGGCGATGTGGTAAAAAAGGGCGACGTGCTGTTCGAGCTCTTTTCGCAGGAGTTCGGCGTTGCCAGTTTCGACTTCCTACGCGCAGTCAGGAACGGCACGGGTCTTTCGCTTGAGGCGGCGCGGAACAAGATGCGCGCTCACGGCGCCAGCGAAAGGCAGATTGCCGAGATCGAGGCGTCAGGCGAAGTCGCGCGGCGCATTGCCGTGGAAGCTCCGAGGGACGGCATCGTCGTCGCCCTGGAGGCAGCGGACGGCATGTTCTTGGAACCGGGAACGCAAGCGGTATCGATCACGGATTTGAGCCAGGTCTGGCTCATCGTGGACGTGTTCGAGCGTGAGGTGTCGCGCCTATCGGAGGACATGACTGCGGTTGCCAGCTTCGAGCATCTGCCGGGCGAGGTTTTTGAGGGCAGAATTGATTACATCTACCCGGAGCTCGATCCGCGCACGCGCACCCTGCCCGTACGCCTGCGCTTCGACAATTCCGAAGGGCTGCTTCGGCCCGGCATGTTCGGCAATGTGAGGCTTGTTTCCGGCGAAACCCGTCAGGTTCTGACGGTGCCGTCCGAGGCGGTGATCCGGACCGGAACGGCGGAGCGCGTCATCCTGAGGACAGACGAAGGCACATTCCGGCCGCGGCTCGTCACGACCGGACTGCGCGACAGTTTCGGAGAAGGCGGTCGGACGGAAATTCTGCAAGGGCTTGCGCCCGGCGAGGAGGTCGTCGCTTCTGCGCAATTTCTGATCGATAGCGAAAGCGCGCTGAGCGCGGGCTTCATGCGCATGGCGCCGACCGATGAAGAGCCCGCCCGCGGAACGGGCACGCTTATTGCGCTCGACCGGGAACGGCGGATCGCGACGCTGCGCCATAATACGCTGGACAGTCTCGACTGGCCCGCCATGACGTCCGAGTTTCCGGTGCGCGCGGACGTGTCGCTCGACCGGCTTCGCGAGGGAGAGGAGGTGGCGTTCCGCGCCGCCCGGGGCGCCGACGGTCTGCTTGGCCTGATCGAGCTGGCGCCAGATGACGGTGTTGCAGCGACGGGAACGGGCATGGCGCTGGCCGTGACGCCCGACGGCAAGCTGACACTGGACCACGGCCCCATTCCGGATCTTGGCTGGCCTCCGATGCAAATGGATCTCGACGTGGCCGGTCTCGATCCCAATAGCGTGCCGCTCGATACGCCGATCGAATTCGATCTGGCTAAGGATCAGAACGGTATGTTTTCCGTTATCGCGGTGCGCGCCGACGGGGAGGAAGCACCCGTTATGGAGCAGGGTATGGAGACGCAGATCGAAGCGGCTCCGCCAATCATCGTTTCGGGAACCATCGACGCCATCGACCCGGCCGCCCGACAAGCAACCATCACACATGGGCCGATCACCGAAATCGGGATGCCGGGGATGACCATGTCGTTCGCCGTCGATGCCAACCTCGATCTGGCGTCTCTGCAAACCGGAGCGGAAATATCACTCACCTTCGCGCGTCCAGACGGCATGACGATGGTGCTGACCGGAGCCGAGCCTGTGCAGCCGCCGATGGAAGTCTCAGGCACGATCAACGCGGTCGATGCAGGCGCGCGGATGGCCAACATCACGCATGGGCCGATGGCCGAAATCGGCATGCCCGGCATGACGATGGATTTCGCCATCGCGGACACCATAGATCCGGCAGAACTGACCACCGGCGAAGAGCTTACTCTTCTGCTCCATCGTAACCCGGACTTCACGATGACGCTTGTGGGCGCAGCCGCTGCGCGGAGCGTGTCGCAATGATCCCGGCCATCATCCGCGCCTCGATCGCAAACAGGTTCATCATCGTGGCGCTCGCGTTGATGATGGCGGCGGCCGGGATTTGGGCCATCCGTGAGACCCCGGTGGACGCGATCCCTGACTTGTCTGACGTACAGGTCATCGTGCGCACGCCCTATCCGGGCCAGGCGCCGCAGGTGGTGGAGAACCAGATCACCTACCCACTGGCGACCGCGATGCTCGCCGTGCCGGGCGCGCAGGACGTGCGCGGCTTCTCCTTCTTCGGGGACAGTTTCGTCTACGTCGTCTTCGAAGATGGCACAGATCTTTACTGGGCACGTTCCAGGGTATTGGAATATCTCGGGCAGATCACGGGAAGCCTGCCCGAGGGCGTCTCCCCTCAGCTGGGTCCGGACGCGACGGGCGTCGGCTGGATCTACCAATACGCCCTAATCGACCGGACCGGGAACCATGACCTGTCGCAGCTCCGCACGCTGCAGGACTGGTTCCTCAAATATGAGCTTCAGGCTGTCGAAGGTGTCTCGGAGGTCGCCACGATCGGCGGCATGGTCAAGCAGTATCAAGTTGTCGTCGATCCAAACAAGCTGCGCGCCTACGACATCACGCTCCCGCAGCTGCGCCGATCAATCGAGGCCGCGAACCGCGAAACAGGCGGCAGCGTGATCGAGATGGGCGAGGCTGAGTTCATGGTCCGCTCGTCAGGCTATATCGATGAACTCGCGGATCTCGCCAGCGCACCCTTGATGGTCAACGAGCGCGGTGCGGCCCTGACCCTCGGTGACGTCGCCGAAATCCGGCTCGGACCGGAAATGCGGCGCGGGGTTGGCGAGTTTGACGGCGAAGGCGATGCTGTGGGCGGCGTCGTGATCCTGCGCTGGGGCGGCAATGCGCTGGCCACCATCAAAGCGGTGGAGGCGCGGATCGAGGAGTTGCGCCCGAACCTGCCCGAGGGCGTTGAGATCGTCACCACCTACGACCGCTCCGGGGTGATCGAAAGGGCTATCGAGAACCTGCAGAAGAAGCTCACGGAAGAATTCATCGTCGTGGTGCTGGTCTGCGCCGCCTTCCTTCTTCATCTGCGCTCATCGCTGGTGATCCTGTTGTCGCTGCCATTGGGCATTTTCGCGGCCGTTATCCTGATGAAGGCACAAGGGGTGAATGCAAACATCATGTCGCTGGGCGGCATCGCCATCGCCATCGGGGCCATGGTCGACGCCGCCATCGTGATGATCGAGGCGATGCACCGACGACTGGAGAAAGAGAAGCTTACCGCAGAGAACCGTTGGCGGATCGTGCAGGAATGCGCGTCAGAGGTCGGGCCTGCTCTCTTTTATTCCCTTGCGATCATCACGGTGAGCTTCCTCCCGGTGTTTGTGCTCGAAAACCAGGAAGGACGACTGTTCAAGCCGCTCGCCTATACCAAGACTTACGCCATGGCTGCCGCGGCAATCCTGTCGATCACCCTCGTGCCGGTGCTCATGGGATATTTTATTCGCGGACGGATTCTTCCTGAGCGCAAGAACCCGCTCAATCGCATCGTCGTCTGGATGTATCGCCCGTTTCTGGACGCGGCCATCGCCTGGCCCTGGGCAACAACACTGATGGCCGCGGCCGTCGTCGCCTCGATGTGGTATCCGCTCCAGCGCCTCGGCTCCGAGTTCATGCCGGAACTGAACGAGGGCGATTTCCTCTATATGCCCACGCTCTACCCGGGTGTCTCCATCGGAAAAGCGCGCGAGGTGTTGCAACAGACTGACCGGCTCATCGCCACGATACCGGAGGTCGAGACAGTCCACGGCAAGCTTGGACGTGCCGAGACGGCCACCGATCCGGCGCCGCTGACGATGATCGAGACCACGATCCAGCTCAAACCGGAATCCGAATGGCGTCCTGGCATGACGATGGATGGGATTCGCGACGAGCTCGACCGCATCGTTCAGGTGCCCGGTGTGACCAACGTCTGGATCCAGCCGATCAAGAACCGGATCGACATGCTGGCGACGGGGATCAAGACGCCGGTCGGCGTGAAGATCTCGGGCGCCGATCTGAAGGTGATCGAACAGATTGGCATCGCAGTAGAGGACGCGGTCCGCGGCATCGAAGGCACCGCATCCGCCTACGCCGAACGCCCCGTCGGCGGGCGCTTCATCGAGATCGACGTGAAGCGCGACGCCGCCGCCCGTTATATGATGAGCGTGCGCGACGTGCAGGACGTGGTGCAGACAGCCATCGGCGGTATGCAGGTGTCGGAGTCCGTCGAAGGTCTCGAACGGTTCCCGATCAATCTGCGCTACCCGCAGTCGTGGCGAGACAGTCCCGAGCGTCTTGAAACCCTACCCGTTGTCACACCGTCCGGCGCGCATATCCCGCTTGCGGCACTTGCAGAGATTCGCATCGTGGATGGGCCGGGCATGATCCGATCTGAGAACGCGAGACGCACGGGCTTTGTCTTCATCGATATCGCCGGGCGCGATCTCGGCACCTATGTGGCTGAGGCGCGTGACGTGGTCTTGCGAGATGTCGACCTGCCGCCCGGCTATTCGCTGAGCTGGTCCGGCCAGTACGAATACATCGAACGGATGCAGGAACGGCTGACCATCGTAGCCCCTGCAACGCTCCTGATCATCACTTTGATGCTGTTCATGGCCTTCAACCGCGTGATCGAGGTGGGCATCATCCTTGCAGCTCTCCCTGTGGCATTGGCGGGTGGGGTCTGGTTTCTGTGGTATCTCACCTTTGACATCTCGGTGGCTGTGCTCGTGGGTTTCATCGCGCTTGCAGGCGTTGCGGTGGAAACCGCAATCGTGATGCTACTCTATCTCAATCTGTCCTGGGAGAAGCGGCGCAAGCTCGCAGAATCCGAATACCGCAAGCTCACACGTGATGACATTGAAGACGCGGTGTTCGAAGGTGCCGTGCTGCGCGTCCGTCCCAAGGTCATGACGGTGGCCACGATCTTTGCGGCTCTCATCCCGA
Organism: Lutimaribacter marinistellae; assembly: GCF_042648365.1. Taxonomy (NCBI): domain Bacteria; kingdom Pseudomonadati; phylum Pseudomonadota; class Alphaproteobacteria; order Rhodobacterales; family Roseobacteraceae; genus Lutimaribacter; species Lutimaribacter marinistellae. The sequence continues at coordinate 79,286 of NZ_JBHRXI010000003.1, read as the reverse complement.
TCATGTACGGCACCGGTACGGGGTCGGAAATCATGCAGCGGATCGCCGCACCGATGATCGGCGGCATGGTCACGGCGACCCTGCTGACCCTCCTCGTCATTCCGTCGATTTTCGTGATCTGGAAGAGGCTGGCGCTGCGTCGCGTCAACCGCGAGATCACTCCCCTCATTCTGCGGCCTGAAGGCTCAGTGCCTGCCGAATAAACGCAAGTGAAACCATGGAGCTACCAATGAAAACATTTACAGCAACTTTCGGCCTCATCGCCTTCGCAACCATGCCAGCCCTGGCTCAAATGGACCATGGCAGCATGGATCATTCGAACATGCCGATGTCGGACGAACAGATGGAAGGCGCTGTCCATACGAAAGCCATCGTCAATTCGATCGGCGACGGCACGGCCAATGTCAGCCACGATCCGATCCCGGAAATCGGCTGGCCCGCGATGACGATGGACCTGCCGCTTCTCGAAAATGCCGAGATGATGGACGACATCGAGGCAGGCTCGGAAGTGACGCTCATGTTGATGAAAGACGCCGACGGGATGTACGCCATCGGGGCAATGATGCCAAACTGATCGCAACGATCCGCGACCGGCGCATTCGGGCCGGTCGCGCGACCACAAGGAACGAGGTAAGAAGATGACAAAAGCACGTGGTCTGATTTCAGCCATGTTCGCGGTGGCTCTGGTCACATCCGCCGCGTTTGCGCATTCGTCCAAGGAAGCCACCGTGCCGACCGACGGCGCCATCCTGGAGACGCCGCCTGAGAGCATCGAAATGACCTTAGACAGCCCGATGCGCGTGACAATGGTTCGCCTGACCGACAGCACGGGCACCGGTATGGACTTGCAGCGCTCGGATGACATGGCCCCCGTGACGCAGTTCAAGGCTGTGCCTGCCACGCTGGGCAAAGGGGCCTACACCGTCGAGTGGCGCGGCCTGTCGGGTGACGGCCATCCGATGCAGGGCAGTTTCTCCTTCGAGATCGCGGACTGACCCCGCTTGATCGCTGCGCTCGCCTCTGCCGACGCCGTTATCTGGATCGCGATCCTCGTGAAGACGCTGGCCTATGCCGCGACCTTGATCGCGGCGGGCAGCGTTCTGGTCTTGCTGTGGCTTCGCGAACTGACCGCAGACGCCCGCGCGGCGCTAAGGCGGGCGGCGGTGCTCGGCGCGATCGCGGCGGCCCTGCTCAGCGCCCTGCGCCTGCCCGTTCGCGCGAGTTTTCTCATGGGCGGCGCCCTCGATGGCGCGGTCGATCCCATGATGCTGGGGATTGTCGCCGAAAGCCCCCTCGGCGCGAGCCTGATCGTTCGGCTGGTTGGTCTGGCGCTCATCCTCAGCGTTCTTCTGCCATGGCGCACGGCACGCTGGCTCGCGGCGGCCGGGGCCATCCTCGCCTGCGCCTCCTTTGCCATGCGCGGTCATGCGCTCGGCGACCCGCGCCTGCTTTTGGGCGCTTTGGTCACGGTGCATATCGCGGGCCTCGCCTTCTGGATCGGCAGCTTCGCGCCCCTGTCGCGCGCCGCGCGCCGCGAGACGCCCGAGAAAGCCGGTGCGCTTGCGCATGAGTTCGGAACAAAAGCCCTCTGGGTTGTTGCTTTGCTCGTCGCCGCCGGCATTCTCACGCTTGTTCTTCTGGGAGCGGCGACGCCCGATGCGCTCTTCTCGCCCTACGGCCAGGCGTTCCTTCTCAAACTGGCGCTTTTCGCTGGCGTGCTGGCTCTCGCGGCGCTGAACAAGCTGCGACTGACCCCCGATCTTTTCAAAGCCATGCCCGGAGCCGCGCAGCGCATGCGCCGGTCCATTGCGGTGGAAAGCGTGCTCGTGGCAGCCATCCTCGCGACAACCGCCGCTCTGACGACCCTCACATCACCGCCCTCGGAGCAGGCGATGGGCGCGTTACCACAGATGAAGGCGGTCCAAACCGCCGTATTCCTATCCTGAGAGGAGGTCCGGCCATGCTGACCCGTCGCCAGTTCAACAAAAAGCTTCTCGGATCCGTGGCGAGCCTCGCGATGCCGCGGATCGCCGTAGCAGACGGAGTTCAGGACCTGGTCGCCAGCGAAGCGCGCACGCGTCTCGCGCCGGCCGAATATCCGGAGACGGAAGTCTGGGCCTTCGGCGGATCGGTTCCGGGGCCGACGATCCGTGTGCCCCAAGGCGCCAAGGTGTCTCGGCGCTTCGTTAACGATCTGCCGCAGCCCTCCAGCGTCCATTGGCACGGGATCCGTATCGAAAACGCCATGGACGGCGTCGCTGGCATGACCCAACCGGCCGTGGAGCCGGGCGCTCAGTTTACCTACGACTTCACCGCGCCGGACGCCGGCACCTATTGGTACCACCCGCATAATCGCAGCTGGGAGCAGATGGCCCGCGGACTCTACGGCGCGCTGATCGTCGAGGAGGCCGAAGGCGCTCCGGAGGTCGACCTGGACGACGTTCTGCTCATCGACGATTGGCGACTGAACGACGCGGCCCAGATCGCCGATGATTTCGGCGCCATGCACGACTGGGCGCATGCGGGACGGATCGGCAACTGGATCACCGTGAACGGGAACGGCGCTTGGACCCGCGAGGTGCAGCAGCACACCCGCATGCGGCTGCGTCTCGTGAACACGGCCAACGCGCGGATCTTTTCGCTCGAGGCCCGTGGCCTCGAAGGCTGGATTGTGGCCCTCGACGGTATGCCGCTCGAAACGCCGGAGCCGCTTGAGCGACTGTCCCTCGCGCCTGCTCAGCGCGCTGACCTGATCGTCGATGTCACGGCTGACGAGGGCGGAGAGGCCATGCTCGTCAGCTTCGAACGCGACGGCGGCTACGCCCTTGCCTCCTTCCCCGTCCAAGGGCGCGCCCGGACCGCGCGGCTCTCCGATCCTATCCCACTGCCGCCCAACCCCGTCCCAGCCCTTAGGTCGATCAATGATGCCCGACGCGCGGAGCTTCACATGGAAGGCGGCGCCATGGGGGGGATGCAGAGCGCAATGATGGGCGGTCGCAGGATGGGCATGCGCGAGATGGCGGCCGCAGGGAAGGTCTGGGCATTCAACGGAATGGCGGAGATGGGAGAGACCCCACTCATCGACGCCGCGCGCGGTGAGACAATCCGCATCGCGATGACAAACGACACGGCCTGGCCACATGCAATGCACCTGCACGGCCACCATTTCCGCCAGATTTCCGCAGATGGCTCGGTGGGCCCCCTGCGCGACACGCTTCTGATGAACCGCTCAGAGACAGTCGAGATCGCTTTCGTCGCAGACAATCCCGGCGACTGGCTCCTCCATTGCCACATGTTGGAACATTCAGCCGGCGGCATGATGACGTGGCTCAGGGTGGCGTGACGTGACCGCGCTCAAGACAACCACGAATTGGGAGATAAGACATATGAACCGCAGACACTTCATCCTTACCAGCATCGCTTCTGGCTTCACCGCGACAACGCTTGGCCGACCGGCAAATGCAACGCCCAGTCAAATGGAAGTTTTCAAATTGCCGACCTGCGGCTGCTGTTCTGCTTGGGTCGACCACATGACCGGCGCAGGGTTCGATGCCCTGGCCCGCGACGTCGATCAAGAAACACTCTGGTCGATGAAAGCGCGCGCTGGCGTCACACCGGAACTGAGTTCCTGCCATACCGCCTTTATCGACGGCTACTTCATCGAAGGCCACGTGCCGGCTGGCGATGTGCAACGGTTGCTGGCAGAACGCTCGGACGCACTTGGCCTCACGGTGCCGGGCATGCCGATCGGCTCGCCTGGCATGGAAATGGGTGACCAGCGCGACGCCTATGACACGCTGCTCGTCTTGCGCGACGGGTCGACCGTGGTCTTCGAGAGCCACTCGTGACGTTCATGTTTCTGAGCATGCGCGAATGCTCGAAGCATGTCTTGAAAGGGCAAGAAAGCTAGAGCTGCGACGCCCAGCGGGGATGCTGGTCGTCCACGACGAAGGGATGTGCGTGTCGGCGCTCGCCCTTGAGGTGGGGATGGTCGAGCGGCAGGTTTTCGTGGGTATGCTCGAAGATCTCCGGATCCTCCTTCGGCCACAGACGCGACGCGACCAACGCCCCGGCACCCGCCAGCGCCGCAAGACAGCCGAGCGCCACGACCGGACCGAACTGCGTCATCAGCCAACCCGAAAGCGGATAGGTCACGAGCCAGCAGGCGTGGCTAAGCGCGAACTGGGCGGCGAAGAGCGCGGGTCGATCCTCCGCATGAGCCGAGCGGCGCAGGAGGCGGCCGGAGGGGGTGAGCACGGCGGAATATCCCAGCCCCACCAGCAGCCAGGCGCCGAACAGGAAGGGCCAGTCGAGACCGAGGGCGGCGACCTCTGCCGCCAAGACCAGCAGGCACAGGACCATCAGCGCGGCGCCCGCAACCATCACCGGCCTGTCGGGCAAGCGGTCGAGGAGGCGCGGCAACAGAAGCGCCGCAAGCATCGAGCCGGCGCCGAAGGCGAACATCGTCCAGGACAGTGCGCTTTCCGACAGGCCGAGGGTGCCGCGTACCAGCACCACCGAGTTGACCAGCACCATGGCGCCCGCCGCAGCCGCGGCGAGGTTCAGGGCCAGCAGTCCGCGCAGCCGCGGCGTCGCGAGGTAGATGCGGATGCCGCGTGTCGTGCGGTCATAGATGCCGCGCCGCTCGGACGGCTTCGGGCTCGGCAGCAGCACCGAAACGACCAGCAGCGCCGAGGCCGCGAAGCCCGCCACCGTACCGAGGAACAGGGAGTTGTACGTCATGAGGGCGAGCAGCAACGCGGCGAGGGTCGGGCTGAGGATGTTTTCCAGATCGTAGGCGAGCCGCGAGAGCGACAGCGCGCGGGTATAGCGCGCCTCCTCCGGCAGCACGTCCGGGATCGTCGCCTGGAAAGTCGGCGTGAAGGCGGCCGAGGCCGATTGCAGCAGGAAAATCAGCACGTAGACCTGCCAGACCTCGGTGACGAACGGCAGACAGAGCGCGGCACCCGCCCGCACCACGTCGAGCCCGACCAGCAGCGCGCGGCGGTTGGCACGGTCGGCCAAGGCGCCGGCGACGGGCGCGATGCCGACATAGGCCACCATCTTGATCGTGAAGACCGTGCCCAGCACCATCGCCGCCCCGTCGCCCGCGAGGTCATAGGCCAGCAGCCCGAGTGCCACTGTCGCAAGGCCGGTGCCCAGCAGGGCCACGACCTGCGCAAGGAACAGGTGGCGGTAGGTGCGGTCGGCGAGGATCTCCAGCATCGATGATCTCAAAGGTAGCGGGCGATGGCTTTCAGCTCATCGCGGTCCGCGGGCGAATGGTCTTCGTCCAAGCAATGGTCCATGTGGTCGTGGATCAGGGCACGTTTGGCATTGACGACGGCCTTCTCAACCGCCTGCAACTGCTGAGCGATATCGAGACAAGGTTTGCCCTCCTCGATCATGCCGATCACGGCCCGCAGATGACCGTCGGCGCGTTTCAGCCGCGCGATCAGGGCAGGATGGGTTGCGTGGATGTGCGACTTTGTCATAGAACAACGATATCCCCCCAGGGGGGATAGAACAAGATGGCCTCAGAAGAGGCTGCGCATATGGGCAGACAGGCAAGACCGATGAGGCCTCTGGCGACATACGGAAAACAGGCGTTTACGGCGCTTCTCTGCCTGTCGCTTGTGTTCTGGTCGGTCATACCCGCCGCGACCCACACGCCGGCCGTGTTCGAGACGATCCAGGATCATCTGGAGATGATCGCTGATCACGGGCATTCGCACGGGTTCGAGGAAGACCTCTACTGGGCAATGCACGGCCACAGCCATGACGTGGCGGACCATGACCACAGTCAGGCGCTCCTGGCGCTCGGGGACCGAAGCCATCCGACCTCCGCCTACAGGGATGCGCGGCGCCTGAAGGCCTCGCCGGGCGGCGGGCACCACACGTTCCGGATCGAACGCCCTCCGCGTGCCTGATCGGCGCTGCGCCCGCGCGCGGCCTCACCGATCATTCAATCGCACGAACGGAGACCTATTCATGAGTTTAAACTCACCGGCCCTGCACGCGCTCGCGTCGAGACGCTTCACGGCGATCCTTCTGACAGCCCTTGCGCTCTACGCCTCCAGCGTGGCGCAGGTGCTGGCCCATGACGTCACCCCCGGTGACGCGGGCTACATCCAGGAAATCTGGGGGGTGCACGTCATCTCCTTCATCTATCTCGGCGCCAAGCACATGGTGACGGGATACGACCACATCCTCTTCCTTCTGGGCGTCGTCTTCTTCCTCTACCGGATGAAGGATGTCGCCATCTATGTCAGCATCTTCGCCGTCGGGCACTCGGTGACGATGCTCGCCGGCGTCTGGTGGGGATGGGGCATCAATTCCTACATCATCGACGCCATTATCGGCCTCAGCGTCGTCTACAAGGCGCTCGACAACCTCGGCGCCTACCAGAAGTGGTTCGGGTTCCAGCCCAACACAAAGGCCGCGACGCTGATCTTCGGCCTGTTCCACGGCACCGGCCTCGCCTCGAAGATCATCGAATACGACATCTCCGAGGACGGCCTCCTGTGGAACCTGCTCGCGTTCAACGTCGGCGTCGAGGTCGGCCAGATCCTCGCGCTCTTCGCGATCCTCGTCGTGATGGGCTACTGGCGCCGGTCCGAGCGGTTCATGAGCCAAGCCGTCGTCGCCAACGTCATCATGGTGGGCCTTGGCATCTGGCTCACCGTCTACCAGATCAACGGCTTTCTTGCGGCCGCATAAGGAGAATTCGATATGCAACTCATCGACAGAATGCGCGACACGATGCAATTGACCGCGGAGAAGCCCGATCCGGCGCTCCTGCCGACACCGAAACAACTGCGGCGCTCGACCATCGCCGCCGTGATCGGCGCGGCCTTTATCGGGGTCGGTGTCTACCTACCGGCGGAATATGGGATCGACCCGACCGGTGTGGGCAATGTCCTCGGCCTCACCGAGATGGGCGAGATCAAGCAGCAACTCGCCCGCGAGGCAGCGGAGGATGAGGCGGTCCACGGCGGCGGCGAGCAGTCGTCGAGCCTCATGGAGGACATGTTCGGACTCTTCGTGGGCGCGGCGCACGCTCAGGAAGCGTGGACCGACACGGTGACCTTCACGCTGGCGCCGGACGCGTTCACCGAGGTCAAGATGGTGATGGCCGCAGGCGATATCGTGGAATATTCGTGGGTCGCGGAAGGCGGCCGGATCAACTTCGACCTGCACGCCCATGGCGATGGCCAGTCAATCGACTACGACCGTGGCCGGGGCACGACCGATGGCGCGGGCAGCATCGAGGCGCCGTTTCCCGGCGAACACGGCTGGTTCTGGCGCAACCGCGACGATTCCGACGTGACCGTCACGCTGCAGCTCCGCGGCGCCTACAGCGAGATCGTTCGCAGCGAGTGAGCAATGGCGCCTGCGGGAGATCGCAGGCGCCTCCACCAATCCTGAGGCGATCGAGGATCGGCATGATGCAGGGCCATGCATGGCTGTTTATTTGGACCGTCGCCGAAGACGCGAAAATCCCACGAAATCACGCGATCAGAACATGAACATGTACTGCACACGACCACTTGCAACGGCCTGAAATCAAGACAAAATTGCTACCATCCATCACTGGGCAAACTCCCCAGGCTCTTTCGAATGGCAGCTTTGCTCGGCTTGCGGCCATCGGTGCAAAACGCAGCATTCGGTAAAATGGGCTCAGAGTCCGCATCCGCTGCGTGCGACCCCAATGTCCGGTATGCTGGCCGACCCCAACTATCAAATATGAACTGGCGGCTAGCTGAGGAGCCTATCCACCTTTGCCGCTTCCAATCCGCTTCAAATCATCCAAGCCGATTTCCTGCTTCTGTTCCGCAGTGAGATCCGGCTGGATTTCCGACACCGGCTGGGGCCCTTGGACGTCCCACATCACCGCATGGGCGCCTGCACTCCAGCGATACACCCAACCAACAATGCTGCACCCATCGGTCCCAATCAGATTGGCGATCGCGACGCCCTCACCTTTATCATCGTTCACTGTTTACGAACTTCCTGCACTCTGGCGCTGAAATTGCGGCATGGTGTATTAAGGCGCCTACTCGCGCCGCAGGCCGCACGTAGTGGATATTTGCTAACTGCTCTTTGTTTAGGAGCTCGCTTCACTTGAGGACGCACGAAGCGTGCGCGTCCCAAAATTACATTGCTTTCAAATCTTGTGGTCGGGCTCCGTGGCGGCTTCGACAATCGACAGGACTTCATTTTTGTCAAAGCCAATGACCCTGGCCAGAACTGTAAACTCCACGACGTCGATACGACGCTCGCCGCTTTCGAGGCGTGCCACAAACGACTGGTGGCGTTTGAGCTTCGCCGCCAACTGCTGCTGGCTGAGACCCGCATTCTGACGTGCATCAACCAACGCACGGACGAGTGCCAACTGGCCATTTGTTCTGATTGTTTTCGCCACGCGTCACATACCCTTTGTGACGTCGCTAGCGGATGAAATCTGTTATCTAAAAAGCAGATATTTGAGGGTGTTATCGGCGTTTTGTTTCTGTTGGGTGCAATCCTGATGCATACCCGATCGCCCATCAATCCCCCGCAAGTTCCAGAAACCGACCGTAGTCCTGACTGACTTCGCGGGCTTCCTCAAAAGCACGCGCACGCTCCTGCTCGAGGCAGTGGAAGTAGTCCTGAATGTCGGCGATATAGACCTCGAAGTCCCGCCGGATGATGTCGGCATAATCCCGAGCGGCCTGCGAATCGCTTGGCACGAAAGGCCGGACCGGGGCGAGACAGGATTCTGCTTGGCTTGCAGCCGGAACGAGCAAAAGCAGTGCTACAGACTGCATGCCCACCCAACGGCTCAACCGCAGGTTTCTGAAACCCCTATTTTCCTTGATAGACATCAATGGCCGTGCCTAGAGTTTGAGTAACCGAGATACAGCCGTATCTGACCAATACATCTTGCGGTTGATAATATACTATCGTAACTCTGGGCTTCAAGTGGGAATGCCCGGGTGTTGCGCGTTTGAAGAAAGCGTGAGCCGGGCCATGAACTGGGACATCGAAGCACCAAATGTGGTTACGGAAGCACGTTTCCGCGAACTCGTGGAAAGTGGCTATAGCGCTGAAATCCTGTGCCAGGAGTCGGCACACAAGAAGGGCCCCAGCTATTATGGGGTCTGGATCATGCGCGTCGTCTCTGACGAGGGCGTGGAGAAGCTGCTGGTCACGGCCCGCACCCGGACGACCTATAACGACATCAAGATCCGCGAATTCAAAACCATCACGGGCGTGGTGTCCTTCCTCATCGGCATCGGCTTCTCCCATGCGGATGTCCCGCTCGAAGAAGGCCAGCGGACGACACACAAGCTGGCTGCGACCGACAAAGGCAGCAGCAAATAGCCTTCTCCTTGCCTGGTATCTCGCGGGTCCCGCCACTGCGCAGATGGTACTGGTCATGGAGAGCGATGGCGCTCTGACGCCGTCGCGTTCTCAGGACAGCTTTGCCCGCAATTACAATGACGGCATCGGCCAGGGGTCCGCGGCTGATGAGCTGGCGATCCTCGGTGAAGATGAATCAGCTATTCAACCTGACGCTTTGCGTTTTGCAGCCCTCTCGCGACCTGCGCCCCTGCCCCGCGCCGATGTTCTTACAGCCATTGAGGCCACCGCGCTTCGCTACGCCGGGCATCCCGGGCTTCGGCGCACGGATCTCTCGGTTCGCGATTGGCTGACGCTCTACCGCGCAAATATCGAGGTCGAGAGCGCCTACCGACAGGACGCGGTCTCGAGTGCGGGCGCCATCGGCCTTGGTCAATTGATGCCCGCGACGGCGCGTGATCTCGGCGTTGACCCGCGCGATCCACTTCAAAACCTCGACGGCTCCGCCCGCTATCTTGCGATGATGCTGGACACGTTTGGCGATCCGCGGCTCGCGCTCGCAGCCTACAACGCCGGCCCAGATGCAGTGCGCCAGTACGGCGGCATTCCCCCCTACCGAGAAACCCAGACCCACGTGGCCCGCGTCATGGCTGTCGTGGCTCGATTGGAAGGATCAAAGTCATGAGACAGATTTCAAACCTCTTTGTCGCCTCACTGGCGCTATTCCTGCTCATTGCCGAGCCAGCCCTTGCCCAAAGCATCGATCTCTCCCCGATCCAAAGCTTATTGCAGGGCATTGTCGATGCTCTGACTGGCCCGCTCGGAGTCGTGATCGCCACACTCGCAGTCCTTGGCGTTTTCTTGAGCTGGTTTTTCAACATCATCGATCTGCGCCAGGCACTCTGGGTGCTTGTTGGTATCGCCGGTGTCGCCGCCGCTCCCACCATCGTTGCCGCGGTCTTTGCCGGTGGCTGAGCGCTCGCCTCTCTTTCTCGGCCTCGTGCGCCCGCCCAAGCTTCTGGGCCTGCCCATCATGTACGCGATGGTCTGGCTTTTCGGCTCGGTGCTCTTGTTCGTCTGGGTGCAGCACATCGCGGTGCTGGGTGTGGCGGCCCTGCTCTATCCCGTGCTCTGGAAGGCTGCGGATTGGGACCCGCGCTTCATCGACGTGATGATGACCGCGCTGCAGGAGACACCGCCCACGCGGAACCGCTCCATCCATGGCGGGGACAGCTATGCTCCGTGATGAAGCCTGTGATGCTGCGCTCGATCCCCGCACGATGACGCCCGAATGGTATGCACGCGAGACCCGCCTCGCCCATATGCTGCCTTACGTCAGCCTGGTCGATGACCGCACCGTGCGCACGCGCGTGAACGAGCTTTTCCAGTGTATCCGGCTCGAAGGGATCAACAGCTATACGACGGATGATGCCTATCTCGACAAGGTGACGGCGCTCTTCGCTCGGATCATCGCGCAGCTGGGGCCGGAGTTCAGTTACTACGTCCACAAGGTCTCCAAGGCGATCACGGCGGACCTCGAGCCCGTGCGAGAGGATAGCTTCGCGGGCGAGGTGGATCGGCTTTGGCGCTCGAAACTCAAGACCAGCGGGCTGCGCGACAAGACCCTGACGCTCACGGTCATTCACCGCCCACCCCCAAAAAGCGTTTTGCCTTTCCTTAATCGCAGCGCGCCGGATCGCCTCAAGGAAGCGACCGAAAAGCGCCTGCGTCGTTTGGGCGAGGCCGTAAGCGTGTTCGTGTCAGGCCTGACGGAGTTGCACCCGCGTGTGCTTTCGGCCAAGTCCGGCGAGTTGATCGGCTTTCTGGGAGCCCTCAACACTGGCCAGGAACTGCCACTCTATCCCGCGAACACCTATGGCTTCCTGTCCTTCAACGTGGCCAACACCCGCGTGACGTTTCACGGAGATCACTTCGAGCTCACCGAAGGCGTGGTGGGCCAACGCTTTGGCAAGAGCTTCACCATCGGGGAATACTCCGAAGCCACCTCCTGCACAATGTTCGACATGCTGAACCTGCCGGTCGACATGATCGTCACGCATTCCTTCACACCGATCAACTCGAACCTTATGGCGGGACGCATCAAACGGCAGAAGCGCCAGATGCAGGCCAGCCAGGATGCGGCCCTGTCGCTTATGGAGGCGCTCGACATCGCCGCCGATGATCTCGAGGCCAAGCGCCAGAGCTTCGGCGAACACCATATGGTCGTGACGCTCTTTTGCGATACGCTGGACGAATTGCAGACACTGAGCGCCGAGATCGTCAACGCCGCCGCCGCCGAAGGTGTGAAGATGATCGGTGAGCGGGTCGCGGCCAAGGCCCATTACCTCAGCCAGCATCCCGGCAACCAGCCCAAGCGCGTTCGCGCCAGTGCCATCACCAATCGCAACTTCGCGGATTTCGCGGCCTTCCATCGGACCCAGCTTGGCAAACCGGCGGAGAAAACGCCCTGGGGCAAGGTCATCACCTACCTGCCCACGCCCGAGCAGAGCGCCTACCGCTTTTCCTATCACGAGCAAGGCAGCCCCGACAAAGAGCCCACCAGCGGGCATACCCTGATTATTGGCCGGCCCGGGTCCGGCAAGTCGGTCCTCTCGGCATTCCTCATGACGCAGTCCCGTCGAGCAGGGGCGCGGATCTTCGTCTTCGATTACCGTTTCGGTATGGAGATGGCGGTCCGCGCCAATGGCGGGCGCTACGCGTCTTTGAAAGCCGGACAACCTACTGGGCTCAACCCGCTTTGGACGGAAACTGATAGTCGCGGCACAGCATGGCTCTCGGATTGGCTCGCCACCCTGCTCTACCGTGCCGACAAGCCGCTGACGCCCGCCCAAACCAACCGCATCCAGGAAGTCGTCCGCCAGAACGCGCAAGCCACAAACCCGGCCCTGCGCAACTGGCGGGATTTTGCATCACTTTTTGTCTCCACCGATGATGGCGGCGATCTGCACGAGCGCCTTCTCGAATGGACCGAAGAGGGCCGCTATGGCTGGATATTCGGCCAGACGCTGGAAGACACGTTTTCGCTCGAGGGCGATGTGGTGGGCTTCGATCTGACCGGCATTCTCGACAGCGAGGCCGAGAAAGAGCGCATGGCCGTCCTCTCCTACCTCTTCCGCCGGGTCGAGCGCGAGATCGAGGACCGCCGCCCAACGATCATCGTGATCGACGAGGCCTGGAAAGCGCTCGACAACGCATATTTCGCCGAGCGGCTGTCGAACTGGCTCGTGACCGCGCGCAAGCAGAACACCGTTGCGGTCATGATGACGCAATACGCCAGCCAGCTCGAGCGCACCCGAACCGGTAAGACCATCGTCGAAGCGGTGCCCACACAAATCCTGCTGCCGAACATCCGCGCCCATGCGTCCGACTACGCGATGCTGAACCTCTATGAGAAGGAACTCGACGTGCTTCTCAGCACCGGCAGCGATAGCCGCCTCGCGCTCATCCGCGATGACCAGGGCTCCATCTTCGTCGATGCCGATCTGAGCGCCCTCGGACCCAATCTCACCATCCTCGGCGGCATGGAAAAAGGCGAGGCGCTCGTCGGCGCTGACTACCGCGACCGCCCGGACTTCTGGAGACTTTCATGACACGCATATGGCGTTTTGAGAATACAACAAAGAAACCTGCATCGTTTTTCGCGTTCGAGCGAAGCGAGAGGCAGCGAACAAACGATTCAAGAAAATCTCGAAACGCCAAATTGTTGTTTCTCGCCGCGCTCGGCGCTTTGGCCTCCTGCGCCCAGTATCAGGAACCGCAGGCCAATTGCTTCACGTTCTTGGTCTCGACAGCCCACATCGCGCCGGATTGTACCTTCATGCCCCTTGGCGCGCCGGAGCGCGACATTGAAGTCTAGGCTGCCACATATCCTGGCGCTTTGCCTGCTGCCCGGTCTCGCCCTGTCCCAAGGTGTACCGACCAATGACAGCGGGTTGACCGCGCGTGATATCGTCGAAACAGGCGATCGCGAGGCAGACCTCGCCGTTCAAGCGGACAAGCTTTCCGTGCGCGAACTCATTACCGAGATCGAACGGGAGCAGCTGGAAACTCTGCAACGCATCCTCGATGCCCAGACCAGCTTCGGCGGTCAGGGCCTGCCGGCCATGGTCTCGGGGCTGGAAAGTGGCAGCGGCGACCCGGACCGTTCCGTCGAGGCCGTCTATGGCAATGCCGAAATCGATCCCAATCCCGGCGGCGCGCAAATGTTCGGGGATGCGGCGGAAAACATCGAAGAGCTCATCATCCGCGTCGCACAAGAAACCAGCGGCTTTGCCGGCGTGGGCCGCGCCGGCCTCTCCCCGGTTCAATGGCGGGCCCTGCTGCAAGCGCTCATCTGGCAGGAAAGCCGCTTCACCATCGGCGCACGCTCGCCTGTCGGAGCCTTCGGCCTCACCCAGATCATGCCCGGCACCGCCAGCGATCTCGGCATCAACCCGGAATACTATGACAGCCCCTATCTGCAGGTGCATGGCGGTGCTCGCTATCTTGCGACACAACTAAACACCTTCGACGGCAATATCATCAACGCGCTTGCCGCCTATAACGCCGGACCCGGCCGCGTGTTCGAATATGGGGGCGTGCCGCCCTTTGCCGAGACCCAGCACTACGTCCAGGTCATCCCCGAACGCTACAATCTCTACCTGAGCCGCATCGGCGGGATCGAAGCGCTTGGCACAATCGACCCCGCGCTTCTCGCCAATGCGAACCTCTCGATCACCGGGCACGGTGCGGAGTTCTATGGCAACAACTCGCCCACCGCGATCCGGCAGGCCGCCTTGCGTATTGCGGATATCGTCGAGCGGATTTCCGAGACCGAAGACGTGCAGGAAAGCATCGCGCTCAACACCTATGCCCGCGCCGAACTCGTGCGCCTCGTTGCCGCGCGTATTCGACTTCAGGCGGCGCGGACCCGCGTCCTTTCTGCCGAGGAACTGGCCCAGGCCAGCGCCCGTATGGCCGAGGGCGCGTTCATGGAATTCACGATCAGGGAGATAGACTGATGGGACATTTACTCATGAGAACGGCCTTGGCCACGACTTTTGGGATTGGCCTGCATCTTGGCACCCTGTCCCCTGCCCTTGCGCAAGGCGTACCCGTCGTCGACACCCAGAACATCGCACAAAACATCCAGCAGCTCCGGCAGATGATCGAAGACGAGATTCTGCAAACCGAGCAGCTCACGCAGCTCCGCGAACAGCTTGCGACACTCACGGATCAACTCGCGGAGCTGCAACGGACATATGAAGCGCTGACCCGTCTCGCCGAACTGCCGGAAATCATCCGTACCGAGATGGAAGACGAGCTGAACGGCCTGCTCGATCAAGAGTTTGGGGACATCCTCGCCACAATCGAAGCCATCAAGACAGGTGACTTCTCTGGCCTCGCTGGCTCCGGAGCGGGCGAGATCGAAACCCAGATGGACCGGGTCCTGGCCGATCTCGGATTTGACGACGATACGCTTTCGGAAATGGCCACAAGCGGCAATCCCGGGGCCAACCGTGTGGCGACGCAAGCCACGACCGGCGCACTCGTCTCGGCCGCTGCCCAGAACAGCTATGAAGACGCAGGCCAATCGCTGGAGCGCGTCGACCGGCTCGTCGGGCTGATCGACGACATGGATGAACTCAAGGAAAGCATCGATCTCAACACGCGCGTCACGGCGGAACTGGCGATCGCGCTCGTGGCCATGTGGCAGCTCGAAGCGGTGCAGACCGTGGGTGACGGAACAGGCGGCGTGATCGATGCCGCCACCATCGCCGAGGAACAGCGTTTCATGGACTTCACGCTGCCAGACCTGCGCGCAGATTGATCCGAGGTGTGACGCGTGGCGAGTGAACAGGACATCATCGAAGAAGAGCTAGTCTATGGTGCCCTGCGCCGCGAACGGCTCTGGCAGCGCCTTGGGCTCATCGGGCTGGTCTTCGGCATTCTCGGATGCCTGAGTGCGGCGGCTGTCGCAATTCTCGATGTCGATCCGCCGCCTGTGGTCGTGCCCTATGATCCCGCCACCGGTTTTGCCCTGCCCGAGGCCTCGGTAGGCGCGACGTCAGTCACAGCCAACCAGGCCATCATTGAAGCGGAGGTCTTCCGCTATGTGACCGACCGAGAGGTCTATAACCAGCTCGACAACGATCTGCGCATCCGCAGCGTGCTGCGCCGCTCGGACGGCGCTGCCGAGGGCGGCTTGCGCCAGATCTGGAACAGCGCCAACGAGAACTACCCGCCGACAGTTTATGGCCCCAATGCTCGGCTCGATGTCGAAATCCTCAGTGTCAATCGCATCGGCACCAACCGCGCCACGGTTCGCCTGCGCAAGCGCCTGACCTCGTTGAATGGCGTCCAGACCGGGCTCTTCACCGCCACGCTTCTCTTCGAGTTCCGCCCCGAGACCCGCCGCTCCATCGATGAGGTCTGGACCAACCCCTTCGGCTTCACCGTGCTCGAATATTCCATCCGCTCCGACAGATTGGAGAACTAGTTTGATCAGTAAGTTCTTTGTTGCTGGCCTATTTTCCCTGCTGCCAGTCCTTGCCTTCGCGGAAGCCATTCCGCGCGGTGGCCCCAATGACAGCCGCGTGCGCTTGGCCACCTACCAGGAAGGCCAGGTCTATCGACTGAATGTCTCGCTCACCCATGTGACCACGGTCGAGTTCGGCGAGGGAGAAAGCATCCGCTCGATCATCGCAGGCGACACGGAGGGCTTCGAGATCGACGGCGTTCCAGGTGGCCAGGCCTTCGCGATCAAGCCCGTTGCACGCGGCGTCCATACCAACGTGACCGTGTACACGAACCGGCGGAGCTACTATTTCAACGTCCAGGAAACCCGCAGCCCGACCTTCTACGTGGTGCAGTTCCGCTACCCCGAAGACAATGCACGGCCCACGCGTGCCATCGCGGCCCAAGGGCCGAACTATAATTACGGTGCCAGCGCGCGGACCGAGTTCACCCCCACCCGTGTCTGGGATGACGGGACGTTTACGCATTTCGAGTTCCCAAGGAACGCGCCGGTGCCCGCGATCTTCCGTTACGCGAATGGCCGCGAGCGGACGGTCAACACGCAAGCCACCGAAGATGGCGTGATCCGGGTTTCCGGGGTGAACAGGCAATGGGTGCTGCGGATCGGGGAAGAAGTGGTCTGTATTCAGAGCACACCGCCTGCGGGGGTAGGATCATGAGCGACACCGGAAACGCAGACCTCGAGAAACGTCTCGCCGCCCTCGAGCAGGGCAAAGGAACAGGTTCGCCCCCTGCCCCGCGACGTTCGCCGCTGCTTGCTTTGGTCGTCGTCCTCGTGATCGGTGCCGGCGGTGCATTGCTCTATCTCCTGTCCCAACCCGAGGAAGAGGCAGCCCTGCCCACGGCGACACCGGACGTGTTTCAGAACGAAGGCGACGGTTTCGGCGCCATCGAAACCCTCCCCCCACCGGAGCCCGAAGTCGTTCTGGTCGCACCAGAGCCGGTGGAACCGAATGCCGAGCTTTTAGCGCAGCTCGCCGCCCTTCAGGCCCAGATCGAGGAGTTGCGCAACGCGCCCGAACCGGTGGTTGAAGAAGATACGGCTGCCGCGGAAGCCATCGATGCGCTGACCGCCCAGATCGCGGCGCTGCAAGCAGCATCGGAATCCGCGCAGCAGCAGTTCCGAGACGAACTCACTGCCCGTGATCGCGAGCTGGAGCAACTCCGCATAGACCTCGAACTCGCGCAACTCGAAGCCAATCGCCCCCTTCCCGCACCCATCGGCCCAACCGAGGACGAGTTGCGGGCGCGGGAAGAAGAGCGGCTGCGCCGCGAGGAAGAAGCACGGCGGCTTGCGGAACTCGAACGCCGCGCAGCCGAGGAGCGCGCGTTTCAAGAGCGCCGCATCACCTCGCCCACCATCGCCTTTGGCGGCACCTCGGGCGCGAATGAGACGGCCTTAACCGAACGCACCTTCGGCGAAGTGACGGATTTTGTATTGAACGGCGCGCTGCCCACTTCGGTGACGCAAGCCGAGGTCATCGCCAACCCGTCCAACACCATCATCCAGGGCACGATGATCCAGGCTGTCATGGAAACCGCCCTCGACAGCTCCCTGCCCGGCCAGACCCGTGCCGTCGTTTCCGAAGATGTCTACAGCGTCGATGGCGCGCGTCTCCTGATCCCGCGCGGGTCCCGCCTGATCGGGCGCTATCGTTCGGGGGTCGATATCGCGCAGCGCCGGGTCACCATCGCCTGGGACCGGATCATCCTGCCTGACAATCAAACCATCCAGATCAGCTCTTTCGGGGGCGATGAACTTGGCCGCTCTGGCGTGACCGGCTTTGTCGATACCCGCTTTGATGAGCGCTTTGGCTCGGCGGCGCTGATTTCGTTGATTTCCGCTGCTCCAAGTGCCGCTGCGGCAAACTTGCAGGATGAGACCGCGTCGGACGTGCTCGAAGACGTGGGCGATGATCTTGCCGATGCCACGGACAGCGTGATTGGCGACTACCTCTCGATCGGTCCGGTCATTTATGTCGACCAGGGCGCGCGCGTCACGGTGATGGTCGACCGCGATCTGGAGATATTCTGAGCCCATGTCGCTGAGCTATCTCCAGACCTCTCTAGACCGGATCGATGCCGCATCCCGCGACGATGTCATCGAGATCTGCATCAATCCCGATGGCAGCTGCTGGGGAGAATTCCAGGGCGATCACTTCATGCGAAAGCTGGACGAGAAGCTGAACGCAACAGAAGTCAAAGACCTCGGCAACCAGATCGCCTCTTCCGCCAACACAACGATGAGCAAGAACCGCCCGATCGTCTCGGTCTCGATCACCTACAAGAGCCGTCCGATCCGCGCCCAGGTCATAACCCCGCCCGCCGTGCTCTCTGCCATGTCCATCAGCCTGCGGTTTTTCTCAAGCCTGCCACTTGAAGGCATCGCGCTCGATTTCCTCTATGGGAAAGAACGCAAGCTCGAGGAACTCCGCCTCAAGAAAACCCGGGAATTGCGCGAGGTCGTTACGTCTGGCGTGATCGACGATGCCCTAGCCTTCTGCGTCGACAACAAGCTCAACATGATCGTCTCGGGTGGTACCTCTACCGGCAAGACCGTCGCTGCGCGGAAGATCCTCGCTCATGTACCGTCTGAGGAACGCATCGTCACCATCGAGGAGGCCGCCGAGCTTCTGCCGACCCAGCCGAATGCCGTCACCCTCATCGCCAATCGCGACGCGGAATTCCAGACCGCCGATGTGCTTCTGACCGCGACGCTTCGCATGCGCCCGGACCGCATCATTCTTGGCGAGGTGCGCGGCAAGGAAGCGATGACTTTCCTCGAGGCGATCAATACCGGCCATGGCGGGTCCATGACCACGCTCCATGCCGAGACCCCGCAACTCGCCGTGCAGCGGCTCGCGATCGCGGCCCTCAAAACAGAGATCCCCATGACCTATGCCGACATGATCCAGTACATCGAGAATTCCATCGACGTGATCATCCAGGCCGGTCGCCACGACGGCAGACGCGGCATCACCGAATTCTACCTCCCCGGCGCAACCGAGATCGGAGCTTCCCAATGAAGACCTTTGAATATGACATCCTGTTTTTCCAGGTGAAGAAGCAAAAGGACTACGACGCGATGCGAAGTGCCTTGAATGAGCGCGGTGCTGAGGGGTGGGAAGTCATTACAGCTGAAGCCGGTGACTACGGCTATACCGCGTTCTTGAAGCGCGAGACCACTGATACGAAGGCAGCAGCAGAATGATGCGAGCCGTTGCAATCGGAAGCCTGCTCGTCGTTCTCGGCGCAACTGCTGGCGTCGCTGAACGGAACCTGATCCCAACGCTCGAAAACCAGCCAGATGTCTGTCCCGAGCAGCCTCCAGAGCCAGAGTGGATGCAAAACATAGATGTGCGCGAGGCCCACAAACGGCTCCTGATCCAACAGGTTTATCGGGCACAGAGCATGCAACGCATCGTTGAAGCCCAAAGCTGCGAATGTCCCACGCGGTATCCGTCTTGGGAGGCAGCGACAGGCGTCTTCTTCGAGCAATTCGCCGCATCTGAATACTGGGATATCGTGGAAGCAACATCAGAATACCGACGGCAGGCCAATGAGCTTCGGCGCGACGCCATCCCAGTCTGCGAAGCTGCTGGAAACTGGTAGGGTTCCATGAGCGTCGTCACCTACTTCGTGGAAACGGCTGAAGGCTATCTCAATACCGCTGCCGAGACGCAATTTGGCGCGGTCGCCGCAACAGTCGGAACGATGCTCGTCCTCGGCACCACACTCGTCGTCATTCTGGTTTTCATCAACACGATCTACCAGTATCGCGTCATGGACGGGCGCACGGCCTTTTGGCTCGCCGTGAAGATCGGACTGATAGGCGCATTTGCAACCAACTGGGTTCAGTTCAACATCCTTGCTGCGGCGATCCTGAACGGGATCGACAGCATTGCCGGATCGCTCGTGGCCTCTGTCGGCGGCGGGTCACCCGGCGCATCCGGCACCTTTGCAGAGGAGTTTGATGACCTGATCGCGGCGCTCGGGGAGTATTTAAATGCTGCGGGGTCTGAACTGAACTGGATGGCAGGTGCCCTGTTGGACACACTTGGCGTTTTGCTGCTCTCGATCCTCGGTGGCTTGGCGGCGTTCATCGTCGTTGCGTCCAGGCTCATGATCGCTCTGCTGATCGGCATTGCACCTATCATGATTTTCCTGACCCTCTTTGAAGTGACCAAGGATTATTTTGCGCGCTGGCTTTCAGCGCTGATTTCCTTCGCGATGTACCCGATTGTCGTTGCCGGCGTGTTCGCGACGATCACGGGGATCTCGCGTGCGCTTCTTGCTGAGTTGGGCGATCCGGAAGGAGCCTCCAACATCGGCGCGCTCATCCCCTTCTTCATGATGGTGCTGATGGCAAAGGGGTTCATCATAGCAACGCCATTCCTGGTTCGGGCGATTTCGGGAAACATCATGATGCCAGCACTCTCAGCCGGCTTCGGAGGAAGCTATGCCTTTGCCCGAGGGCTTGCAGGCAGCCAACAGGTCTACAACCGCTACGCCATCGGAGGCGCCACCGGGGCCGAATACGCAGCTCTGCGCGCGCGCCAATTCTTTGGTGTGCAAGCGTTGCCAAGCCGACCCAACACTGCGGGAGGGCCAACTGCAGCTCCTCCCCGCGACGGGACCGGCACAGGAGCCCGAATGCTTGCACAGCTTTCAAGGTTGGGTCGCCTCGGCAGGCGGTGACGGCCCATAGCTGTCGCTCAAGTTGAAGCCAGATGCTGCGATGCAGCTTCCCCAAAGCGGACGTCAAACATTTCAGTCAAGTCACATCGGTTCCAAGAAATGGTAGTGGGTCCCATATTCGTTACCTCATAAGCGCGATCTCTTCGTTACGTCAGGCACTAGGCGTGTGTATGTTCGAAAAAGGTTGGATCAACGTTGGTTGTTCAAACATCGAGGTCAGACTTATCCGTTGTCGGTGATTGCGAGCTAGGACGTGCTGCTTTAGCGTGGGCGGACAGCAGCTGAGGAAGCGCAAAAACAGTGTCGCGGCAGATCGAAACAGACAACTGGCCCTGGATTTCACTTGGATCAGGTATTGGCGCAGCAGCCCTTTTTGTTCTTTTTCTCTACGCCCCTAACGGGATGTGGAAGGTTGTCCTCATCATCCTGCTCGCAGCGTCACTCGTTGTTCTGCTCGCCAATCCGCGCAATCGGATACTTGCTTTAGGAACAGCCACTTCTCTGGCGGCCCTTGCTGGTTTCGTTTCCGATATCTCGCTGAACCTATCTGCTACCTTTCCGGGAGGAGGCGTCTTACAGGGCGGCGTAGAGGGTGGAACTGACATTCCACCAGTGTTCTTTCTTCTACTTCTCATTGTCGGGCTTGTAGCGATCACCATAGATGCCCTCGGCCGTGGTTGGATGTTTCCGTCTCTGCGCAAAAGGGATGCAACACGCCCAGAACTCTCCTTCGTTCTCAACGCCGCAGAAATCTCGCTTGGACAGGCAGTTTCAAACGATGGGCAAAAACGCTTCCATGTCCGATTGCTGGTCTCAAAAGAAATAGGCGACGACGTGCGGCTGGCAAATATCGCAATCAAAGACGCCAATGTAACTGAATTTGCGATTGGAGCCGGAGATGGGGTGCAAGTCTCCCAAACTATTGAGGGCACACGCGCGGGGGAGTTGAGCATTCTCGGTGACTTCCCAGTGGCGAAACTGTCCCGTGGTCGCGCCAAACGAAAAGTCGTCGTTGTGGACGAGTTTAATCGTCATTGGTTGGCCGGAACCGTGACTTTTCAGGATGCCAATTAGTCTCCAGAAAAACCGCGCATAAGCCGGAGCATCAGCGCGTCATCTGTTTCTCGGCTTGAGTCTGGGAGAATGACTTTAATCTCCACCACGTCGAGCTGGGGGTCAAACTCATAACCGACAGTCAAATCAGCTACTTGAAGTCGATATCGAGGTAACTCGTTTGATATCGAAATCGCGTCCGGTGGTACTGGGTTTGCGACAAGCGCACGGAGTTCCGGGATCAACGCGTCCTTTGAACGTTGATCTAGTCCGTTGAACACGCTGCGAGCCGTTGCGCGAAGAATTACTCGTCTTGAACTATTCAACGGACCGTAGAATTCCTCTTAGCTGCCTTGCTCGGCAATGACGTCTTCTAAGTCATAGAAGGTCTGATCTGGGTTGCGATCAGCTTCATCCATGGCGGCGTTCACTCGGGCATTCTCCATCAAATGCACAAGTGCGACGGCTACTTTCGAATACTCAATGGGAAGAACAGTCGCTACTTCTTTGCCGTAAGACGTCAAAATCGCACCGGACGCGTTGTGGCTTACACGGCCAACGATCTCTCTTTGCTCCCGGCGAAACTCTTCGACACCCTTTCGCTCGAGAGAGCCACTCAAGCGCGACCAGATTTCATCCACCAACTCAGATGACAGCCCCTTTTCTCCTACTGGGAGGTCTGAAAAATCGAGTTTCATCCTTATCTCCTGCCTGATATCTTGGACCTGAAGGTCCTATAACTCCGCGAGAACCTATAGGAACTATAGGCGCTCCGCGCTCAGATGTCAAGTTGCAGGACTTGCCAACTCCTTTTGAAGGTGCTCGATCGCGCGGATCTCCCATTCGCCAAAGCCCTTCGGATTCTGCCAAAATTGCTCCCAGGCTTGGTTAAGACACAAGGCCACTCCGGAGATCTGATTGGGACGCGCCGCTTTGAAACCTGCACGATCGAAGGCAGACATTGCATGCTCCGCTATCGATTTGAGAGCATGGTCTGGATAACACTGTTTGTGGCTCATGTCGGCAGACAGACCCCAAAGCCCTAGCTGGTCTGCCCACATCGCCTCAATTGCCTTTGGCTCAGACACAAACCCAAGAGACCTCAATCCATACAAAATAACGCTCATACGCGCGGCATCTGATGGATGCTTACTCTGCTCCAACCTGGGGGTCTCGAACGGGTCGCTTTCGAGTTTCAAACAAAGATGACAATGAGACCAGCCATAGGCAGGACCAAGACAGAAAGTCGCGAAAAGATCACAGAAAAACTCGCGCATCCAATGATTAGTCCAGAAATCCGAGTAGGCGATAAATCGTCGCCGCTCTGCTTCCGACCCTTGCATGCGTTCATTTTCGACGATTGCATCGTTGAGGGCCGCCACCCGATCAAAGATAGCCAACGTATATTCGGTCTTCACCGGCCTCAGGCTTGGCAAAGCGAGGTTCTCCTCAAGCAAGAGAGGATGACCCAGCTCATGATAGAGATCCGGCAAATGAAGCAGGAATTGGCCCTCGAGCGGAGGGACATAGAGAACGTTGAACCACTGGTCGATTTCAAAGTGTGACGGCGACGTCTCCGAAACGACTGGCACCTGAACCAGGTAACCTATGTCATCGCAAATCTGTTGTACCAACCTGCTCAGGAAAGGGTCATTCTCAGAGGAATGAACAAGTGCAAACACCCCTGCCCGTTCGATGAGCGAGATCTGCTCCACGAGGTCGCGATAGTCATCGACGATGCTAGATGGGTTCAACGTCCAAAGATGCGGAAGCGCATCAAGTAACAGGTCCAGCCTGGCGTTGATGGACTTGAGGCTGTCAACGCAAGAACCCTGGAGGCCGCGGAGGTCTGCGCGACGGCACTTTAGCGCTGCCTCTTGAAGGGCGAGCACCCTTTTCTTCGCCAGAAAAATCGACCCTTTCACATGCTCGATTGCGATCGACCTACCCTCCGGAAATCCTTCCGGCCATCGCCGAACGCTCGCGGATCAGTGAGCGCGAAATCTTTTCCAGAACATCGACCGACGATCCAAGGCTGTCCCCGTTTTCGATCGCCGATCTCAAGGCTTCCAACTCGGGCTGTGAGACGCCGCAGCGCGATCTCAGAATTGTTTGGAACTCCAACGCGTCGAGAGAAGCCGTTTCTCGTTCTTGAGGCGCAAGAAGGCGGCAAAGCTCCAGACAGGCATCCTGTCGTGATGACATGTTGGCGTCATCATCGCGACGGGCTTTGTCCGTCAACGCACTGAAACTGTTCAGCCGCGTATAGGCGGCCAAGAGACCACTCACGGCGCTCAAAGTGCAGCCTCGTCAGCTTGCGCTGGCGCAAACCGCACAGCGTCCATATCGTAGGTCGCCGCCTCGTCAAAAAGGGTGATATCGCACAGCTTTATTGAGATCGGATCACGCATGCAGCCGTCCGGTTTCGGCCAGGTTAGGCAGCTCAATGCGTAGATATCTGCAGCACCATCCGACATCGGCATCGAGCCGGAGACACGGCGTACGTGAAGCGGATCTGCAGTCCCTTGCCGCAACAAGGGTGCACCCGTTGTGCAGATATAGGCATCGTTTTCTCCCAGCTGGAACCAGGTGCCCACAATTGGATTGAAAACCCCATCCGGGTGCTTGTCGTTGGGGTGCCCCTGGCTGAACAAGCGCATCGGAGCCGGCGACGATTTGAGAAGTTCGAACACGCTGACCTCGACATTGCTCAATACCGGTCCTTCACCAGCCAACGTGGCGAAGGCCGCTTCGATCCCCTCGATTTCATCGGGCCAGGCGCGACCATCGCGATGTATCGCGACCGTGCGCACTGGCTTCTCTAGATACTTCATCTCTTCCCGCAGCAGATGAAGGATTGCCTGTGTTACTTGTGCGGGTTTGAGCTTTTCCTTCTGTTGAGATTTGTCACGATGCACGCGCACCAATCGGCCTCCCTCGCCCACGAGGGAGAACACTGCCATATTGTTTTTCACGTCCATCCCGATGATCATATCTGCCGCAAGCGGATCCTTCAGGACAAACGGCCACCGGCCGTTTCCGAGGCAGATTTTGTTGAGCGCAACCCCCTTCAAATAACCGTCCATGGTAATGCGGCGGTCGTTCTTTTGCTCGTAGTGGGCCTCGCCATTCCGCGACTTCCGCACATAACCTCGTCTCGGGGTGTCGGAATGCATGACTTGAACCCGTTTGTCGAAACGGCGGAAAAATTCATTGCAGACCATGGCTGCAAGTTGATCTTGTCGTCGTGCTGATCCAGGAACGCGGTTGAGCATGACAAGGATATTGTCGACATTGTTTTCGGCGAATGGATCGGTCTCCATGGCCGCGAGAAGTCCCTTCCATTGGCCGTCAAGGGCTTTGCCGAAGCTCGTGTCATCATAGACCACGACCTGAGGGTCATAGTTTCCTGCTGGGTAAAGCTTGAGCATGATTTTTTTGAGGTCCGTGAGGAGCGCAGGACCGAAGCTGCTCCAAACACTTTGAGGAACCATGAACCCTTGTGGCCGAAGAGCGCTATGCTTGTAAAAGCCACGCTTAGGGTCAAACATCGCCATTTGCCGCTCTTTTGAGTACTGCCTTACGGTCGAGAAGCGTGAGCCCGAACTTGTTTGAGCGACGACGTTGTCCTGACCAAAGAGCAGCGTTGGGATCCCGAACGGGGTGCTCTCAAATGAATGCAATTCCGGCGCAACATGAATGTCGATGCCGTTGAGCTGGAGCTTGCTGAGATATCTTCTGACGAACTTCTGCAGCCGCGCTTTGCGGGTCCCTGGTGCCAAAATGGTCTGGCTCTGCAGATGTCTGCCGCTCTTTCCGGACGTTTCTTCTATCAGATAGCAAAATGCTGCAGGCGCGAAGCGCTGTTGCCCGGAAGATGTGTAGTAGGTCAGCACAGCCCCTTCCGGATCGAGATTGACAACGCTTTGTGGCGCTGCGTTGCCTGCGGATCGCACCAGATGCTGAAGTAACGTGCACTGGCCGGCATCGCCAAAATCGAACTGATCACCGACAAGGACATCGGCCACTCCGTCGATACGGAATTGGTACCAGTTATCGTTCATCTTGTAGAGGCAACTTCTGCCAACCAGCGCTTGCAACTGGGCTTGGTCTGTCTTCGCCCCGATTGGTTTTGCACGCACAATTTTGCTGCGCGCGTCACACACAATGCCAAAACCCCCGTCCGGATGCCGGCACGCGCGCACCGAAACACCCTCAAAGATGTTGGCTTCGGAGCCTTTTGAATGGGGACGCTTGAAAAAGAACGGCTTGCCCGCGCTCGGTTGCCAAAGCTCCCCGTTCTTGAAGAGCGGGTGTTGCAGCATAAAGTCGAGGAAGCGAATGCGCACGTTTTCCAGTGAATCCGGAGGTCCGTCGAAAGACAGCTCCAAAGTCTCGTCGGACGTCTTGAGGTTCACAAAGCCGCCCACAACCGGATAGGTCTGCTCGAGTTCTTCAACACCTTCTGGAGCCGCCAAATAGAAGGTCCCTTCTCGCTGGATGCTCGTGAAAGGTGCCTTCAGCGTAAACGACAGCCGACGCACCAACTCGTTGACCTTCTGGTGGTAGGACGACGAGCCCACGGCGCCCAACCCGCGTATCGTATAAAGCGTGTAGCGCGCGGTGAGCCCTTCTAGACCTTCAATTCGAAATACGGACGCTTCCGATGTCATTGCACGACCTCCGGACATAATGATTGAAACTGACATGCCGCGCAGGTGAGCCCGCTATGGGCCAATCTTAGATCTCCGACATCGATGTCTTTGTAGGACTTCCCGTCTGTCAGGCAGTCCATCTCGTAGGCACTGCCGTCCATGTATGCTGTGGTTGCAGCCACATCATCTTCCGACAAGCGGTAATGCTTTGTCTGGTTCAGCAGCAGCTGAGCTTCGACAAGATCGATTTCCGTCGGCGGTGCCTTCCAGTTATCGGGAAAATCCTTGTGCTGTTTGCCTCGGCTAAGCGCCACTGCATAGATAGCCAACTGGCGGCGGGCATCATTGCCCGCCTCTGCATGTACCTTCCAGTCGACAATGGTGTGGGCTTTGGAGCGGTTGAATGCGATTAGATCCGGGATGGCGACAGCCTTTGTTCCGTTGACGAGTTCGAAATGGAGCGTGCGCGGCTGTGTGATCAATTGCTCTGCATCGTAGATGATCTTCTGAATGCCCTCATTACCCCAGAAATTCGAAAGTGCAGTTTCGATTTCAAGCCAAGCCCCATCAAGTTCCTCTTGTGTCAGCCCATCCCCAAATTCATGCTCCATCAAGAGCGCGAACCGATCGCCGATGTCGCCGAACTTTACGTCAATTGTCGCGGCTCTGTTCTGCGCCGCATAGGCCAGCTGTTCCGTGAAGAGTTTGCGAGCAATATTGAGGGATCCCTGAAGCCCCATCGGCTCTTCGCAGGTTGGGTCTTCGAAGGATGGGATGATGTGCTTAGAAATCACGGTATCGACCAGCTGACCGCGCCAGGCACTCACTGTGGTCAATGCTCCGAAAAAATGCGCTCTACGGCGGATCGGGTCATTGGCGCTATGGTGTGCTGCCAGAGTATGCAAGAACCATTTGACCTGGCATTTCTGGAAGGTTCGCGATGCCGAATAGGACCAGGGCATGCGTTACTCCGCCCTTTGCTGACGAAGGAACTTCAGATAATCAGCCAGTGCATCAGCTTCACTGGAGCTGACGTCCCCGACCCGGGCGGCCAGACGTGAAACGGTCTCAGGCACTTGGCGGCTTTGCGATTGAGGTACCGGGTATCCGGCTTTCTCCATTAGGTCTTCGTAAGACCCTCCAAATAGCTGGGACAGTTTGAACAGCGTATTCGGGGAAGGTGTCTTGATTTTTCCGGTCTCAAGCTGACTCAGGTAGGCGTTGGACACACCAATCGCGGCCTCCACCCTGCGAAGGGTCAGGCCAGATGCTTTGCGCAAACGTGTCAGCTCCAGGCCAAGTTCTTTCATTTTAAGCCTCCTGAGCGCTAAGTACATCAAGCATGCTAAGTTTGTCAAGCAGGCGTTGCGAACTGGACTGACATCAGTCTTAGGGTTTCCTGTCAAAAATCGGCGGGACGCCGCACTCAGGTATTCAGCTATGGGCGCGCAAGTTGTAGTTTCTCAACTCAAAGGAGAGATCTATGACACATCTCGACTCACAGAATTATTCGTGAAACAGCCCGATTGAGACTTCAAAATGCCATTTGAGCCAGACACGCGCTATGCAAAATCCACGCTTAGACCCGCTCCCAAGGACTTACCACAAGATCTCGCAAGCATCATCGAGTACCGAAAATCGGGTCTCAGCCTAAATCACATCGTGGGGTGCCCGCTCGAATGTGCGTATTGCGTTCGCCATCTTTTCGACAACTATGGAATGAAACGACCGCATTTAATCATTCCTGATGATCAGGCAGTCGCGCAACTCGTTGACCATCCGGCCTTTCGAGCCCATCAGACACCCTTACAGATATTCAACAGAGCGACAGACCCGTTCCTTCCAAGGGTCAAAGAGCATCTACACCGATGTCTCGAACTGCTCGATGACCTTGGTTTGACAAACCATATGTTGGTGATCACCAGATGGCATGTTTTGGAGGAAGATGTGGTCCGCTTAGAGCGGCTTAAGAAGCTTAAAGTGACAATACTGATCACTTGGTCAGGCATTTCTGACCCGAGGATTGAACCCATCGACAGTTCAATTGCTCAAGCCTCTCTGTTGACCCTCGCATCCAGCGCCTCACGAACCCGCAAGATCTTATATTGGCGCCCCATTGTCCTTGGTTTGAATGACACAGACGAGTTGATTGCTGAGGCTCATTCCATGAGCCAGTTCGCAGATGCAACAGTCTTCACCGGCCTCTTCCATCGGGAGAAGATCCGCGATTATCTTCGTTCTGTGAACGTACCGGACCTATACAAGCTGGTACCTCGCAGGAAGATTCTCCCCCGAGAAGTAGAAGATCGCATTCTCAGGGCTTTCGGAAACACTCCAATTTTTCGCAAGACATCCTGCGGAGTTGCCTATGCTCATGGTGTCCAAGACTTTAACGGCCACTTCGGCATAGACCATATTTGTGACATTTGCCCTGCCAAGCAGATCAAAACCTGTGCCGCCGCCCACAAAACGCCAACACATCGGCAAGTACAAGGACTAGCGCGGAAGGTTGGTCTTGATTTGGAAAAAATCGAGATTTGTCAGGGTCATATCGTTGTTGAAAACAGCACAGAGCAGCAGCGATACTTCATTCAACACGCGACTGGGTTTCAAGTGCATGACCGTGCGCATCCGCACCTGCCTCGTCGTCATGGTCGCTCTGAAGAAGGATGGACGCAATGAAGCGCATGTGGGCCGTGGATGTTGAGGGCAACGGTGCCAACCCACCGGAGATTGTCGAGTTGGGGATCGTTGAGATGGATGATCTCCAGCTCACCGGAAATGTGAAGCATTGGCAGTTTCGGCCCGAGCACGAAATCACGCCCGCCGTCAGTAGAATTCATGGAATTACAAACGACGATGTCGCCGACGCCCCGCCAATCGAGGACGTTATCGACGACATACTCCTCTGGCTGGAAGAGTCACCCATTGTTGGCCACAACGTTCGGGTCGAACTGGAGGCCCTCTCCAGAGTGCTGCCGGATTGGAAACCTGCAGCGGCCTATGACAGTCTCAAGGTTGCACGGGCTCTATTGCCAAACGAGGAAAAATTCGGATTGGAGCGGCTCGGAGATGTGCTCGGACTTAATGATGCGGCCTCTCTGGCGGTCGGCGGTGGCGCGGCACATTCCGGCCCATATGACGCTGCGATGTCGGCAATCTTGCTAGAGCGCTTGCTTTCGCCTTTGCCGCAAACGGAACGAGACAAGATTTTGATGGATGCGGATATTCTCAACTCAATACAAGGAACGCTGCTGTGACCGGTGTCACAAAAATCGCTGTTGCTGGGACCCATTCGACAGGGAAAACGACTTTTTTGAAGGGTTTGGAGGAACGCCTGATCACTGCCGGTCACGACGTCGTCTATGTACATGGAAGTGCTGCTGAGGCGCAGGACCTCGGCTTTCCAATCCTGAAAAACCACACGTTTGAAAGTACGGCCTGGTTGGTCGGGCAAACAATCCGTCTTGAGATGGCAGCGACGCTGAAGGCCGATGTAGTCCTCATTGACCGCCCCGTACCCGACGCTTTTGGGTATTTGATCGCTGCGCTGCGTACGACACATCGTTCCAACGGCGAAGCCCGCTTGGGACGCCTCGAAACCATCTGCAAAGCCTGGACTGAGGAGTACGACCTGGTTTTTACGACCCGACTGGACGAAAGCATTCCGATCGGCCCAGATCGCGACGGTGACGCCGCGTTTAGGGCGGCGGCAGACCAGGCGATTGGAGAGGTATTGGCGAGGCTTGCCCCTGACCATCACGTTCTCACGCCACAAAACCTGGGACAATCCACGGAGCTCGCCATGCGTGTTGCCACGGAAGATCGAAGATGACCCCTCAAGATGACGCGGTGCAAAGAGCGTCTGTTGCGGGGCACTACCGCTTCGGTATCGGCTGTATGGCACTTACCGGGTTGTACGGAAGAATCTCTGCATCTGATGCACGTGACGTCTTGGCGAAAGCAATAGACCTTGGGTTCAGGCTTTTTGATACGGCCCCGCTATACGCCAACGGCCAAAACGAAGCACTGATTGGCGACGTTATTGGATCGACCGACGGCGCGACGGTGGCGACAAAGTTCGGTCTCGCTGAGACCAAGGATGGCAAACTGCTTCGTGATAGTCGTCCCGATGCAATCCACGCGTCTGTCGAGGCTTCGCTTGTCCGATTGCGCCGTGAACGCATTGATCTATTGATCCAACACCGCCCCGACCCAGCCGTAAATGATCAAGAGGTCGCGGGTGCCGTACAGGACCTCATAGACGCGGGAAAAGTTGCCGCATTTGGCCTTTCTGGCACATCAATGGATCGCATCAAACCGATGTCAGAACAGTGTTGTGTCACGGTGGTCCAAAATGAACTCTCCATCTTGAGCGGCCCAGAGGCGTGGTCTGCGCCTCAAAGGATCGGCAACAGGGGTGCCTTCTTCATGGCCTATGCGCCAATTGCGCGAGATCTTTTGAGCATAAATTGCGCGAAAAACAAACGGGATGCCGACGATTACCGTTCGCAGGTTGAAGCGTTCAACAATCCGGATCAGTCCGTCTCCCAAAGCCTTCGCATATGTCTCAAAGATGTCGCCTCCACGTATGGTGTCTCAGTCACGGCTCTCGTGTTGGCCTGGGTCAAAACGCGCGGAGCGAACGTTGTACCCATTCCTGGCCCTCGTTGCGCAGAGCACTTGTCTGATCTAGTTGATGCCGCCGGTCTAGAGATCGATAGAGCTCATATTTCGATCATTGAAGAGATCGCAAGCAGCCAAAGTGGTGGATGACAGCCAATTAGGACAGTTCAGGAGCAGGTCCGACACCTATCGTCGTTTTCCATCCATCTTCGGTCGGGCTGATCATGAGATGATGGTCCGCTCTGTCCGACGCTTCGGGAAGGGACAGCTTGAGTGGATCGACATACTTTTCAATGACCTTGGTGTAGGAAGAGACCGCAAAGGATGAGTTCTCCATCGAGGGACCATCCACTAGGTTTGCAGAACCGCTGAAGACCTCACTTTGGCCACCGATGCCAATGTATACCTTTGCATGAAAATCCTGCTTCTTGTTGCCGGTCGCCACGATCTGATTTTCGAGACCATAGCTGACAAGAACGTCGTGATCCAAACCAGTCTCCTGTAATGCCGATTTGTAGCCAGACCATGTCGCAGAACGCGTCAAAAAGACAGTGCGTTTAGCATCCAACTGCTTCAGGAGGCGTTCCCAAATCTCAAGTTTTTCTGTCTTGGACTTCCACTGATGTCCTACGAAAGGTGCCGCGATAAGAATTTGATCCTTGTACAAGCGCCACCTCACAATGAGTTTGTCCAACGCATTCATCAAGTATGACTTGGTATGTATCCCGCTCAGTACGTCATCCAGCTCAGTCCCGGAGATGTTTGCCAGTAAAAAACCATCCATTTCGAAACTGACATTCGGGTTCAGCTGGAAAGGCCGATAGAATGTGGCCATGTGTTTTCGAGGGCACGAGCACGGAACCTTGATCGAGACGGCCAGGTGGTCAACCTCTGGCACTCGCCTTGCGAGATAGTTGTTTAGGATGATCGCCCATTGCTCACGAATATCGTTCATGGCTGCGCTAAGCTCAGCTAAGGCGGACTGTTCCAAACCTTCGCCAGTATCGGGACAGCAATAGATTGGGTGACCACTATAGTCGAATACGGGGTCTTCATCATTGATAGCGAGTTTGTAAACGGCCGTGTCAGTCGCGTATTCGAAATTTCCAACATAGGGTTTTTCCTCGTCGTCATATCGCTCAAGAACCATGCAATTGCCTGTTGGAGACTCAATGGGGTTCTTCAGATCTACAGCGAATGGCTCCCCACAAGCATTACACTTGATGACCCAAGTTCCTCGGTCGTTGACCACAGGAAACTTCAGCTCTGTATAGTGATGTGGGTCACCGCAATGTGGGCATTTTGCGGCGTAATTCTTGCGCTTGGTCTCGAAAAAGTTTGAAAGGCTCAATATCGGTCATCCACAGATAGGAATTTTCATACGTCGGACACACACGCTGTCACGATTCAAAGTCTCAAGGTCATCGTACACCAGCAAGTCGTTGGGGGCACGCACATCGCCGCCTCTGGGTGTCAGAGTGTCTGCTTTGTAAAGATCGCACCTGAGCATTTGCATGTGCAGCAAATGGCCGCTTTCCGCCCGGTCGACCGGCATACGACCCTCGCTACCCTATCGGGTTACCAGCTTTTGACCACCTTCCTCCTGCAGCATCGCTTCCATCTCTTCTAAGCCATCGACTGCAGAGCGCATCTGCGCCTCCCCCACAACGCTCGCTGCCTCGGCATCCGTGACTTGGCCCCCAAAATCCATCTCCATCTGTCGTTGTTCCTCTGCGACAACGGCTTGAACGACAGGCGCAGTCTTCTTTGGGGCGACATGGGTTTGCTCTGACGATTGGCCATCAGCAGCCTGGCGTGCGACCTCTACAACGGCCTCATGTCCACCTGACCCATTCGAAGGCGGTGTCATTGGCATGGCGCGCAAACTCAGCGGCAGGGTCCTCTGCGAGCCCCCTCCCCCCGGTTCCGGAAACGGCAATTCGCCCGTCTGCGACGCATGGATCGCCTTGAACAGGCGGTCGTCGAAATACTGAATCCGCTTCGCACGGACCGGCATTTGCGCATCGATGACCATGACGATCTCGTCGAGTGGCAGGCGGCGGGCCTCATCCTCAGGGAGCAGAGAGCTCTCTTCGGTTCGCGTGGATTGGCTTCGGCCCTCGAAGGGATTCTTGCCGATAGACTGCGAGCGGGTGACGACGGTCTTCGTGGTCTTTCCGACCGCCTTGCTCAGTTCCTCGACGGTCTTCTCATCGGAGGGCGTCAAGTAAAGCTTCACGCCAGCATTGCCCTGCAGGGCGCGGCGGGTGTTTTCGCCATAGATTTCATCTAAGGCGGGGATGGTTTGGGTGACCACGGCCAAATGGCCGCGATAGGTCCGCAAAGTCTCGATGCTCTCGACCACGATGGGCATTTTGCCCAAACGGTTGAACTCGTCGAGCATGATCATCACGGGCCAGGGTTCATCCGGCCCGGGGTCCTTTTCCTGCATGGCTGAGAGAAGGTCCGAGAAGAAGAGCCGGATCAGTGGCGCGAGGGGCTTCACCATCAGCGGCTGGACCACGAGATAAACCGAAAAGGGCTTCCTGCGGATCGTCCGGAAATCAAAGTCCGACACCGCCGTCGCCTCATCGATGGCCGGATTCTGCCATTGGTCAAGTCCCGAAGTCATCAGGAGCGAGACATAAGAGGTCAGCGTGTCGTTGTTGGTCGAAGCGAGCCGCGTGAAGATCAGTTTGGCCGCCCTGTTGTCCACCTCGTGGCCCCGCGCGAAATACTCCTTCTGCTTGTTCCCGCCCGAGGCGGCAATGCGGTAAATCTCGCCCAAGGTCGGGCGCTTGCGCTGGAAGGCCAGCAGGCCTGCCGCCACGAAGAGATCGATCCCGCCTTTGAGGAGCCCCTGCACCCGGTCGTTGTCGCTTTGCAGGAAAAGCGTCGCGAGAAGCTGCAATTCCATCTGCTGGCGCGCAGGATCTTTCAGCTCAAAGATGCGCAGGAGCGGGTTGTAGCGATGCGTGCGTTTGCCCTCCCAATCGGTGGGGGCAAAGCGATAGACCTTGTCGCCCTGCGCTGCGCGGTGCCGGGCCGTGGCCTCGAAACACTCTCCCTTCACATCGAGCGTCACGGCGGAGCCTTGCCAAGTCAGCAGGTTTGGAATGACAAAGCCCGTGGTCTTGCCGCGGCCCGTGGGGGCCACGATCAGCGCATGCGGGAAGACCTTCGAGCAGATATACTTCGCGCGGGATTTTGGAGTACCGAGCTTGCCGAGGATGAATCCCGTGCCGGGCGCTCCAAAGAACCCGTTTGCCTTCATCTCGCGCGCGGTCTGCCAATGGGTCTGGCCAAACCGTGTGAGAGCAGACCCCGAGAGGGCAAGGCTCAGCATCAGGCCGGCAGCGGCGAAGCTGCCGATGATCAGGTGGATGAGTTGCGCGTCCTCCGGGCGACGATCGAGGATCGCCAGATAGTTCTGCGCGATATAGGCAAAATCGATCTCGGCCCCAAAGCCGAGATCCTGATAGGTCAGCACCGCCGAGGCAATGGTATAGCCCATGGCCCCTGTCACCAGCGTCACGAGCAGGACGCCCGTGGCGATCCGCGCTTTGCCCATGGAGGCGCTCAATGGACCTGACCCCGCTCGGTCTCGCCATCCACGTCTGTCGCGCGGTGTTTTTCGTATTCGGCATCGGCCAGATCATCGACCACCTGGCGCAAGGCGTCGGTGTTGGCTGTCGCTGCATCCGATTGCAGATAGACCTTGGCGACATAGAGCCGGTCGAGACGGTCCTCGAGAACCTTGTCCAGCGCATCGGCATCGCCGGATGTGAGCCGGCCCAATTGGCGGTCATCCAGCACCCGCCCGATCTCGGTTCGGAAAGCGTCCCGTTCCGCCTCGGTCTCGAAGGGCGCGGACAGCTCCCCTGCCCGCTCATGGTCCAGGACACGCGCGATCTCGTCTGAGAGGCGGTCGGACCGGTCAACCTGCGGTGCAGTTTCATCTCGGGTCGCTAGACGTTCGTCGCGCGTGCCAGACCCGAGCCCGTCGCGCATCTCAGTTTCGCGACGGACCTGATTGATGGCCTCAGTGTCCCGGATCTCCACAACGGCGGCATAGGTCGCGCCGAGCCCACGTGCGAGGTGGGAGGGCATGTCCGGATAACGCGCGCGGAAGTCATCCGCGACTGCGTCTGCAACAGGGGTGCGGGCATCGCGTCCCTCCATGATGCGGTCGACTTCGCGGGTGATCGCACTGGCGCGGGCTACATCGGTGATGGTCTCCCTGTAGGGTTCAGACCGGTCTATCACATCGCCTGGCCGTGCGAGCAGCTCCGGATGTGCCTCGAGATACGCGCGCTGCTCCGCCTCGATCCGGCGCTCCGCCCACGAGACCACCTCCCACTCCCGGTCTTCGATTTGCTGCGCTGTCAGACCCTCGGCGCGCATCTCCTGACGGATTGTCCCTTCCATCGCCCGTACCGCGTCCTCGTGATAATGGAACCGCTCGCTGACCGGTTCGGCTTCCACGACGCCGTCCCGGCGCAGCACGTTCTCCCGTTCCAAAAGAGTGCCAAGGTTGACATGCACATCGTTGAGAATGTCGCGCGCCTGTTCCAGGTCGGCGCGGCGTTCGAGGTTCAGGTCCCGCGCCTCGGCCACCTTGGAGAGATCATCGGCGATCCACTGATGCTCGAGCGCCGCATTTGAGGCGCCCGTCTCGATCCGGGCGACCACTTCCGCTGTGCTGATCCCGGTGCCGCGCAGGGCGGTGTCTATGCGCGATCTTAGGTCGGGCTCGGCCAGTCGCTCGCGCTGGCTTGCGTCAATATTGGCCTCGGAATAGATCCCGCCCTCTGAGGGGGTCTCTGACAGCGTGCTCGAACGCAATCCGAGCGGCTGCATGTGCTGGACCTGCGTCTGGATCTCGATGAGGCGTTTTTCCAGCACGGGACGTTCCGCGTCGGACTTCTCGGCGATCATGCCCTGCACCCGCGCGAGCTTCTCCGCATAGAGGCTTCTCAGATCCTCGAAGCTTTGATCCTCGGCCATATAGACATCTCCTGTTCGGTCCAACTGTCCGCCCCGCGCCAGCACCTCGCCCGCGCGGAAGAGTGCCGCGGCAATATCCTCGCGGGCCTCGCGCGAAGCCTCCGCAGCAAGCGAGTGGTAGACGGTTCTGGTATTGGCGATCTCCGCCAGCGTCCGCGTCAGGTCCTGCCCCACCCGCTCCCTCTCTACAGGCGCGCGCCCCTCTTCTTTTGCCGCATAGACCTCGCGGGTCCGGGCGGGGTAATGCACAACCCCGCGATCGACCCGGCGCGTGGCTTCCAGGCGCACGCCGTACTTTTCCGCCTCCTCGACCATGGCGAGGCGGAAGTCGTCATAGTTGAAGCGATGGGTGCGCCCGAGGAAGAAGAACTCGCCTTCTTGCGACCGGCGGTTCAACACCAGATGCGCATGGGGGTGATCGCGGTCCTCATGCACCGCGATGATGTAGTCGAAATGCCCCTCATCGGTCTGGAAGAACCGCTCGGCTACATCCGTCGCGATGTCGCGCACATCCTCGCCCCGCGTGCCGATGGGGAAGGACATGAGTATGTGCGTCGTCTGGCCAAGCTTGGGTTTGAAGCCTGCATCCCACCGCTTGGCGAAGCGCTCTGTGAGGTCCTTGATGTTTTTCGCTTCGAGCTTCGTCTTGCCATCGAGGAACCCGCTCGAGTCCACGATATGGGTGGACTTGGTGGTGAGATAATCGAGCTGATTCATCAGCTGCGATTTGGTATGCGTGCCCCCGCCCCGGATCGCCTTGAAGACGGCTGGCCGATGCCCTGCCGCCGCGCGCACAAGCTGGCTCTGCTTGGCCACATGCAGCCCCTGCATCGAGCCCCGGATCCGGCTCCACCCGTCCCGGAACACCTCGCCCGTGACGGCATCGACAGCATCATTCAGCCGCATGGGCAAACTCCCTCAAAGCGGCCGTAGCCTCGAGCTGCATCGTGTCCCGACGGCGCCGCAGGAGCAGGTCGATCTCGTCAGCGGAATCGAGGATGAACCGCGCCAACCCACGCATCTGCGCGACGCGCAATTCGGAGAACTCGGCACTCGTGCCCCCCACGGCCCTCTGCCCCATCCGGTTGGCCTGCGTCATCTGTTTGGCGATCTGCGCGACCCCATTGCCGACCTCGTGCAAAGAGGCCCTGTATCGCGCCATCTCGGCCGCCATCTGCACATCCGGAACGAACACCCCGCCTGCCGCCTGAATGAGCCGCCGCAGCCCCTCAGCCCGGCTCTCGATCCCGGCCTTCGCCAGCACCTCGTCGAGCGCCGCAAGCTCTTCTGCCGTCACCTTCACACTGACTGCGGAGACCGGGATCGCGGCATCCGTCTGGCGCTCGGCGTTGGCTTTCAAGACGTAGCGCACGGCCCGCGACGTGACCCCAAAACGCTCCGCAAGCTCAGACGTCGACACACCCTCCGCGGCCTCGCGAACGATCTGCATCTTCTCGATCTCTGTCAGGCGTTTTGTTCGGGACATGCGGAAGAAAGACCCCCTATTTCCTGCCACCTTCCACCAAGGCTGCCTCCACCTTACGATAATATATCGAATTGTCAATTATATACTTCCGTTGCCTTCTGGCTCTGGCAGCCTTGGTGTCCGCTACCCCCCGCGGCCCGCAGGGACGCGGCTCTGCAGCCCTCACCACCGGGCGACCAACCTGTCCAATGGGTCCCCTTCCCCAGCACCGCCCGAGGGTCTGGCCGAACACGCTTGTGTTCGGACGGAACCGCGGGCGGGCGCAAACCCCACCGACAGGGCGGACAGGCAGGGTCAAGGAGGGCCAGATTTGGCTCCGCCAAATCTCTGCCGCAAAAACCGGGAGGCCCTGGCCGATAGGTTTTTGCGGATGGCCCCCTTGAGGCTGACTGGCCGGTCTGTCGCGGCCTGACCCTTCCGGTCGGCGATCATCCTTTGATCGCGCAGCGACTGGCGGCTTCGTGAGGTCGCCTCCGGCGATCCGACCGCCGGACCCGGCATCGCTGGAACAGGGACCGGGCCGCCTGATGGCGGCCCATCCTCGCCAGAGGATTTAGTCCTGGGGATCCTTCGCGCTCGGCGGAAACATCACCAGCTCCGAGACCGCGACCGGGAAGTCGAGCTTGAGGCTGAAGAACTCCGAGCCGTCTCCGTTGCGGGTGTTGCGGAACATCGCACCCACGCGCTGAAATCGGGTGCGCTCCTGGCCATCGGTGTCGGTGAACTTGACGGGGACGGTGGCGACGTAGTGGTTGGTCATTTGGGTTACTCCTTGTTGCGATGGGGATCACCCGGCACGGGGGCAAGAGGCCCGGTCGCAAGCGCAAATGCGGAGGGTCCGCGGCTCCGCCGTGGAAGCCGTATTTGTGCTTGCCGGAGCGTCAGCGCAGGGCACGAACGGGCCGACACCGTGCGAGCCACATCAATGAGCAAAAAGGAGTGATCCGGATTTGTGCCACCACCTTGAAGCCGCCATCGAACCCGTCGATCGTGACCGCAGATGGCCTGGTTCGTTCTGATCCAATGCATCTGGATAGCGATCCGTCACGCTCGCGATGCGGCGGGTCAGCTTTCCGCCGCGCGCCAAGGTCCGTTGTCTGGATCGGTTGGGCGCGTCTGCTATCGGCACCAGGGTTGAGGGCGTGGGGGACAGCTGGTGCGTCCACATCGGTACGGCACGGCCAGACCTTCAGCAATGAGCGTACTGCCCACGTCCCGACCGTCAACGAACAACGAGCCGCAGAACCGCCCAAAGTTGCACTGATCCGTACCCTCTGTCCCGAGCCGGCAGGAACAGGCCACGCGCTCAAATTCAATTGATGTCGCACCCCGCACTAATTGACCTAGACGCGCAGTCGCGCTCTCCCCGACCTCGCGCTCTGCAGTGCAGGCGGGTCTCCATGTCTCAGGCGCATTAAATCCAACGAGACGCACGTTCGCTGTCAGGCCTCGAACATCGATCGTATCACCGTCAATGATCCGCACATCGCTGGCGCGAAGCGACCGATCCTGTGAGGCGGGTCGCTCTGTTGGCGGCGCGACCGGTGACAGGAAACTGGTCGCCATCCAGCCCGTACCAAAGTTGGATCGAATTTGTGTCCACTGCCCTTCTTCGCGCAGCTTTTCGACGCGGGCTCCCTCGCTCAAGACACCCATCACGGCATTCGAAGTAGACGGTCCAGCACGTTGATTGACACGCGTCCCTGTCACATAGACGTAAGCGGCGTTGGCGGTTTGCGATGAGGGAACCGCTGACGGACTGTAGGGTGTGGATCGGGAGTTCGATGATTCAAAGAATGATCCAACCAATGCGAAGAATCCGACAGCGATCACCAACGGCACCATGATTTGGCGTTGAGCCTTGCGCACGGCACGCCGAGGTGCATTGATCGCGCGGGTCACGGAGGCCGGACGGGGTCTTGCCTGACCGGTTCTAGTACTGCGCTTCGGTGCTGGTTGAGAAGTCCTGTCGTCGGCCGCTGCCCTTTTCTCGGCCGGATTCTCCCGTTCCAGTTTCAGGACTTTGTGCAGGCTCGCATACTGAGCTTTGCTCAGGCGCGTCTTCGTTCCATACCGCTGAAACCGTTCAGCCATATTTGTGAGGAAGGACACTTCCCAATCGTTTGCCTGACCGGACCGTAAACGCGCGTCAATGCGCGATTGAATCTCTTTGGTGCGTTCCGGAGAAAAAGGCATCTAGGAAAAACCTGGGCGGGTGTCGATCTGTGCAACAAATGTCTTCTGCCGCAGGGCCACATTAAGCTGTAATTGCATAGAGATACCATCCAGCCATTCCCAAAACCAGATTGGACGGACTACAAACACCTTTGCATTCGACTCCCTTTGCTGGAGTTCGCTGCGACACCGGCGGTGTTCGCGCACATTTGGGACAACGACGAAAGGACCGCCCGAAGGCGGCCCTCTCAGCTCACATCTCCGCAGTCTTCTTCGCCGGGTCCGCAACCCGCATGACCGTCAGACCTTTCGCTTCCGCCTTCTGCCCGAGGTTCAGCGCGACCCCGTTGCCACCGAAGAGCACAACCCCCGTCGCCGCGAACTTGTCGTCCAGCATTTCGTCGTTGCACTTGAACGGTGCCGCCCGCCCGTGCGCAGACCAGCGCGGATCGAAGCGCGCTTGTGCGACCCCGCGTGCCCGGGCCCATCGGGCCGCAATCATCTCCGCCCCGTGCTTGCCACCCTTGTGGCAGAGGAAAATCTCCTGATTGCGGTTCTGCTTGATCCGTTCGCGAACCTTGTCGAGCGTGTTGAAGATCACATCGACATCGGTCCAGTCGGTGGCGCCTGAGACGATCAGGGGCACCCCCTCGACTTTCGACTTCTCGGCAGTCTCGCGGTCGTGCTGCTCCAGCAACTGCCGCGCCTCGAAGACCGCCCCGGTCTTCTGCGCCCGGATGCTTGCGCGTGAGCCGGCTGCCGGGATGAAGGCGTGACCCGTCTCGATCTCGTAGCATTCCGCCGCTGCCTCGCTCATCACCTCGATGGCCCCGACGATCTCGCGCAGCTGCAGAAAGCGCGCCTGCGCCTCTTCGAGCGCGGTCTCGGCGATCTCCGATCCGTCGTGGGATTTTGCCAAAGCGCCGATCTTGTCGGCGGTGCGGTCGACCTCCTTACCAAGCGCCACCTTACGGCGCTGCAGGATCGTCGCCAACCCGTGGGCCAGCGGTTCGATCTCTGCTTCGAGCCCGGTCCCGCGCAACTGACCAAGCAGAGCCTCGAAGCTCTCGCGGATGACGCGGTCGGTCAGGATGTGATCTTCCGGGATCGGCAGCTGTGCATCCTTCTCGGTCAGCCCGAAAAGCTCAATGGTCTCGTAGGTGTTCGCATTGTCGTAAGCCATATTCATTCTCCAGATATTGGGTTCGACCGCCACGTGAGTGTGGGGGCATGGCCGAATGTCTGGTTTCCGAATCCGCCCGGGTCAGGGACGGCGCAGCCGCCGGCTTGCCGGGCGCAAAAGTTTTCCGCGCGCAGCACCCGACACATGCGCGCGCTCACGCACGGGACCGCCCAACGCCATAGACCCCGCCCTCGCCGAAAAGTTTTGCGATCCTTGACGCGGGCTGATTTGGGGGCCATCCGGAGGATATGCTTCCACGCTCATGTGTGTGTGTTTTGACGGTAGGTTTGCCCGACCCGAGCAGGCAAACGGCCCGACCGGACGCGGGAGACGGATGAAGCGGCGGGATCGTTTTGCCCCGCAAAACAGACCAGAGCGCAATCCGGCGGAGCGGCCGGGGAGGGACGTGCTCGCGAGGCGGGCAAACCGGGATGCCGGGTGCAACGCCGCGGTGAGGCCGCATGGCCGAATGCGCGACGGACCGAAGGGCCGTTCATGATCCGCAAACGTCCAAGCGGAGGTCCGCTATTCAGATTCGATACCTAGCGCACGTCGGATTGCATCCCGATAAACGTTCTCAATTGGCAAGGTCACATTGTTGAATGCTTCCTGCACTTTATAGACGGTAGTCGAGTGGTTGAGCGTGTTCTTCAGAGGAACCAACGTCTCGTCAGAAGGCTCAGACGAAAAATCGTAGTCATAAACAGCAAAGGTGATTGACGCGGGTTGCAAGGCATATCGAACCAACCCTTCCTGTCCGCCCAAGCGCTCCATGATGCGCCTAAAGACGGGTTCAGGGCAAACAAAGAACAATCCGCTCTTGCACAACTCTTCGCGTTGTAGAATCTGGCCTTTGTATATGAGTTGTGGAAGGATGCGCTTGGCGACATTCTCCCAATTTAACCCGGCAGTTGTTTTTTCAACCAAGCCGTCTTGCTTCAGCGCATCGTAGCCTGGGCGATAGGTCCCCGTCGTATCAATCGTTTGCACCTCAACTGCCACGAACTCGACCAAATCTCCCTCGTCGCTGATTTTCGCAAGAACCCAGTCGACAAAGTAGCCGCCCTTTTTCGATTTTTGTGGCAGGCGAAGTTCGCCCCCCCATCCTTTACCAAAAACGGCGACGCAAGCTTCTCGGTTATCGATTGAGTAATCTACGGCATCCCGCCCCGCGACCAATTTCAAATTTGGTCCAAAGACTCGATCGGCTATGTCCGATAGTATTCGGTAGTCATCCGCGTAAAGCCGGATCGGGCAACAGATAACGGGTTCGCTGGTAATGGGCTTAATGGCGCAAACGCCCGACACAACTCCGTCATTGAAACTCTTCTGACAGGTTTCTCCACTGATCGGGCAAACTTCAGTATCAGCGGCAAGCTTCGCTATGTCGGACCTATCATCCGCACGATACCCAAAGAACTCAAATATTGTCGCCGCCATGCTTCTAAGAGACCTTCTTGGCGTGCTTGCGCAGGTCCTCCAAGACGCCTCTAATCGATCGCCCTATTGCTGCGGCCAATAGCGATGGGACAGCATTACCGACCTGTTCGTACTGTTCTACTCGAGAACCGACGAAACGGTAGCTATCTGGAAAAGTCTGAATTCGAGCCGCTTCTCTGACGGTAAAGCACCGATCCTGTTCGTAGTGAAAGTACGCTCCCCAATGTGGATCGCACTTCGTCAGAATTGTAGATGCAAGGCCATCTGGTGCAACTCGACCGTAACGCTTGGTGTGATCAGAACGACGCGCGCGACGCATGCCTCTCGGCAATAGATCTTCCGGGATGTCCGTCCAATTGCCGCCCGGAGGGATGAAGGACATTCGCTTGATATTTATCTCGCCCAGCCGGGGCGCCTCATGATTAAGTACACCGTCGCTGCCATTACGCATCGCCACCTGAAAATCGTTTTGAGGTCCGCTGCGATAGTTCTTGCGCTCTTTGCCGGTTTCTCCATTTGCGAGCGCAGGCAGGTCATCAATCGCATCACGAACGCTAACAAAAGAAGGGAGCTCCAAGTTCGTAGGAAGAGCGACGATGTTCTTACCCTCGAAATTAGAGGTGAAGTTTACCCGGAGAGGTGCGTTACGAACAGGTTCTGGGAAGGCTCGCAAGGGATCGGCTTGATCACCTCGAATCCCGATGATGACCGTCCGCCAACGCGTTTGCGGCACACCAAAATGAGGCGCATAGAGGATCTTTACATCGGCGCTGTATCCATGTTGACCCAAAGCCAAAAGGATTGCCTGCAAGGTGCCTCCTCCCTCGAAGGAAACAAGCCCAGGGACATTCTCGATCAAAACCGCTTTCGGCTCAAACTCATCAACAAAGCGCAAAAACTCTAGAAAGAGGCTGTTCCGATCATCGTCCGCTGAACGCTTCGGCGCATTGATAGAGAAACCCTGACAAGGCGGACCACCTGCTACAAGATCCAATTCACCCTTCTCGAGGCCCAAGCGACGACGAACATCGGAAGCGTCAACTAGTCGGATGTCTCGCGACTCAACGATGGCTTCCGGATGATTCAAGGCATAAGTTTCAGCGTGGCGCGCAACGATTTCATTGGCATACAATGACTTAAAGCCAGAAACCCGAAGTCCCTCAGACAGCCCACCGGCGCCCGAAAACAAATCGATTGATGTGTACTGCTCGCCCAAAAGACCGCTCCTCGTTTTTTTCGAAGCTCTAACACTTCCTTGGATATCATGAAAGAATCTAGAATGTCTTCACTGTTTGTTCTGGTTCTGATGGCATCGGCCTCGCTCAAACTGACGACCTTGGCGAAGTCTACGAGACTGCCGGAAATCGGCGGCAGGCAATCATCTGGAACCTCATTTCGAGCACCCACAGCTTCCTGGAGCACTGCTTGGTTCGTCGGTGCAGCCTTTGAGCACAACTAGACAAATGAAGGGGAACCGCGTTACCACGGTTCCCCTGCCAATTCAGCTTGTTCCGTCTCAGACGCTGATCACGCG
The DNA here is from genome assembly GCF_042648365.1 of Lutimaribacter marinistellae. NCBI lineage: Bacteria > Pseudomonadati > Pseudomonadota > Alphaproteobacteria > Rhodobacterales > Roseobacteraceae > Lutimaribacter > Lutimaribacter marinistellae. Next base: position 35,547 of record NZ_JBHRXI010000003.1, on the reverse strand, counting down.
ACCAGCGACAGCCCCGCGCCTGCGTCCTGTAGCTGCTCACCGCTGTCGATGAACGGGATGATCGAGAAGGTCTGCCCGCCGCGCTGCTCTTCGTTCTGCACGGCGTTGACGCGCAGGTCACCATCGGGCGTGTTGATCAGCAGCGACAGGTAGTCATTGCCCGTGCGGCTGCTTTTCGCCATCCAGGCCGAGCCGACGCGGATCGGTGTGCCACGGGGCGAGCTGACTTCGATGCGGTAGTCGGGGTGGGTCTCCTCGGTCTTATAGCTGTTCTCGATCAGCATGAACTCCAGATCGAACATCATGTTGGCGATGTAGCCGGTGAAGGCGTTGTCGGCGTCCATGGCGGTGAGCTCGCCCGAGATCGAGCCGGATTTCATAAGGCCGTTGGAGACCAGCGGGATGATCTCGAATTCGCCGCTCTGGGCCGTGCGCGCCTCTTTCGTCTGCACCGCGTTGACCCGGAACGGGCCAAGGCCGACATCGATCTGAATCGAGATGTAGGGGTTGCCGCTGGTATTGCCTGTTTCGTTCCAGGCCGTGCCGATGCGCACCTTGCGGCCCGACTTGTTAATCGCCGTTACGTCATAATCCGGGCTGCGTTCGGACATCTTGGCCCGTGCCTCGAGCTGGATGGCGATGTCAAAGCGCGTCCCGTGGATCATGCCGGTGTACTGAGCGGCTGCGGTCTCGACATTGCGGGTGAGGGTTCCTGCGAACATGGGATGGTTCCTTTTCGGTTGGCCGGTGCCTGACGTTCTTGCCAGCGCATCCGGGATTGCTTTCTCGACCCCTCCTGGGATCACAAACCAGAAAGCTTGCTTTCCTTTCAGCCCCGCCCACGGGTCAGAGCTGCCGTCCGAGTGGGAATGCCCTCGCGCCTCCGGGTGCTGCGCCCCTCCCCTGCCCGTCTGGTCTTGATTGGCTGCCTGAATTTTCTGCGGCGTCCTCCGATCACGCGATGAAGAACTCCGCCTCTTTGCCGTTCAACCGGTGCCCGCTCCAGTCAGTCAGGCCGATGCAGCTTCCGTTCGGCACATAGGTGATCAGGTACTGACCGAGACGGTCCTTGTGGACAGCGTAGCCGGTATTGGCCCAGTGCACGGTCTGACCGGCATCAACGGCGGCCTTAATGTCTTCGAGTGTCATGCGAACCTCCTCAAGAAAAATGGTTGGGGAAACCACGCAAGAAGCCCGGCCGTCCAACCGGGCTTCCGCGCAGCATTCGTTTGGCAAACCGCAGAGAGCTGTCAGGCGCTCTGCGTGACTTGCGTCGCGCGCGCCGCCATCCAATCCTTCAGGCCAAGAACCGTCTTTCCGGTCGTGACCTCGGAGGCCCAGGCAGACCTAGGGTCGCCGCAGGGCGACCCGCTGACATGCTGCTCGATATGACCATTGGCCATCCATGGCTCAGGCTGTATCCGTCGCAGCCAGTCCGCCATACTCGGGATGCGGCCCTGGCAGTCTTCGCGGATATGCTGTTCGCCGATCCAGCGCACGGGAATGTCCCGACCAGCGCTATTGGTCAGGGTCAGGCCGAATACGCGTTCGGCCTCGAACAGGCCTTGGGCATGGTGACGCAAGGCCCGGTGCGTGAAAAGCGTGAGGTGCTCTTTCGAGGCATCGAACCAATCGTGGATCGCCTGATAGTCAGACGGCGCACCGCCGAATTTGCGGGCCGAGCTTTCGGCATGGTGAAGCGGATGGGCCATCTCAAAGCCCCTCGTCATAGCTGTGCGAGCATTCAATATAGCGGTCGGCGTGATCGAGGGTGATGCTGTCTGCTGCAATGTCCCAGGTCAGCGTGCCGTAACCGCTTTCGTTGTTCTCGAACCCCGGATGATGGTGATAGGCGAGTGACCAAGCGAAATCGCCCACGGCGGTGACAAGCGCTTCCGGCAGTTTGACCTCCGCAGGCTGCACATTCACGTCCTCGACATTGCCAGAGTCGCCATAGCCTTCGTATTCGGCGGTGACCTCGTTGATGCCAAGCGCGCGCAATTGCGCGATCAGTTCCGCTCGGGTTGCTTTCAGGGTGGTTTCGCGCTCGGCGCGCCACTGAGCCGCCAGCGCGGCATAGTCGATCTGGGGGTTGGTCATGGGTCTGTCCTTTTGTCTGATGTTGGGGGGCCGGGCGTGGCATTGGTCGGCGCGTGCCCGGAAAGCACGGACCTGCCAAACTCCGATCCGCGACGCCCGACCCAAAGCCCGCTTTGGCTTTTCAAGCGGCTTGTTCTGCCGTCTTGGTGGTGCCCTGCCCAACGATCCGGGCCAGAATGGTCCCCGTGTCGATCCCGTCCCCATGCGGCAGGAACACCCGCAACTGGAAGGCGATGATCTCCGTGAAGCAGCCGAGGGCCTTGAGGCCGTCGATCATGCCCCTGTCGGCGCCGCTAAGCTCGAGGCGCATCTCGCCTGCGACCCGGCGACGGGTCAGGCTCAGGCCCCGGCCCAGATCGACCGGCGCGGTGGTGCCGAGGGCGGCAGTCAGCATCTCCTGCGGCGTGTGCGGGTCGGAGACGAGGAAGCGGGCGCGCAGCGCAGCCGCCCCTTCCTCGCTCAACGTGCGCCCGATCATCGCCGCCGCCCCGGCCGGCGTAACCCGGTAAATGCGCTCATTCGTGGTCGGGATGTCCTTCCAGATCGGCAGCAAGAGACCGGTCAGCAGATAGAGCTTGGTCGTGGTGGTCTTGGGCAAGGAGGCCGCCTCGGCATCCCAAAGCCGCGCGAACTCAGACCTGCCGATCTCTTCCCAGGCAGACGCCTCAAATCGCGTCTCCTCGAGATAGCTCGACCCGTTTGGCCGCACCGCCTTGCGCATCAGCGTGACGACGTCCTCGTCATACATCTGCATCGGCCGCGCCGAAATGAGCGCCGCGCGTCCAGAGGCGCGATTGACCATCGGCAGCTTGTCGGAATTGCGCGAGAGGGCCTCTTCGGCCCCAAGCACGTGAACCGGATCCGTCACCTCGAGCCCGATGATCCGCGTCACGGCGCCGGATTTTGGGCAGGTCCAGAGATCCTCCGTAGAGACCTGTTTGATTCTTTCGCCACGCAGGGTTTCCACGCCGAGATCGAGCGTGCCCGCCGCGCGCGCCCGTTCGGTCTGATCAGCGATCCGGCGCATGAACTCCGCAAAGAGCGCGTTCTGCATGTGGATGGGAAGGGCAAGCACCCGGTTGAGAAACCGCTGGATCGGGGGAAGCTCCTCGAGCAGCACGCCGTCCTTGTCGATCAGCCGCAGGGCCGTCCAGTCGGTGAAGCTCTCATAGCTCATCGCCTCGGCGCGCCCGGCGGCAATATCGGCGAAATATCCACGCAAAGCTGACCGCGCGATCGGGCTTTCCAAATTATCCTCCTCGCGGAACATGCCCTGCGAGCCGGTCTCGCGCTGGCCCTTGGTGAGCGCCCCCAGCTGGTCGAGGCGTTTGGCGATCGTCGAGGTGAAGCGCTTCTCGCCATGCACATCCGAGGTGCAGACCCGGAAGAACGGCGCGCTGACCTGAGCCGAGCGATGCGTGCGACCAAGCCCCTGGATGGCCGCATCGGCGCGCCAGCCGGGCTCCAGCAGGTAGTGCCGCCGCCGTTTCTGGTTCTTCGCCGTCTGCGCCGCGTGATAGGATCTGCCCGTGCCGCCCGCGTCAGAAAAGATCAGGATATCCTTCTCGCCGTCCATGAAGGCTTGGGTCTCGGGGGAATTGCTGCTTGCGCTACGCTTCTCGATGAAGAGATGACAGTCCTCGGCCTTGAGGGGCCGGATAGATCGCCCAGTGACCTCGGCGACAGCCTCGTCGCCAAAAGTCCAGAGGATCTGGTCCAGCGCCGAGGGGATCGGCGCCAGCGTCATCAACTCCATCATGGCCGCGTCGCGCAAAGCAAGGGCCTCACGCGAGACAACCAGCGCACCGGTCTCATCGCGCAAGGGTTCCGCCACCACATTGCCGTCGATCTCAACGAGCTTTTGCGCATGGATCGGGAAGGCCTGTTCGAGATAGCCCAGAACATAGTCGCGCGGCGTCAAGGCACCCTCGACGAGCTCGTCTCCCGCGTCCATCGTCTCAAGCCGACGTTTCAGCAGGCTCTCGCCTGTCGAGACGACCTGGATGACGCAAGCCTTGCCCGCCGCCAGATCGTCCTCGATGGCGCCGATGATGGTCGGCGCCTTCATGCCCATCAGGAGATGGTTGAAGAAGCGCTGTTTCGTGCTTTCGAAACGGGACTTGGCCGACGCCCGTGCGGCCGAGGCATTGGTCTCGCCCGAGGCGTCGTTGACGCCAGTCGCCGTCAGTGCCGCCTCGAGATTGTGGTGGATCGTCCGAAACGCGCCCGCATATGCGTCGTAGATCTCGATCTGGGCCGGGGTGAGCGCGTGTTCGAGCACGTCATACTCCACACCATCGAAGCTGAGGGCGCGTGCCGTGTAGAGGCCGAGCGTCTTGAGATCGCGCGCGACCACCTCCATGGCGGCGACACCGCCGGCTTCCATCGCCGAGACGAAACTCTCCCGACTTGGGAAGGGGTATTCGGGGCCTTGCCCCCAGAGACCGAGACGCGCCGCATAGGCAAGGTTGTGGACGCTCGTGGCACCCGTGGCCGAGATGTAGAAAACGCGTGCACGTGGCGCTGCCAGTTGCAACCGCAGGCCCGCAAGGCCCTGCTGCGAGGGTTTGACCCCCCTGCCCTGCTCGGACCCCGCCGCATTCTGCATGGCATGGGCTTCATCAAAGGCCAGCACGCCTTCAAAGTCTTCACCCATCCAGTCGAGGATCTGGCTAAGTCGCGTGGTGCCGCATTTGCCCGCGGACCGCAGCGTGGCGTAGGTGACGAAGAGGATACCGTCACCCATAGGGACGGGCTGATCCGGTTTCCATTTGGAGAGCGGCTGGATGTCGGCTGGCGAGCCGCCAAGATCGGTCCAGTCGCGGATCGCGTCCTCGATAAGCGTGGCGGATTTGGAGACCCAGATCGCCTTCCTGCGCCCGGCCAGCCAGTTCACAAGGATGAGACCTGCGCACTCCCGCCCTTTGCCGCAACCGGTGCCGTCGCCGAGGAAATAGCCAAGGCGATAGGCACGAGCATCCGGGTCATCATCGGCGCGCGTCAGCTTGGTCTGGTCGTCATCGATGGTAAACCGACCGGGCAGATCACGCCCATGGGCATCATGCGCCATGATGATCGTCTCAAGCTGCGCCTCGGAGAGATGTCCCTCCTCGATCAGCCTGGCGGGCAGGCGCAATTCCGCATTGACCGTGTTTGTGGGCACCGGCGGCGCGACCGAGGCCATGGCGATGCTTTCGACCAGCGGCGTGGGATGTTCCTGCGCGCCCGCGATCTCGATCCGCTGCGGACGGTAGCGCGCATAGATGTCCGAGACGGGCGTGTTGTCGCGCGGGACATCGAAGCTTGTGAAGCTGAGCGGGATGGCAGCATTGGCGCGTGGTTTGGAGGCGGCGACTGTGGCAACTGAGCGCTTGCGCGTGACAGGTACTGGACCGACCGATCGCGCATGAGGGTTTGTCGCCGCCCGTTGGGCGGGGCGCGCTTCGGGCCGGGTCGCTGCCACGGCGTCGACAAAAGGCAAGGCTTCCTCCAGATCATGAACCGTGGCGCGGATCATCTCGCCATCCTCCTGCACCTTGTCGAAGACCATGAGCTGGGTTTCGACAGAGGTCCCGAGCTTGCGATAGACCCGACCCGGCATCGTGATGGCCAATCGCGGTGTCAGGTGACCGCAGGCGCGGGACCAATGCGCGGCATCGCGTTCGGGCGTGAATCCCGGCGACATGATCGCCACCAGCCGCCCGCCGGGTGCCAGGCGCTTGGCAGCCGCGATGAGATGTTTGGCAGCGATGTACTTGTCCCGGGAGCGATCGACAGAGGAGGCAAAGGGCGGATTCATCACCACGACTTCGGGTAAAACCGGTGTCTGCAGCAGATCGTCGATATGCTCACCGTCATGGCCCGTCACCTCGCCGTCGAACACCGCGCGCAAAAGGCGCTGGCGAAAGGGGTCGATCTCGTTGAGCAAAAGCGTGGCACCGGCCCGGGCGGCGAAAGCGGCCAGGGCTCCGGTGCCCGCGGATGGTTCGAGCACGGCCTCGCCTTTGCGGACCGCAGCCGCCCGCACGGCCAAGGCGGCAAATGGCAACGGCGTGGAAAACTGCTGCAGCCGGATCTGCTGCTCGGAGCGACGGGTTTCCGTCAGCAGCCGAGAGGCTAGGAGCTTTGCGGTAGCGATATCACCCGCTGCGTTGTCCCCACGCAGCAGCACCTGGATGGCCGCGGCCTGCATCAGGTCATATGCCATGCGCCAGTCCCAGGCGCCCCCGGCATCGCTACCATGAAGCGTCTCTCGCATGATGCGCGCGAGCGCTGAGCTGCGCAGGGGCTGGCGGTCGACCTCGGCGCCAATCTGTGCGAGGGCGGAGACGAGGTCACCGGCGGAGATTGAGCGAGCCGGGTTTGCCGGTTTGGGCTTGGTCATGCGGATTTTCCTTTGGATCAGGGTCTGAGTTCCAAAGGACAAAAAGCCCGCTCTACACTTTGAAGGCGTAGAGCGGGCAATTTCTTAGCGGGGGGCCTGCACCCCGATCATGGCCACTGCTGCGCAGCATGAAGAACGCGCAAAATGGTCACCATCTCAGGGCTTTCAGCATAAACCACGATGTAGTTTGGCCGAACAACCATCTCCCTAGTCCCGTCCACACGGCCCGCGCGGTACATCTGAGGGTGTTCTGGAAGGAGGGACGTCTTGTGTTCAATCTCATCTTTGAGAACTTGAGCGGCATCCGGGTTGTCGTCAGAAATGTAGTCAATGATTGCCAGCAAGTCGGCTATGGCCGTGGCTTTCCATTCAAGATTTGGCAAGGCGCTTCCCGTCAATCAATGCCTGGGCGTCTTGCATCGCCTTGGCATGGGGCGTTGTGGGCCTTGGATCGTCCAGCGCTTCCTGTACCTTCGCCCTGAACCAGGCGTCATAGGCACCCGGATCAGCGGTCAATCCGGCAGGCAATCCGCCTTCTGCGGCCACGCGGGTCAGAAGAATACGCACCGCGTCGGAGAGCGTCAGACCGACGCCCGCAAGTGCGTCCGAAGCCTGTGCTTTCAGCTGATCGTCAACACGGACATGAAGCATGGATGTTTGGGCAGGCATGGATGGTCCTCCAATTGATTGGGGTGATGTATCTCATTTGAGATACGATTTCAAGTCGGCAGTATGTGTGCGCGTGGTCCCGTGGTGTTGTCTCAGCGGGAAACTCAGCCACCCTGCCCCGCCAGGAACTCCGCCAGTACAGGACTGGCCTCGCCCTTTGCGGAGCTGAGCAGCTCCGAGCCGGAAAGCGTCGCTTTCGACAGGCGTACGAGCCCGCCGGTTTCCTCGATGCGGTAGCAGCGGCGTTTTTGCCGCCCGCGTCTGTAGTGCGTCGCGGTGACGATCTGGCAGGTGCTGCCATCGGTGAGCGTCACCGGTTTTGCGAGCTTGATCTTGTCGCCTTCATCGTAGTTCGGGATCAAAGCCCATTCCCGGCAGCGCTGGCGCCAGTCCCGGGCGTAGCTGTCCGGGTCTTTCAGGTCGGAGAGAAGTTCGATCAGCGCAAGGGGCGCGCGCGACGCGTTCGGGCCAGCGCTTTCCTCCATATCCTTGTAACCCCAACACCCATCGTCGTAGGCGGTGAGGAAGACGGCGGCGAAAGTGATCGAGCCGTCAGGATCGGTGACATAGGTCGCGTCCTCGACGGGGGTGCCGTCGCGATTGGTAACCCTAGCCGCTGCATACCAGGTGGAGCCAACCTTGCAGGCCTTGACCAGTTCAGTTTTGCGCGTGTCGCCCTCAAAGGTGCAGAGCCGGGCAATTTCCGCTTTCTCATCCACGTAGGTTTTAACGCGGCCGTCGGTGTAGAAAAGCCATCCCATTACGCCGCCCTCCGGTCATCGATTTCCATCAGCGCATCGAGCGGCACGCGATAGGGTTGCATGGCGTCGAAATCCTCGCAATTGCCGCAGTTCTGCACGATCGCGAAGGTGTCGCAGGCATCCTTGAGGATGACCCGGAACGTGCCGCCAAGACCCGAGGGCACTTCGTAGGTTCCGCCGATGAGATAGTCCGAGGCCCGGCGCACGAAGACGCGGATGCTGTGGCCATCGGTGGCGAGCCGGATGGCCCCCTGCCCCCGGTCGATGAACACCTGCACATCGTCGAGAATGTCGGTGTAGAACTGGCCGGTCAGATCGCGAAACGCCATGCGGCGCTGCGCCATCCAGTCGGTGTCGCGGAACGGGTTCATGCCTTGGGCGAAGGCTAAGGACGGATCGGCCTGTTCGGTCGCGACGATGCGGGTGGTTGTGCCGTCGATGCCGTTCGAGCGCAGATGCACGCCATTGCCGACGATCAGGATCAGGGCGGGCCTGTCTACCGGGCCTTTCCAGTTGGGCAGGAAGGTTTTGCAGGCGCGCGCATGAGCGATCTGCGCCGCAACTGCGGAGGCAGAGAACTTGAGAATAGCCATGGGGATGTCTTTCCGTTGGGTGTGGGGGGGGTCGACCCGCGCGGGCGGCATGGCTCGCGCGGATCGCGTGAGGACTCAGGCTGCTTTAGCGACCTCGCTGTCAGGCTCCGGGGTTTCTGCAGCGGGCTCCGCCTCATCACAGGCGACACCGGCGGTCTGCATCATCGGCGGGCACCAGGCCGCCACGGCAGCGCGTTGTGCATCCGTGAGCGTGGCGAAAGGCTCGGCGAAGAGCTTGTCGCAGAAGGCGACGATCTCCTTCTTGCTCGACGAGGCAAGCGTCACTGCCTCTTGGGCCAGACCCAGTTCCTCACCGAGGATTTTGAGGAGCCATGCCTTTTTGAAGCGGTTGAAGAGCGCCGCGTTCGGCGTCCAATGGGCGCGGATGTCGGGCATGATCTCGATCTCGAAGTCATGCATCAGGCTGTCACGCTGCCGGTCCCGCGCGAAACAGGACTGCGTGGTGCTGGCGGTCGCATAGGCGACGAGCTTGGCCTTCTCGCCCGCCTCGAGCGCGCGAAACGCCGCGAACTGATCGGCGGGCGCGCGGGCGTCATCGAGCCACGAGAGGTCAAGGGCATCATGCGCCGCCGCCACCTGCTCGAGCGAGGTCTCGTCGATCTCGTCCATCTTGGCATGGCTGCGGTATTCCTTGCGGGCATCGATCTTGATTGCCTGCGTCACGCTCATCCCGGTGCCCAGGACGTCGCTGACCAGCTTGAAGAGCGTCAGATCGAGCGTGGCCTCCGGATGCAGCGCCATCGCGGCCCCAAGCGCCATGGCTCGCTCGGTCTTGAGGTCCTCAGCCAGTGAGGCTGGGTAGGTGATTTCGCCGGCGTCCGGGGCCTCCTCCGCGGTCGGGCTTGCCGACGAGCCGCGCGCGCCTTCCACTTTCACGGTGTCCTCCGGGCGGACGAGGCCCACATGGAGCGTGAACTGCCCGTTCGACCAAGACGCAATCACGCCTGCACGGGCGAGATCCTCGGCGCTGTAGTCCTCCTGCAGATCGCGGGCTTCCTCTTCCAGAGCGTCCACCCGGTCGTAGAGCGCATTGTAAGCGCCGTCTTCGAGCCCCTCATCCTCCATCTCGAGATGGAGTTGCTCGAGCTCGGCGGTGATCTCGTCGATGCGCTTCTGGGATGCCTCATCCGGTTCGATCGGGCCGGGATATACCCGGCCGTACTCAGCCATGGTCGCGTAATCATAGCGGACCATCGCATCAGCCCAGGCAAATCCCAGTTTCACGCGTGTCTCCTCGGCAGCGGCCCCGAGCTTCTCGAGCAGGATGGTCTCGACCAGCGCGGCATCCTCGAGCACGGAATGCTCTTCCAGAAGATCAGCCGCGATGGCCCCGCCGCGGGCCTCATAGTCCTCGCGCACGAAAGCCCCGATATCGTCGCTGACCTGCACCCCGCGGGATTTGAGAGCCTGACGGACGGTGTAGGCCTGGAGGTAGCTGTCTTCCTGGGTGAGTGCCTCATAGACCTCTTTCTGCACCTCCTGGCTGGGATGCTCGGCAAAGGCCTTCATCGTATCGAGCGTGATCGTCTTGGCCCGGGCCGCCGCGCGGACATCGGGGTGGATCAGGCCGTAGCGCAACCGGCCTTTCACGGCGGCAACCGTCGTGCCGAAGGTCTTTGCGATGGTCTCGGGCGTCTGGCCGTCGACTTCCATCATCCGCGCGAAAGCCTCGAACTCGTCAATCGCGTTCATCGGCGCTTGCGTGATGTTCTCAGCGAGCGACAACGCTGTGGTCACATCGCAATCCTCGGGTACGATGCGGCAGTCGATCTTGGTCTTGGCGGTGAAGCCCTTCGCGGACTTGTTCGAGATCAGCTCCTTTAGCGCGGCGTGACGACGCCCGCCCGCCAGCACGGCGTATTTGCCGTCGATCTTCTGGACCAGGAGCGGCTGGAGCAGACCCAGCACAGCGATGCTGGCCTTCAGATGCGCGATGTTCTCGGGGTCGTAGGTTTCCGGGGAGTTGCTGCGGACGTTGGCGGGGTGTGCAGTCAGATCGCCGATGTCGACAGAGACGTGTTTGAAACTTGCGGTCATGGGATATCCTTCTTGGTGGGTTAGATGCGGTCCGCGCACGAGCACGTGACCAATCCCCGGCTTCGGGGATCACAACGACAAAAGGCCCACTCTCCCTTTGATGGGTCAGCGGGCCTTCATTTCTTGGGGTGTCAGGGGGAGGAGCCCCCTGCCCTTCTACCAGTCGCGCGCCAGCATGATGGTCAGCACGCGCATTGTGGTGGCAGGATTGTCAGGGGTCTCGGCCCCGAAGCGGAAATCGGAATCCGCTTCATACAGATCGATTTTCCAGAACACGGTCTCGCCGCGGATCTCGACCGCCCCGAAATCATGCCATCCTTCGGGATCGTTCTCGGGCTCGAAGGTCTCGAACATGCCCGTGGCCTTCACCGCCTCGGCCATGAAGCCGTCACCAGCCTCCATAATCGAGCGGGTGACATGCATGCGGCCCTGGATGGGCTGCTCAGGCGGCACCCCGAGGCAGGCGAGCTTGCGGAAAGCGTCATTCTGAGCGGCGATTACGGCGGGGTCTGGGCGGTCTGTCAGAGGCTGTGCTGCGTTGGTCATGGGTCTGTCCTTTGAGAAGTTTGAAACACCCTTCTCAAAGCCTGCTTTCCCTTTGCCGACACACATCCCCTCAAGCGGCCTGGTCGACCTCCCCTGCCCTGCCCGCCTCCGACCGTGCGATCAGGTAGTCGCAGGCGCGCTGCGCATCAGCGGCGTGCTTGAAGATGGCGCCCTTGTCCGAGCGCAGAACGCGCAGCCAATTGTAGAGATACGCCGCGTTCATCTCGAGCGTATGGGCCGTAAAGCCGAGCGTCTGGCCAAGGAACACCGAGGTCAGCTCGGCGACGATCTCTTCGCGGGCATAGGCCGTGTTGCCGAAGCGCGAGAGGCCGTAATCGCGGTTCAGCCGGTGCCGTGCCTTGGTGGCATGGGCCAGCTCATGGGCCCAGACCCCGTAGAAATTCCGCGGGTTCTCGAACCTGGAAATGGATGGCATGAACACCTTGTCTACAGGTGGCAGATAGTAGGCTTCCGTCCCCGTGAAGACGGTCGTGATGTCGATGGCGTCGAAAAACGCCTGCATATGCGGGATGGGCTCGGACGGCGGATGTTCGGGTGTCAGCTCCGGATCCGGGAAGAAGCTGTCGGGCAGACCCTCGATCTGGCAGGCATTGAACACGCGGTAGGATTTCTGGAAGCGGAAGATGCAGGATGCCTCGGAGCGGTCATCGCTCTCCTCTTGGTCTTCCTGGCCGCCTGCGTCTTTCCGGCTTTGACCGTAATAGACGACGACGGAGGACTTCTCGCCTTTACGCACCTTTGCATTCAAAGCATTGGCCTGCGGAAGCGTCATCCAGAAGGGCGAGCTATGGCCCGCCATTACCGTTCGCATGGTGAGCAGGAAGTTGTTAACGCCCTGGTACGGCTCTCCTCCAACGCGCAGAGGACGCGAGCTGCCACCTGCCGTCCAGGGTTTGCGCCACGGCAAAACGCCGCGCTCGATGATGCGGATGATTTCGTTTGTGATGACCTCGGAAGCATCGAACTTGGGCATGCGGGATCGGGCCATGGCTGGCCTCCTTTCGAGTATTGGTGAGAGGAATTGGTGATCAGATTGACTGACGGGACCGCGGATCGTTGGCGATCTTGGCACCGAGCTTTTCGACCATGTCGATGTAGGTGGTCAGCGAGACGCACCTGTCGGCACCCGAATGTTCAGGGTTGACCGATCCGTTCCGCGTCACCCGCGGCAGGTTCGCGAAGGCGATGACATCGGTGACGGGTCGAATATCGATGAAGGGTGTCCCTCGTGCGACCGCAAGAGCGGCCAAGGGAAAGCGCTCGATCGGCGCGAAACTCGACACGGTGGTCCAACCGAGATGGAGGAATGTGCCGCCCTCTCCGCAGATCACATGCGCGTTTGGCAATGACGCCGCCTGTCTGAGATGGCCGAGATCACGCAGGACGGTCTGGCGTTCGAGCCGCTGTGCCAGCACCGTCTGGCCAGTTCGGCGCAGCTCTCCATGCCGCCACCACGAGGCAGCGGTCGTGCGTAACACGCGCAAGACACCTATTTGCATGGGAATGCCCTTCGTCAGGAACGGCAGACCGGAACCCGGCCCGGACCCATCTGAGGGACCCCAAAGGCCCTCATCCGTCAGTCACAAAACCCGAAGAACACTTTCCCTTTTCACCAGCCAACTGGTCCGGGATAACTGGTAACTGCCGAGGGTCCGACACCACCGCGGATCCCAATGACTGCATGCAGTAAGTGCCGGTTCCGGTCCAAGATCGGCAAGCCACATCGGCAAGCCCGGCCCGACTGCCGCAGTCTTTGACGTATTATCAATAACTTATCTGACGTTCTCGATCGGCAAAAGCGCTCCAACGGCGACTTCTCAAGCCCAAAAATCAGGATTTGCCTCGTTCAGAGCAATGCAGCGTTACGGATTAGCATGGGAAAAGAAGTCACATTACCTCACCTCCTGGCAGCTTGAAATTCAGCGATGTTGCCGCTATATACCGTCAGTATCACTGTAGGAGCATAGATCATGCACATCACGAACTTTGCTGAAGCCGGGCAATTCGAACCGCGCAAGATCGCCGCGGTACTACGCACATCAGCAGAAGAGATCGCATTGACCGTTGGCTTGGGCAAGGACGCGCTGCAGAGGCGAGCCCGCATCGGTTCGGACAAGACGCAGCGCCGCCTGCGCGAATTGGTAGAGGTGCTGAACAAAGTCGAACCCCGCTTCGGCTCGGAACTGATGGCCTATGCATGGTACCGGTCAGAGCCCCTGCCCGGCTTTGATGGCCGAACAGCCATGCAGCTGGTTCAGGAAGGCAAAGCTCAGCAAGTTCTGGAATACATCGATGCGGTCGATGCGGGCGTCTTTGCCTGATGCCGCTGAAAGATGGACGCTACTCAGGGCCGCTCTACCGCGCCCTAAACCCGGTCTATGCGCGTGAACCTCTGTCCGGACGAGGCGCTGAACTCTATGGAGGGCGCTTTAACGCAAAGGGCACCCCTGCCCTCTACACCTCGCTGGATCCCGCGACCGCTCTTAGAGAAGCCAACCAGGTCGGCAGCCTGCAACCCACTATCCTGGTGTCCTACAAGGCTGACCTTGGGCCTATTTTCGATACCCGCGATCAGGACGGACTTGACCGGTATAACGCGACCGAGGCGATGCTTGCCGACCCAGCATGGCGCATGAAGATGCTCGATGGCCAACCTGTGCCGACACAGGATTTAGCACGCGCCCTCGTAGCAGATCGGTTTGCGGGGCTCCTGATCAAGAGTTTTGCGAAGGGCGCGTCGCCATCGGACTTCAACATTGTTTTGTGGGCCTGGACTGACAATACCGGTTCTTTGGAAGTGGTGGATGACGAAGAGAGGCTGTCACGTATGTGACGTGATTGGCTGACATGTTCACTGGGTGCACTTGTCGCGTACCGAACCTGTGAAAAGCCTCTCTACGTCGCCGTCAGAGAATAACTGGTGCTACGTCCACCAGCATCATCTTTCGCCAGGGTGCCCAAGTCGATGAGATCGAGAATGTCGCGATAGGCCGTATCCTGCGAACACTTCTCGATCTTCGCGTATTTCGACGTCGTAAGCTTTCCGTCGAACCCATCCAGCAGGCGGTTCAGCATGTCCCGCTGGCGGTCGTTCATGTTGGCCGTTCCATATTTCTCCCAGAACCGCGCCTTCCTGAACACGGCCTCAAGGATGATCTCGGCACCATCAAATGCGCGGTCTAGGCAGGCCAAGAACCAAACGAGCCACGCCGTGACATCAAGCCCCCCTTTCTGCGTCGACTCGAGCATGTTATAATAATCGCTCCGCTCCTGCCGAATTTGCGTTGACATGCTGTAGAACCGCTGCGCGCTGCCTTCCGATCTCGCCAAGGCCATGTCTGCGATCGCGCGCGCGATGCGGCCGTTGCCATCATCGAAGGGGTGGATGGTGACAATCCACAGATGGGCGATGGCGGCATGTATGACGGGATCTGTTTCCGGGTGCTGGTCAAACCATTTTAAAAACCGCGCCATCTCGGCTTCCAGCCGGTTGGCCGCAGGCCCCTCAAAATGCACGCGTTCGCGGCCATAGGGTCCTGACACAACCTCCATGGGACCATCACGCCAATTTCCCACTCTGATCCGGGTCATTCCGCTTCTCCCAGTCGGAAAGAGAGCTGCATGCCAGCCAAAAAGACGCTCCGCATCCAGTGGCTGGTCATATGCTTGGGTCGCGTCCAGCATCATCTCGACGACACCATCAACATGGCGATCGGACGGGATCAGTCCGCCAATATCGAGACCGAGCCGCTTCGCGATGGACGAGCGCACCTGATCCTTATCGAGCGACTCCCCCTCGATCTCGCTGCTTTTCACGACATCACTGGTCAGTGTCCTGAGCATCGCCTCGTTGCGAAGATCGAAGCCAAGACCCTCCATGCGCCCCAAGAGCTTGCCTTGGCGGTGACGGACCGCAGCAAGTTGTGACGACAGCTTAGCCTTATCCCAGGTAAACTGGGGCCAATCAGGGATTTCGTGAATGTAGGTCATATTTTACGCATTCCTTGCGGAGATTATACGGCATAATCTCCGCAAGACAACTGTAAACACCGCAGAGGGTGCGGAGATTAAGAGCGGCAATCTCCGCATGCTCGACCTGGAACTTCAAACGCGGCACACCTGCTTCCCTTCTCATTACGCCGCCTGTCCGCTCAACCGACCATAGAAACTGCGCTCGAGATGCAACTCCCCTGCCCCGGCTTTCTCGACCATACCCCGCAGATATCCCCCCGGAGACGCCACTTCGCCGGCGCAATGCTTGTCAAACGTGAGAACCAGCGCTGCTGTTGCGATTTGGGGCCCGAGACGGTCCTGAGCGAGGTTCCAAGCGTGCTCTGAGACGCCGATCATCGGCCTGAGCTGCCCGACAACCCGATGTAGATCGCCCCAATCCTTCAAATACCCGCCCATATTGCGTGCCCAGGACGCGAATTCAGGACAAGCCTGCATCACAGTCGGCAAATCAAGCGCCGCACCACGTTTTTTACGTGTTTCAGCCACCCAGTCTTCGAGCTCCCTATCCACCTTCTCTTCCGGTGGCGCATTTGGCACCACGGCCGCCGCTTGCTCAGTTTCTGAGCGATTACAGGTTACAGGATTAAGTTGGGTTGTAATTAGTATATGAGGTTCAGAAATGACCTCCCTGGGGTCCATTTCTTGAGTCTTCTGAAGCGCTTGTTCGGTGGCTTCAGGCATGTTTTCCACAACCTCATCCGCACGAACCGCCTTGAGATAGGCTGCCTCGACGCGCTCCTGGAGTTCCCTGAACCATTCCAGAAGCCGCACAAGCGTCCCAGAGGCCGTGTTCCGGCGTGGCAGGCGGCCCAAGAGATCCTCAAATAGACCTGTGAGCTGCGTCCAAGGACCTCTCAGAGCACGGCTGAGGGCCGCTTCGATCCTCGCGCGGATCATTCGGCGCGCAACTGTGATCTGGCGCTTCAGGCGCTGGCAGAGTTCACGTTCAGCCTGTAGTTCGGCATGGAGATGCTCAAACTCTTCGGCGCGAGCCGACAGCGGCGACAAATCAAAGCCGTAAGCCTCGAGGATACGACCGTCAGCGTCCCTGTGGCCCCATCGCTTGCCATTTGGACTATCCTTGAAGGCAATCACGCCGATCTCGGCCAGACGCCTGGCATGGCGCTTGAGCGCCGAGAGCGAGAAGCCTGTTTGCTCCATCAGATAAGAGTTGGACGCCCAGACAATCGGACGCTGTCCCTCTTCCCAATCCTGGGCTTGTGTGAAGGCCCCAAGCGTGTCGAGAAGCAGCATGTCGCCAGCCTTGAGGCCTATATGCGCACCAACGCGTTTCACGGCGACAAAGGCCTGTGACTTGGGCACGGTTGATCCTTCACCAGCTTTTGCGTGCTGTTCAGCAACCGCCAGTCCGGCCGTCGCTTTGCGCCACCCCGAGGGTTGGTTGGTATTAGACAAACCTCCACCCTTCTGAGGCATGTCTGTCCCAGTCGCTCCATGCGGAGCCTCATTGAATTCTGTCATCTCTTAGCTAGGCACAGAAAACCTGTTCGCCCGAAGACGTTTTTCGTTGTTTAGCGATTCGCGGGCTGCTAAGATTGTAGTGTCAAAACAAATCGCGCCTTGTGCGCAGCAGCCCTCGGGACTTCGGTTTCGAGGGTTTTTCTTTTGTGCCGTCCTCCTTTCTGCTCAGTGCCTCCGTCTTGGCGGTTAACAGTTGTTAACCGCCGCTATCCTTCGTTGTTCTCTGATCGGAAGCGATCGAAGGAATCTTGTATGAGCTGGTCTAGATTCTGATCCAGCCAATTCGCGAATCTTGTGTTCTCCCCTACCCGCTTAACGGTTACTGAGAGTCCCGATTTCCCACTCTTGATCTGCACACCAGGAACGGGCGAGCGCTGTTCAACTGATCGCTCTTGCTTTCCTCGCTTGCCAATTTCCTTGATGACGAGTTCCAGCCGCCCGTCGGAATCAAGATCGCCAGATTGACCAAGCACATCCAATACACGCTCCTCCGAGAGTTGCTCCTTCTCGAACGCTGTTGCGAGGGTCGTCCATTTGGGGCGCCCTGCCCCTGGGGCCGCGCCGATTGCCTCTCCGACCGCTACCGGCACAAGCCGGTTGATACGTTCAAGCTGCGAGAGAGTGTTCTTGCTGATCGCCAAAGCTTGGCATGCTTCCGCACGGGAGTATCCCTGCTCCAAGATCGCATGTGCGAACCGAACACGTTCATAGTAGCTCAGCTCCGCACGCCCTGCATTCTCGAGCCCCTTCGCCATTAGAGCATCGGTATCGTCGAGTGTGCGGATCAGAGCCCGCACCGGCATCCCTAAATGGCGACAGGCAAGTATGCGTCGCTGGCCATAGATGACTTCAAAATGGCCGTCACGATCCTTTGATGGTCGCAATAGCACTGGAACTTGCTGTCCAGACTCAGCAATGCTGGCCGCAAGATCTTGAATAGATGCATTTGCCGCGTCACTGTTAACAGCTGTTAACTCGATATCCAGCCGATCCTTTGGACCCCAGGCAAGGATCAAGTTAGTGTCGATTTCCTGAATGCCCCCGAGGCCGGCGCGGACAGAACCAATTGTCCCCTTGGGCAAGGTCCGATGGGCTCTGTCGGACGCACCCTCCTTTGACGCCTCACTTGCTGCTGTGATCGCAGCCATGATACCAGTTTTATTCTTCCCCATTGCCATGACTACCGCCCCCATGCCTGTTGAAGCATCCCTGCGATCTCCGCACCTACAGCATCCATGCTGTTCTTCGCCCGATCGTAGGTCGACCGCGTCATCTCGGATCGTGCAACCTCGTAGATCGACATCTTGAGCATCGACGCGTCGCCAATGGCCGTACTGCGCAGTCCGGTCGCTCCTACGACACGATCCTGGAAGAGGGCCCGCATCAGGCTCACGATCTGCTGACTCGGAATATCGCTCGGATCGTCCCGAGTGATGAGAAAAGAGAAAAAATCATGATCGAGCTTGACGCCTGTGTCCTCGATCACCCCAAGATAGGCAGATGTCATCTCGACAAACTGCTGTGTAGAGGCAAGGTCGAGCATGCTCGGCGTCATCGGCACGATAACGGAGGTCGCGGCATAAAGACCGGTCAGAGTCAAAAAACCCAGAGCAGGCGGGCTGTCGATCACAACTACATCGTAGTCACTCTCAACGGACTGGATCGCTAGACTGAGCTTCTCAAAGAACGCGACACCTCGCCCCGCATTGACCGCTGTTTCAGTCTCAAATTCGCTCAGCACAAGGCGGGCAGGGGCCAAATGCAAGCCAGGGAAATAGGTTTCCACGACAGCTTCTGACATCGGCACAGGATCGTCATAACGCAGCGCGTCGTAGATTGACGCTCCTTCAAACTCCAATTCAGTTTGAATCCCGCAAAAGCCCGTGAGGCTCCCTTGTGGGTCCAAGTCAATCGCCAGCACGCGGTAGCCACTCAAAGCAAGGTAGTGACACAGATGGATCGCAGAGGTGGACTTCGCAGATCCACCTTTGAAGTTCATCAGCTGAATGACCTGCAGCTTGTCACCTTTGCGACGCCCAGGAAGGTATTTTCCCGGCTTTCGAGAGCTTGCCTCGAGAAAATGGCGCGCTTGCAGGATCTCGTTCCCGGAATAAAAGCGTCGTCCATTCTTGATGACTGCCGGCTCAGGCAACGACCCATCGCTATGGCACTTGCGCAAGAATTGACCGGTCACGCCAAGTAGGTCAGCAGTCTCTGTTGCGCTGAATAGTCTCAGATTCTTCCGCTGATCGGGCGCGTAGGCCTGTTGAAGATGCGTCGTGAGCGCCGTGTGTAGACGCGCGGCCATCTGGCTTGTAAGCTCGGATTGGGACGCCGCTTCGATGGGTGCCGTCTGAAACATAGTTGCAATTTCTCTGCTCGAACGCGCTTATTTGCGCAACTTGACTCTAGTGGCCGTGATTCACCCTGTTAAGTCAAGGATTTTATCCACAAATTGTGCTGTCGGACCAAAGCGCTACTAGGGAAGCCACGTACCCTCCCGAGTTAACAGCTGTTAACAGCACGCACAAACTTGCGGTTCACGAGCCAATCTGGCGCAGACTAGTTGTCGCAAGCGCCTCGCTTCACCACAGCGGCGGCTCATGCCGGAACAGCCAACGAACCGACAGACATACGGCAAATAACCGACCGAACTGGATCGATACTCAAAACTACATTGATACCTGGGTGCCGAGCCCAAACGATCAGACCAAACGCGCTGCATGAGTAAAGATGGTCAACGCCCTGTCGGCTGTCGGATCCAAGATCGCCAGCCGGGTAGGGGGCATCCTTGTTGCCTGCGTCGTGGGAACAGTATCCGAGACGAGGCACAGCGTTTCCGCGACGAATTCAACTACACCTCACCGACCCGCGACACCCATCCTGTTTAGAAGATGCGCCTGGAATGTTCGATGGCAGATGCCTTCCGAAGGTCCAAATCCAGGAACCCTCGTCGCAAATACTAGGGCAGGGACCTCTATCATCGTGTCGGTCCTCGCTAAGTCGACTTTCAGCTAATGGAGACAATTGGAAACCGCCGGTAGCGCACTGTAGCTCAACTCGACGCCTCCTCACGTTCATGCGCGACTGAGGCTTTGTGTCTGGCTCACTGATCGCCGCGTGTCAGCCTTGAGGAGCCGAGAATTGCACGACGGATTGAGCGTGAAACTTCGGTTGCGCGTCGTGAACTCATTCACACGCCCGCAAAGTGCGCTGCAACGCTGCAATCGTTACATGGCGTGGAAGATTCTCAAGATTGTTGTTGATGCGCGGACTTTAGCAACCCCAGCCTTTCAGCGCGCTCCAGCAGCATTTTGACCGAAGACGGCTGCCAGTTGGCACGACCTCGAGGGGTCCGTTCGCGCATCGATTCCAGCCGGTCGCAGATCGCCTGCAGCGTGATTTCGGGGTTCGCGCCTTTGATCGCCGCGACGATGGCCGGCAGGCGGTCATCGGTTTCACGCCGTCCGGCGCGGCCAAGCACTTCATCGGGCAGAAACCCGTCGCGCACACATGCCCTCACAGCGCGGAGCAGGCGGCTTTGTGTCCAATGACGATCATGGGGCAGGGGGCCATTGATAATCCGGAGCAGGTCTTCCCAGGCCATATCCGGCCGCAAACGGCGCACATGGGGCACCCAATCCTGCGCGGTCTCGTTGAGGCGCTCCATGTAGCCGTCCTGTCGCGCCAGCCGCACCTTGCGCAGCGCGGCGGGGTCCTTGGCGCGAAGTCCTGGGTTGCCTCCGACGCGGCCCTTTGAGCGTGCCGACGCAAGCCCGGCCTTGGTGCGCTCACGGATCAGGGCACGCTCGAACTCGGCCGCGGCGCCAAGAACCTGCAATGTGAACTTGCCCTGCGGGGAAGCGGTGTCGATAGGGTCCTGCAGGGAGCGGAAGAAAGCTCCCTTGGCCTCCAGACGTTCGATCACCTCCAGCAAGTGCGACAGAGACCGCGCAAGACGGTCGATCCGCACAACGACTAGCGTATCGCCGCTCTGGACGCGTTCGAGCACGCGCGCCAGCACCGGTCGCGCGCGATTGCCGCCGGAGGCATGCTCTTCGAAGATTTCGGCGCAACCCGCAGATTGGAGGGCCTCAGACTGGGGCAGGGGGGTCTGATCCTCAGTGGAAACTCGGGCGTAGCCTATCAAGGGCATGAAATCGGGCCGTTTGCAATTTGAAGTACTACTAATAAACGACCGTTTGCGGATGGTTAACCCTTCTTCGCGGTAGAGACGGTAGAGCTTCTTTCAGTTCACCTCCCAGCCCTTGCGCTTCAGCAACATGTGCAGGCGGCGATACCCGAACCGCCGCCGCTCGGACGCCAGTTGCTTCAACCTGGCGCGCAGCTCTGCGTCTTCGGGCCGCTTCGGCCTGCGCCGGTATGCCCGCGGGTCGATTCCCACCAGTGCGCAGGCCCGCCGCTGCGAATAGCTCTTCTCTGTCATGGCCCAGTCCACCGCTTTCCTCCGTGAGCCGGGCCTCAGAAGTTTTTTCCGAGCATCTCTTTCAGCGTGGCCACGTCCATCATCTGCTCGGCCAGCATCTTCTTGAGCTTCGCGTTCTCGGCCTCGAGCGCCTTCAGCCGCTTGGCATCGGCGACCTCCATGCCGCCGTACTTCCGTCGCCAGTTGTAGAAGGTCGTATCGCTGATCCCGTGCTTGCGGCAGAGATCGGGCGCGCCAATGCCCGCCTGGTGCTCCTTAAGGATGCCAATGATCTGCGCTTCGCTGAAACGGCTTCTCTTCATCGTCTGTCTCCTCGTTCGGAGAACAGGCTAACCTCAAACCGGGGACATTTCAGGGGAGCAGGTCAGTGCGCCTTGCACAGTGTTTGTGCGCTACGCACTCAGAGTGTTTCGGACTTAGTCAGGCATATAGCCATTGATGGATCGGAAGGATCGTGCGTGCGTTCACGAAGATTTGCCCTTGAACCTCTAGCCACTAGAAGTTCTATCTAATCAACGAGAATGTATATCGTTCTTGCCGTTGATCGCCGGTGGGAACCGAAAGGGTACGACATGCTGACAAGACGACACTTCATTCAAACGACAACAGCGCTATTTTCTGCGACTGTTGCTACCCCTGTGTTTGCCGATAGCTGGCCCACCGAGGCACAGAAGGCTGAATGGGACGCGCAAGTCAGCCCGCCCGGCTTCGATCCGGCCACGTCAAACCCTTGGGGACTACACCCGCGCTTCTTGCCTCAGCGTGTGGTCGCTAAGGAAGGTCTCGTGACAGGAGACATCCATGTCGATGCGGTTGCGCGATATCTCTACCACATTGAGGAGGGTGGGACCGCGATGCGCTACGGCGTGGCGATCGCGCGGGGCAACCTCTACGAGCCGGGTGTTTATAGCATCAAGCGCAAGGTCAGGTGGCCACATTGGACACCGACGCAGAGCATGATCGAGCGGGATCCCGAAAACGCAAGATGGGCCGACGGGATGGAGCCCGGCCCTCAAAACGCCTTGGGATCGCGGGCGCTCTATCTCTATGTCGGAGATCGCGACACCTATCTTCGGATACACGGCACACCATATCCGAGAAGCATCGGCGGTCGTGCGAGTTCGGGTTGCGTGCGGATGGTTATGGCACACATAAACGAACTATATCCGAACGTCGAGATTGGATCGACAGCACATCTTTATTCGGCTGAGGACAGTGTTACTGCGAGAAGTTGAATGAGGCAATTTGCTTTGAACGAAATGATGTGACCTGCGGGTCGTCGTCACACTTCCCGCGCGACGCAGATCGGATTGCCGTTCGCCGTGCGCAGCGGCAGCAGGGTCGTTTCAACGGGGCCGCTGTGTTCGTACCAGTAGCACCCGTCTTCCGGTACCAAGCGCGCGGTTGCAACATCCTGATCCGGGGCAGCCAATGCAATCACAGCTTCGGGAACGTTGCCCCGCTGGTCTGCCGCGTCGCCCGGCCCAGTCGGCTGGACTGCGCACCCGGCCGTAAGCGACAACGCCACTGCGACCATAATTTTTTGCTTCAGCATCAAAACCCGCATCAAGCTTCCTTTCGTGACCGTTTTTCTTTGCAGCGGCTGTTCATGCTTAAAGGCGTGATAGAGCCGGTCACCGCATCCTCTAGCAATAAAACAGACTGAAATACCACCGTATTTTGCTCTTGAAGCTCTAGCTACTGTAGGGGCTATGCCATGGCGAAGCACCCGAATCCAGAGGTCCGTTCATGCCGTCCGACACCCACCGTCACGATCACGCCGAAGATACCCAGACAAGCAGCGGCAGCTGCTGCGGCAGCGCCGGATCGTGCGGCGACATCGCGCCGACGAAACCCGCGCCAGCTGGTGGGCGCAGTTTTCAGGTGTCCGGCCTCGATTGCGCCGAGGAGGTAGCAATCCTGAACAAGGTGGTCGGCCCGAAGATCGGCGGGGCCGAGCATCTCGCGTTCGACGTGATCAATGGGCGGATGACTATTCTCGACAGCGCCAAGAGTTTATCGGACGGCGAAATTGCAGAACTGGTCGCAAGCACCGGCATGACCGCCAAGCCTTGGGATGCCGAGAACGCGTCGGTCGACCAGGCGGCCCATCTTGCAAGACAGCGGCTGTTTACGGCGCTCAGTGGAGGCTTCTGGGCCGCGGGATTTCTGTGGCACATCATCGAGACCGGCATGGGCGGGGCGCTCGGCCTCTTCGCGGGTCACGGCGAAGCGCCGATGCCACTGGTCGAGGCAGGGCTATTCGCGGTTGCGATCCTGTTCGGTGTCTGGCTCGTGGCACCCAAGGCATGGTCGTCCGCTCGGCGGCTGTCGCCCGACATGAACCTGCTCATGGTGGTCGCCGTGGCCGGTGCCATCGGGCTTGGCGAATTTTTCGAGGCGGCGACAGTCGCGTTCTTCTTTTCGCTCTCGCTCTACCTCGAAAGCTGGAGCGTCGGGCGTGCGAGGAATGCGGTTTCAGCTCTGCTCGACCTCGCGCCGCCGACGGCAAGAGTTCTTCATGATGACGGCTCGGAAGCGGACGTTCCGGCTTCTGCGGTTGCTATCAACGCACGTTTCATCGTGCGCGGCGGAGACCGCATCCCATTGGATGGTGAGGTTGTCGATGGGGCAGGGGCCGTCGATCAGGCGCCGATCACCGGAGAGAGTGCGCTGGTCCCAAAGGAACGGGGCGACGAAGTCTATGCCGGTACGATCAACGGCGAAGGCACACTGACGGTGCGCGCCACGAAGGCCGCCTCGGACACCGTGTTGGCCAAGATTATCCGCATGGTCGGCGACGCCCATGCCCGCCGCGCGCCGGTGGAGCAGTGGGTGGCGAAATTCGCCCGCATCTATACGCCTATCGTCATGGCTCTCGCCATTGCAATTGCCCTGCTGCCGCCGCTCATTTTCGGGGGGGCCTGGGATTATTGGTTCTACAATGCACTCGTGCTGCTGGTGATCGCTTGCCCATGCGCTCTGGTCATCTCGACACCGGTCTCCATCGTCGCTGCACTCACCGCCTCAGCGCGGGCCGGGGTGCTGATCAAGGGCGGTGCATATGTTGAGGCACCGGGCAAGACCACTGCACTGGCCATGGACAAGACCGGCACGATCACCATGGGCGAGCCCGAGGTGGCGGCGGTGCATCCGCTGGGCAAAGCATCGGCGCAAGATCTGATGACCCTCGCCGCTGGACTGGAGGCACGTTCCTCGCATCCCTTGGCGCGCGCCATTCTCGCGCGGGCAGAAGCCGACGGCATCAAGGTGTCCGCCGCGGAAGATACCCGAACCGTTCCCGGTAGGGGACTTGAAGGACGCACTGACGGCCGGTCGATCTGGCTGGGGTCGGACCGGTTTGCCGAGGAGAAGGGTTTCGGCGACGCTATTCCGAAGGACTTGCGCGACCGCATCGAAGGGGCTGGCAGCACCCTTGTTGCCGTGGGCGACGACACCGGCGTGACCGGCATCCTGGAATTGCGCGACCGTATCCGCCCCGACGCCAAGGGCATCGTGGCACAGCTCCACGCGCAAGGCGTGAAGACCATCGTCATGCTGACCGGTGATAACGAGCGGACAGCGCGCGCTGTTGCAGCCGAGGTCGGCATCGACGAGGTCCGTGCCGAGCTTCTGCCCGAAGACAAGGTTACTGCCATCGAAGAACTGGTCGAAACGCATGACATGGTGGCCATGATCGGCGACGGGGTCAACGACGCCCCGGCCATGGCGCGCGCGCATTACGCCATCGCAATGGGTGCCGTTGGTTCGGACGCGGCAATCGAGACGGCGGATATAGCCCTGATGACCGACGATCTCGGCAAGGTGCCTTGGCTGATCGGTCATTCGCGCCGGACAATGTCGATCATTCATCAGAACATCGGTATTTCCTTGGCGACCAAGGGCGTTTTCGTTGTCGCTACCGCGTTCGGACTGGCATCGATGTGGGGCGCGATTGCAGCCGACGTAGGAGTGTCATTGCTGGTGGTGGCCAATGCCCTGCGCCTGCTGAACAGCCAAGAGGCCAAGGCGCCGCCGTCCGGCGGTGAGCAGGTTGGCCCACAGATGGCAAAGGCCGCGCTTGCCCACGGACATTGATCACGCAACATTTGCAAGGTAACGTAATGTCCATAACAGACCTCACGAAAGAGGCATCGAGCAGTGAAAACCATCCGATTTCCCCGCCGCGCCGTCCTGTTGGGCGGGCTGGTAGCGTTTCTGTCCGGGTGTGCCAGCAAGTTCCGCAGCTATGACGGACCCGAAGTCACCCGTGTTCGGCTTTACAAGGGACAGCGCTTGCTTGTTCTCGACGGAGCCGATCGCGTCTTGCAAACCTATCCGGTCGGGCTGGGTTTCGCTCCTGAGGGTCACAAACAATTCGAGGGGGATGGCCGGACTCCGGAAGGAGTTTACACAATCGACAGGCGAAACCCCAACAGCACCTACCATCTTTCGATTGGCATCTCTTATCCGAACGAGGCCGACATCGCCTTTGCCGAAGCGCAGGGCCTTTCCCCCGGCGGCGACATCTTCATCCATGGTGGCCCACGCCCCGGCATCGACCCGACAAATGTCCGCGACTGGACAGCTGGCTGCATCGCGGTCACGGATCGGGAGATCGAGGACATCTATGCAATGGTGAAGGACGGGACACCTATCCACATCTTTGCATGACGGTCTATCTCATGCGGCGGTAGTGAGCTGTCGCATTGGCGCCATTGCCCAGCTCCACGAAGCCAAGATGAGCGCCAACAGCATCCAGTCCCCGAAGCTCGCGTAGAGTGTCGGCGGTCGCGCGGAGGGCAGGCTAGCGTCGATGATGCCCGTTTCGCCGGTATCGAGCCGCGCAACGATCTCTCCGCTCGCGTCGATGACCGCAGAGATGCCCGTATTCGCGGCTCGGATGACTGGAAGGCCTTCCTCTACGGCGCGCATACGTGCGGAAGCCAGATGCTGCTCGGGTCCGATGCTGGTGCCAAACCAGGCATCGTTTGTCGCGTTGAAAATCCAGTCCGGCCGGAACAGGTCGTCGACCACATGCCCTGGGAAGATGATCTCATAGCAGATCGCCACGGCGACCAGCGGCACACCCGGAAGCGCAAGCGTTCTCGGGCCCGGTCCGGGCGTAAAATCGCCCAGACCCGCCGTGAGCCGCTCGATGGGCAACCAGCCGCGGAATGGCACATATTCGCCGAAGGGCACGAGATGGTGTTTCGCGTATCCGGTCAGGATCTCGCCGGTCTCGTCAAATGCCTGGACCGTGTTGAAATATCGGGTGCCATCCTCACTCGGTACACGGTCCGGCACACCGGTAAGCAGCACCCTGCCGTCTGGTAGCGCTGCGGCAATGCGGGCCCGTGCCTCCGTATCCTCATCGAGGAAACCCGGAAAGGCGGTTTCCGGCCAGAGAAGAACGTCGAAATCGCCGGGCTGGGTTGAAAGCTCAAGATAACGCGCGAAGGTTGCCTCGCGGTTCTCGGGCGCCCATTTCTCCTCTTGGGGAACGTTGCCCTGGACGATGCGCAGCTCCACACCGGGTGGCTGTTCTGTATCCGACTGGAGGCGAAGTGTGCCGACGGCCCACATCGTCGCGATGCCGGCCAGCGCCATGAGCGAGATGGTCAGTCGTTGCCGCCCGGACGCCATGACAGCCGCGACGGGAAGTGCCGCGACGAACACGGTGAGAAAGCTTAGCCCATAGCTTCCGACCCAGGCGGCGGGCTGGCGCAAAGCGGCGTAATCGACCAGAGCGTAGCTGGCGAGGATCCACGGAAAACCTGTCAGAACGTGACCACGCAACCACTCGGCCACGGTCCAGAAGGTCGCGAACAGGAGGCAGGCCAGGAGATTGCCCAGGGCTCCGCGCCGCGCGATTTCGGCGAAGAGCGCTGCGGCAATGGCCGGGAAAATTGCGAGACCTGCGGACAATCCCGCGACGGCCGGGATCGCCATCGCCCCGAACCGCTCGCCCTCGACGTAGAAACTCTCAGCAATCCACGAAATCCCGAAACCGAACTGGCCAAGACCAAACGCCCAGCCGACGAGGAAAGCGCGCCCGAAGGAGAGATCGCGAAGACCGACAAACAACGCGGAATAGGCAACGGGAACAAGCAGGAGAAGCGAGAAAGGCGGGAAAGTCAGAACGGTCAGCGCCCCGGCGACGAAACCAAGCGTCATCCGCGAAAGCAAACGGTGGAGCAGTGCTATGCGGTTCAGAATTTCCGGCTTCACGATTTGATCGGACGCCGCACGCTGATCCATGGCGCAGCGAGCAAGAGCCCCACGCCACTGACGACAAATACATCCGCCATGTTGAAGGCAGGCCAATGTGTTGTGCCAATATAGAAATCGAGAAAGTCTGTTACGGCCCGATACCGCACACGATCGATGACATTGCCCAGGGCTCCGCCAATGATCGCACCGTAGGCAAGCGTTTCCACCGCATTGTCGGCGCGAAACAGCATAACCCCCAGCCAAACACAGATGGCAAGAGCGAGAGCGATGAGGCTCCACCACGGCGCGCCGCCCAACATCCCGAAAGTCACGCCGTCATTACGATAAAAGACGAGGTTGAATCCCGGAAACACGGGAATTCCGGCGCTTAATGTGACGGCATTCGCAACGACAATGGCTTTGGTGATCTGATCGATCGCGAACGCAGCAAGTGCTGCGAAGACGCCGATCATCGGAGATACCTTGTTTAGTGACATTGCCTCATCCCAACCAGACATCAAGGAACAGCATTAGAACGAGCCCGACTGCGAGACCGAGCGTCGCCCTGTTCTGATGGCCGCTGCGATGGGTTTCGGGGATGATTTCGTGGCTGATGACGTAGAGCATTGCGCCCGCGGCAAAGGCCAGACCCCATGGAAGCAGCGGTTCCGACAGTGTGATGATGCCGGCCCCGAGCAAACCGCCAATCGGCTCGACCATGCCCGTCAGCGCCGCGATGCCCCAGGCGCGCAGCTTCGGATATCCCTCGCCCAGCAGAGATACTGCGACGGCCAATCCTTCGGGCGCATTCTGAAGCCCGATGCCGATGGCGAGCGGCAGACCGCCCTCCATACCTCCGGATCCGAAGCCGACCCCCACGGCAAGGCCTTCGGGGAAGTTGTGGATCGTGATCGCAATGATGAACAACCAGACCCGCCGCAAAGACGCCGCTTCGGGCCCTTCGCGTCCCGTCTTGAAGTGCTCGTGCGGCAGCTTTTCGTTCATCAGGGCGACAGCCCCCATGCCCAGAAGAATCGAAACGCATACGATGGCCGCAGGCATCGCGCCGTTTTCGAACATCGGCTCCGCCGCATCCAATGCCGGGATGATCAGCGAAAAGAAAGAAGCGGCGAGCATCACACCGGCAGCGAAGCCGAGCGACAGATCGCGTGTGGCCCGAGACGGGATGCGCCCGAACAGCACGGGAACTGCTCCGACTGCTGTGAGCGATCCGGCGGCAAGACTTCCGAGAAAGCCGAGCATTATCGGAGACAGATTTTCCATGGGCGGGCCAGATTATCCTTCGGCGTAGCTCGAAAAGACTTCCGTCGACCCGTCCTTGCGGATGAGGAAGACATCATAGGCCTCGCGGTCGTCTTCTGGCCCCATGCCGGGCGAGCCATAGGGCATCCCCGGAACAGCGAGGCCGACGGCGTCCGGGCGCTCCTCGAGAAGGCGGCGGATGTCAGCGGCCGGTACATGGCCCTCGATCACGTAGCCGTCAATGAGCGCGGTGTGGCAGGAGACCATGCGCTGCGGCACGCCGTTGTCTAGCTTGAAGCGCACGAGAAGCCCGCCGAACATGTCCCGGCCGGTCGGCACAAACCCGTTCTCTTCGAGATGTTTCATCCACGAGAGGCAGCAGCCGCATCCGTTGGTCTTGCGGACGTCGATCGCCGTTGCCTCTGCGAGGGCCTGGGCCGCTGGGAACAGGGCGAGCGTGATGGCAAGAGCTTGGGTCATGCGTTTCATGGGTCAGAGCCTTTCGGTTGTCGTTTTGGCAATCTCGCTGCCGAGGTTTTCATTCAGAAGCGCCCGCGCCTCGGCCAGACGCGAGAGCGCGGCGGTATCATCCGCATCGCTCTCGGCCGCTTCGGCGAGCCGGTCGTCAGAGAGGGGGTCAGTCGGGCGCCCATCCACGAGCACCTCATAGTGCAGGTTCGGACCTGTCGCCGTGCCAGTCGCGCCGACGCGGCCGATCACGTCTCCCGCCGCAACGCGTTGGCCTTGTGCCAAGTCTTCCGGCACGGCGCTCAGATGCGCGTAGCGCGTCATGGTGTCGGAGCCGTGCAAGATTTCGACCACGCGACCATATCCGCCGCGCCGGCCGATGAAATTGACCCGCCCCGGTGCCGTCGCTTGAACCGGTGTCCCACGTGCCGCTGCAAAATCGACGCCGGTGTGCATCCGGACGTTGCCAAAGACCGGATGCGTGCGGCGCCCGAACACCGAGCTGAGGCGCGCACCCTCGACCGGCTGTGCGAAGACGCGCAGCACCTCGCCATCGACGTAGATCGTCGCCTGACCGCTGCCGTCGTCAGGCCATACGATCTCGTAGAGCGAACCGCCGATGTCCAGTGCGGCGAAGGCGAGTTCGGGCTGTCCGATCCTGTCCTCGCCGACCCGCGCCTCACGCCAGAGAAGCCTTAGTGTTTCGCCGCCGGCCATCTCGCGGCGGAAATCCACGGTCCCACCCAGCATCTGCGCAAGGTCCACGGAAAAACGGGCGGGTATGCCGGCTTCGTCGAGTGCCGCGAAGATCGAGCTGTCGATCACGGCTTCGCCGGCAAGGGTTACGATCTCCGGATCCGGAGCCACGACCTGTGTGGACAACTGCTCGCCGAAAACCACCTCGATCCGAACCCCGTCCTCGACGGCGAGTGAGACGGTGCGGGGGCTGCCGTCCATGGTCGAAGCAACAGTGACCGAGTGCCCCGGCCGCAGCCGTCGCAGATCGTATTCCGCGCCAAGCGCGAGGGCAACTTCGGCTCTGTCAGGTGCCGCAAGACCAGCTTCAGACAGCAAGAAATCGAGCGTCTCGCCAGGTGCTATGTTGCGCGACCATGTCGACAGGGGTGGCTCGATCGCCTGCACGGGCCTGTCGGCAAATGCGACCTGCAGAAGGGGCAGGGGGCCGAGGTCGGGTGCATCTTCTGCCCATGCCGTCGCGGGCAGCGTCACGAGGATGTCAACGTTTTGGGGAGCTTCAGGACCTTGGGGCATCCATTTACCTGCCGAGGCAAGTTCCGGCGGCACGGGTTCTTTCGACACGAAATCAGAGAGGGCGATAGCCGCTCCCGAAACCATCCCCGCAATTGCGACACAAGCCGCCATAGTTCTGAGCCTCATGTCGCCCCCTCCGTTTCTTCTTCCAGCGCGCGGCGAATTTTCGGCACCGCGAATTCTCTGGGTTCGTGATAGTCGATCATGGTGACGAACCGCCCAGAGGCTGCGAACAGGAAGACGCTCGCGCTGTGGTTCATCGTGTAATCGCCGCTCTCCGTCGGCAACCTTTCGTAGGTGGCGTGGAAGCCGTCCGCGACGCGCGCTATCTGCTCCTCCGGCCCCGTCCAGCCGCGAATCGCCGGATGGAAGTAGCCGACATATTCGGCCATCGTTTCGACAGTGTCGCGCTCGGGATCGACCGTGATGAAAACCACGTTCATCTCGTCGGCCTCGTCTCCCAGATCGTCGAGCCATCCCGAAATGTCCGAGAGCGTGGTCGGGCAGACATCGGGACAGTAGGTGAAGCCGAAGAACGCCATCGTCGGTCGCCCGATCAGGGTTTCCGGCCCGACCGCGTTGCCCTCATGATCTGTCAGACGGAAATCCATTTCGGTCAGGGCCACAGGCCGCTGCCCGACAGGTTCGGGTCCACCGGGTCCATCGACCTGCCACCAACCGACGAAGAGCATCAGGGCGACCGCCCCGACACCAGCCGCGCCGTACCCCAGGATCGCCCGTCGCCGCATCAGTCCTCTGGCCCCCGCGCGGCGATGCCGAGGATCGGCACCTCGACCGTCACTTCGCCTCCGTCGTCGAAAAGCAGGGTCAGCGGAAAGGTGTCCCCTTCCGTCATCGGTTCTTGTAGCCGCATCAGCATTGCGTGCAGGCCCCCCGGTTCGAGCGCGACGCTCTCGCCCGGGGCGATCGCGATCTCCCCCGCCGGGCTCATGGAACTCACACCCTCGGCATTTGTCTTCGTCTCGTGAATTTCGGGCATCATCGCGAGCGGAGTTGTAAGGCCGATCAGTGTCACTGGCTCGTCGCCAGTGTTGCGGATCGTCATGTAAGCGGCCCCGGGACGGTTCATCCCGATGGAGGCGCGGGACCACGCGTTCTCGACGACCACATCCTCGGGTCCGGCCAGCGCGGGCACCGAGAGCCCTCCGAGGGTCAAAAGCGCCGCCAGTGTGCTGGTCAAAATATACTTTTTCATCGTTCTGATCCTGCCCTTTCCATTCAGCTTTGCGCGGCAGCGACTTCGGCAGCCACCAGACGACGCAATTCTGCCTCTCCGAATGGATCGAGCGTCTTGCCGTTCACGAAGAATGTGGGCGTCTGGCGAATTCCCACGGTCTCGACGTCGGCACGATCCTGATTCAGGATTGCCACGACATCGGGTGCCAGCATTTGCGTGCGCGCGGCCTCGGCATCGAGTCCGGCCGTGGCTGCGATCTGAAGGATCAGGCCAGGCGCCGGGGCACCGTGCGACGCCCATCTCGGCTGTTCCCGCAGAACGGCCTCAAGCACCGGCACGTAAACGTCCTGCATGCGCGCCGCTTCGAGGACGCGGATCGCTTCCTCGGATGCCGCGCCGTGGAAGGGCGTGTAGCGGATCACGACGCGGACAGCATCCCCATGCTCGGCCATGATTTCCTTCACGATGGGATGAAAGGCGCGACAGGCCTCGCAGGCCGGATCGAAGAATTCGACGATCGTAACGGGCGCTTCCGCAGGCCCGAGGATGGGCGAGTAGGGGCGGATCATCGCGTCCGCGAGTTCCGGCGCAACAGGCTCCGCTTCGGCCACCGGGCCGGGGCGGGTTGCAAACCAGGTGGCTCCGCCGAAACCGGCGACGCCGACGGCGAGAACGGACAGGATCAGGCCGCGTCGGTTCATGTTCGTGTGTCCTTCAATGAAAGGGCCGACAGCGCCCCGATCAGCGCGAAGGCGGCGAGCGCCATCAGCGGGATCGGGATGCCGAAGACCAGTTGGTTGTCATCGGTGCAAGAGGGGCCGGTGGCCGTGCAGGGCTGGATGCGTTCGGGAACAAGACCGACGTACAGCCCCATGTGCCAGAGGGCGATTGCGCCGCCGCCAAGCGCCAATGCGATGCCGTAGCGCCCCACACGGTCGTCCCGCCACCAAAGGCCGAGCCCGAGGACAATGGCCAAGGGGAACATGAAGGCGCGCTGGAACCAGCACAGCACACAGGGCGTCTGCCCCAGCACCTCGCCGATGAAAAGCACGGCAAGCGAGGCGACGAGCGCGATGATCCACGCCAGCCCGAGGGCTGTTTCTCCGGACATACGGTTCATGTCGGTCAGATCCTCTCTTCCAGATCGGCGAGGATCTCTTCGGCGGAGGTGCCGTAGGGCCACGAGTCGGCGAAGCCCGCGTCGGGATCGAAGAGGAACAGATGCGACGTGTGGCCCATCGTGTAACCATCCGGCGCCGCAGCCTCTTCGACGCGTTCGAAGAAGATCGGAAAGGTCTCGGATGTGGCGGCGATCTGTTCCGGCGTGCCGGTCAGCCCGATGATGCCCGCATCGAACAGCGGAACGTATTCGGCGAGTGCTGCGGGCGTGTCTCGTTCAGGGTCGATTGTTATGAAAATCGGCTGGACCTTGGCGGCATCGTCGCCCAGACCGTCCATCACCGCCGCGACCTCGGATAGGGTCGTCGGGCAGACGTCGGGGCAGTTGGTAAAGCCGAAAAAAACCAGCATCCAGCGCCCCGCAAAGTCCTCCTCGGTTCGAACCATACCCTGGTGGTCCGTCAGTTCGAACTCAGCGAAAAAAGGCGGTTCGGCGTCGGTTCGGGCGCTATCGGCACGATAATCGGACCATAGCAAAAGCCATACGAAGGCAAGCGCTGCCACGCCTGCCAAAACCCAAAGAAACTTCTGTGCCGATGTAAGGGACAATCCTGTTCGCTTGATTTTGATTCCTATTGCCTGTGCGGATACATCCTCTAGCTGCTAGAGGTTCAAGCACGAAATCATGGTATAGCTTGAACTCACGCGTCTGTGAATCCGACACTTGTTTATTCCGACGGCAAAACCTACACAAACTGTATCTTTTTCATGGAGGCGAAAATGCTCACGATCGGTACTCTGTCAAAGAAGACTGGCACAAAAGTGCAGACCATCCGGTACTACGAACAGATCGGACTCATGCCCGAACCTGGCAGGACCGAAGGCGGACAGAGGCGCTACGACAATGCACAGCTTGATCGACTGTCCTTCATCCGCCACTCGCGACAACTCGGTTTCTCGCTCGATGCGATCCGCGAGCTGCTCGACCTCAGCGACCATCCCAACCGGCCCTGCGACGAGGCAGATGCCATCGCGCGTCGCCAGCTCAAACAGGTGGAGCAGCGCATGGCCCGCCTGAAGGCGCTGCGCACGGAACTGAAACGCATGGTTCACGAATGCAGCGGCGGGCGGACGGGAGATTGCAAGGTGCTTGAGGTGTTGCGGGACCATTCGGAATGCTTGACCGAGCACGAGGAAATCGGGGCCTGAAGGAATTCAGCCAACATTCCGGCTGGAACGCAGATCAGCCGCAGAAGTTAATGTGTCGTACAACACAAGCTGGAACCACAAAATGGCCGCTAGACAAGATTCAATGGAGAGACGGACGCTTTGGATCGTTCTGGCGCTCAACATCGGTTTGGCCGTGGCCTTTTTCGCAACAGGCGCCTTCGGCGACTCAAGTGCCCTGATCGCCAACGGGCTCGATAACCTTTCCGACAGCTTCGTCTACGCGATCAGCCTTTTCGCTTTGTCCCGATCCGACAAATGGAAACGCGGGGCGGCGAACGTTTCCGGTGGGCTGCTGATCCTGTTCGCTGCAGGCATCCTCTACGATGCGTGGCGCCGCTACATCGGTGGGTCAGATCCGCTCGGAACGATCATGATCGCCATGGCCCTGATTGCGGCGGCCATCAATGCAGTCTGCGTCTGGCTGCTCGCTAAGCTCAAAGATCCGGACGTCAACATCCGCGCGGCCAACACCTTCAGTTACAACGATTTCGCCGCGAACCTCGGGATCGTCGTGGCCGGTGGCCTCGTCGCCTGGCTAGGAACCAACTGGCCGGACCTCGTCGTCGGCGTGATTGTCGCCGGAATCGCGGCCTGGGGCGGTATCGATATTCTACGCGACGCACACGGCGAACACCACAAAGCGGTTCACACGGGCAAATAGTTGCGGGAGATTCTTTCTGAAGAAAGGGTTGAAGCTATAGTGACTATAGCAATTAGGTTTGTTCCAAGACGATTCGAGGAGCGACTCCGTTGCAGATGACCGACCCCCTACTTGCACCCACCAAACTACTGGATTTTGATGCCGCGCCTCTTGCGCATCTAATTGAGACCCGCTGCTGGCGCGGCTTATCCGAATACGATCGGATCGGAGCTGCCTATGATTTCGTTCGGAATGAAATCGCGTTCGGATACAATCGAGCTGACGACATCCCCGCATCCGAAGTGCTTTCCGACGGCTACGGGCAGTGCAATACCAAAGGCACGCTCTTGATGGCGCTGCTGCGTGGTGTCGGCATTCGTTGCCGGTTGCATGGGTTTACGATCCATAAAGGCTTGCAGCGCGGTGTTGTCCCTGAGCTGGTGTATCCGCTTGCTCCGCAGGAAATTCTCCACTCATGGGTCGAGATCGA
The DNA here is from genome assembly GCF_042648365.1 of Lutimaribacter marinistellae. NCBI lineage: Bacteria > Pseudomonadati > Pseudomonadota > Alphaproteobacteria > Rhodobacterales > Roseobacteraceae > Lutimaribacter > Lutimaribacter marinistellae. The sequence goes on along the minus strand of NZ_JBHRXI010000003.1, from coordinate 579 downwards.
ATTTCAAGGTGCCTGGATCAACCTTGAAGGCTTCATCCTGGATGACGCTTTCCTCAAAGTCCTGCAAACGTCTTTCTCGGACACGGACAGTCTCTGCGGTTATGGCGCGGGCAAGGATTGCCTTGGCGCGCCTCCCGTCGCCTGGAACGGAGAAGATACCTACATTCAGAAAACCGGCATCGTGCAGGATTTCGGCGTGTTTGATACGCCGGACGCCTTCTATTTTTCCCATGAGCAATCCTTTGGATGGCTGCGTGGTGCCCTTTACCGTCATATCATACGCCACTGGATGAATGCGCGCGTTCGTGGTTTCCGCAGCGACCGCCTCAAGACTGACCGACGCGCGACACACGCGCATGAGGAGCCTGCAAATGCCACATGACCACGGGCACGCGCATATCGATCCGGATTCTGGCGATCGGCGGGTTGCCATCGCGATCTGGGCGAACGGGCTTCTTACCGTTGCGCAAATCGTCGGGGGCATATTGTCGGGCAGCCTGGCACTGATCGCCGATGCGCTGCACAACTTTTCCGATATGGCTTCGCTTGTCATTGCCTTTGCCGCGCGCAAGATCGCGC
>NZ_JBHRXI010000002.1:0-225864 GCF_042648365.1 Lutimaribacter marinistellae | reverse complement strand
CGGACAAGACTGCCAAGGCCATCGACGCGGAGCCGGACGTTCAGCCCATCCGTGCAGATGTCAACGCGCTCGACCAGCAGCGCCACGATGCGCGCCTGTTCGGCGGGGAACAGTTCGTCCCACAGCGGGTCGAGTTGCTGCAGGGCTGCGCGCGCGTCGGCTTCGGAAATGTCGTCGGCGTTTGTGCGCGCGGCCTTCCACGTGCCCGCCACGATCTCGGGCTGGCGGAATACGGCGCGAAGCTGGTCGATCACGGCCGCCTCGATCTCGCCCGCCGGGACACGGCCCACGGGACACGATCCGGCGCCGTGCTTCAGCACCGTCTGGCTGACATAGTAACGGTAAAGTCGGTCGCCCTTCCGGGTGTGTGTCGGCGAGAACGCGGCGCCGTCCGGCCCGTAGAGCAGCCCCTTGAGCAGCGCGGGCGTCTCGGCGCGGGTGCGCGCGGCGCGCTTGCGCGGGCTCTCCTGCAGGATGGCGTGGACGCGGTCCAAAGTGTCGCGGTCGATGATGGCGTCGTGCTCACCGGGATAGCTTTCGCCCTTGTGCACCGCCTCGCCGATATAGGCGCGATTGTTCAGCATCCGGTAGAGATACTTCTTGTCGATCCGGTTGCCGCGCGGGGTACGAATGCCATGTCGGGCGACGTCGCGCGCCAGTTCGGTCGCCGATCCGATCTCCAAGAACCGTCCGAAGATCCAGCAGACATGCGCCGCGCGTTCGTCGTCGATGACCAGCTTCCGATTTTCCACGCGATAGCCGTAGGGCGGCACGCCGCCCATCCACATCCCCTTCTTCCGGCTGGCGGCGACCTTGTCGCGAATGCGCTCGGCGGTGACCTCGCGCTCGAACTGGGCGAAGGAGAGCAGGATGTTCAGCGTCAGCCGGCCCATGGACGTGGTCGTGTTGAAGCTCTGCGTGACGCTGACGAAGGTGACGCCGTTGCGGTCGAACACCTCGACCAGCTTGGCGAAGTCGGCGAGCGAGCGGCTGAGACGGTCGATCTTGTAGACCACGACTACGTCGACCAGCCCGTCCTCGATGTCCTCCAGCAGCCGCTGCAGGCCGGGGCGGTCCAGCGTGCCGCCGGAGATGCCGCCGTCGTCATACTGATCGCGGACCAGCACCCAGCCCTCGGAGCGCTGGCTGGCGATATAGGCCTCGCAGGCCTCCCGCTGGGCACGGAGCGAGTTGAACTCCTGCTCCAGTCCTTCCTCGGAGGATTTGCGGGTGTAAACTGAGCAGCGCAGTTTCCGGATAACCTTCGATTTGTCAGCCACCTTGGTCATGACCGGCCTCGCTGACGCTTTAACCCAAAGAAAACGAGCCCGTTCCAGCGCGTACCGGTGATGGCGCGCGCGATGGCCGAGAGCGACCTGTAGGGGCGACCCTGCCAGTCGAAGCCGTCCGCAGTGACGGTGACAATGTGCTCTGGGGGGCCTGATCTGAGTGGTCCAGTTTGATCGTTAGTGCATCACTGGCCTCGGTTCAATCGGGATGAGGGTTTCAGGAGCCGGAGGCCTGTAGCCCAATGCACTGTGGGGTCGTTTGGTGTTGTAGTGGTTCCTCCATCCTTGGATGATGATCTGCGCCTCCCTCACCGAGTAGAATATCTCGCGATTGAGCAGTTCGTCCCGCATCCGGGCGTTGAAGCTCTCGACGTAGCCGTTCTCCCAGGGGCTTCCGGGTTCGATGAAGGCGGTCTTCGCCCAATCTGCGAAGGAAGGGATGTGACCCAAGTCCTCGCGGACATGTTGCGAGCCAACCCACCGGGTCGGAATGACTCGACCGCTCGACAAGGTCAGCGTCGCGCCGAAGATCGTTTCCGCCATGAAGATACCTTCTGCGTGATGCCGCAGCGCGCGGTGTCGGAAATCCGCAGTAATTGCCTTGCTTTCATCGAACCAAGCGTGCACAGGCAGGTAGTCTTCAATGGAGCCGCCCCATTTCTTTACGGACGATAGCGCGTGGTGGTAGGGATGTGCCATTGTCGACCTCCTAGAATGCATATCGTTCGGCGTCGCAGTAGTCTCCGTGAATGAAGAGCTCGCCCGAAATTTTGCGATTGGCCACGTCGAGGCGAAATTCACCTTCTCCGCCCAAACCAATCTCCCAACCGCCATCGAAGTACTCGAAGAGGATGTATTCGATCGCGTCAGAAAGCGTGATGAGGCTTGCCGATCCGCTTTCCCGCCACAGTTCATAGTCGATGTGCGTCACCATTCGGGACGGGACGTCGGTTCTCTCACCCACGGCGATGGCCCAAAAGTCCTCGATCTGTCCGCTGTCGTCATATCCGTCGAAATAGCCCTCGACCGCGTCGATACCCGCCTCGCCGAGTGCCTCGAACAACACGTCGAGATTGGCATGAAACACCTCGTCTTCCGTCATCAAGACGACGGCACATTCTCCGTCCTTCGGGGATACCGGATGATATCCAGGGATTGAGGTTCCCGGGCCCAATGTAATCTCCAAACGCTTCGGTGGATCGCCCATGTCGTCGAAGGGAAACGTGAGCTGGTTGGTGCCATGATTGATCGGCGGGGCTTCGCGGTTTGAACTCCGGGTCGACATCGAGGTCGTCTCCTATCTTGGGAATGGAAGATTTCTGCTTCCCTTCTGAATTGAGTTCGTTCGAAGTCGTGCGGAAATCTTCCGAGCGATTTCTTTGCTTTCCGTCACGTCAGTTTGATTTTGGTCTCGGAGCGGGGCGAAGCCGGACAGCCCGCGACGAGTTACCCTCCCCGGGAGGAACCCGAGTTGCTTGGAGTTGTCACGTTAAGCGGTCGGCGATCGCGTGCTCTCTGATTGCCAAGTACGTCGCAGCGATGCAGGCACCTTCCATCAGCTGCCAACGGCACCGGTTCCCGCCCTCGATCATCGCCCACGCGGTCTGGCTGTATGTCCGGTTCAATCTGAGCCTGCGTGAGGTCGCGGGCCGCCGCTTGTCCGTTGCGGAACTCGTCCGGAAATGGATTGACGCTGCTATCGCGCAATCGAAAGCCGATCGCGAACGCGCCACCTGGATCATGGCGGCGAAAACGGGGCTCGCCGACGAGGCGTGCGATTTGGAGCGGAGTGGTCCAAGGCTTGCTCGCTACCGCCGAGGGTAATAACAGGCTCGCTGCAAGGAAACGCTCACCGCCTGCACGATGCCACCGAACTCGCTTGATATATGTGTAGCGATCTCGAGTCCGGGACGCTCGAGATCCTGTGGGCGCCAGTCGCATCGGGCCAGGTATGGGAGGCGTCACTCCCCGGGTGGAGTATTCGCCTTACAAGTCACCTGACATCATCGTCATGGCCTGGCTTGCGGCATTTCCCGGGACAGAACTCGGACTTGAAGGGCAAGGACGACTTGGCGGGATGGCATCGCTTCTGTCGTAGCCCTGCGTCCTTCGAAAACATGATAATCCTTTTGGTTGCGCAATGCCCGTATTCCGAAACCTCGACAAGCCCGATACGGTGGGAAAGGTAGTTTGTGGAGATCGGAAGCCATGCCGAAGAAGAACAATAGGCAATCGAGCCGGGTGGCGACTGCAAGCGAGATTGATGCCTTTGCAAAGGGGGGTGTGGATACCCTTGGTGCCGGCATGAATGATGAAGGAGAACTTCTGGTGCGGTCCGGACCCGTGTTCATCGACTTCGAAGCGTCATCGTTGAGCAAACGGAGCTGGCCGATCGAGGTTGGGCTCGCGTGGATCGAAACCGGCCAAGTGATCGTCGAAAGCAAGCTCATCAGGCCGCGAGAAGACTGGCCTCTCGACGACTGGAGTTTGAAAAGCGCGCAAATCCATGGGATCGGCTTGGAACCACTCGAGCAAGCTGACTCAGCGGATGCCGTTGCCGCCTGGGTTCTGCAACTGACCGGTGACGCAGTCCTGGTCTCGGACGCTCCGGAATACGACCAGGTCTGGCTCGATCGTTTGCTCGGGAGGGCAGGTCCAGAGGTGCGGAACTTCCATGATGTGTTTTGGCTCGCTTTCTCCCATTCCGGTGTCATAGCGCCAGGGCGACTCCATAAGGTTTACAAGAACAGGGCAAGCCGAAAGTCCATACATCGTGCGGGTTCCGATGCAGCTGATCTCTGCTACGCTTGGCGAGCGGGGCTCGGGAAATGATCCGGCGAAACCGGTTGAGCATGTGCGGTTTGGGACCGAAAAATAAACCGTGTCGATTTGCGATGAGCGCTGGATGTGATCGACGCTTTTGGGCTTCGAGGAGGATCGTGATGTTAATTCGGGCAGGCCGGCGCAAACCGTTGGTCTCGATGATGGTAAGCTCGTCTGGCAAACCTCGGCTTCGTTCAAGCTCGGCCCGCCGGTGAGCTTTGGGGCATGCCGTGAGATACACAAATTCGCTCCGCGCCCAGAACGACGGATGTCGGGGTCTTTTCCCTGAACTCGGCTTGACTGATGTGGGAATAAGTCGAACCTTATCTTGAAGGATAAATCTCACGGATTTGTCCACAGGAGCAGGTAACTTTATCTCACATGATAAATTACTCTTGATTTTGCCAATATGAGCCTTCACTTATCATGCAGGATAAGGAGTGCGACATGGCACGTTCGGCTGAAACCTTAGCGTGGGCAGAGAAAATCGGAACGGGCATCCGGTCGCGGCGCAAGCGCCTTGGGCTGAGCCTGGAGGATCTGTCGCGCCTCTCCGGCTCTACCGTTCCGACGCTCTCACACATCGAGCGCGGCACAAGGGACGTCAAGCTGTCGACCCTGGTGTCGCTATCTCTGGCCCTTAGCACCGAGCTTCCAGCTCTCTTTCAGGTCGACCAGCTCCCGTCCGCCAAGATGACCTCGCCTGATCCGGGGCAGGGCGGCTATGATCTGGAGGATGACTGATGGCGGCGCGCGAAACCATCACCGTTTTCTACGAGAGATTTGCCGTCGGGAGCATTCATCTATCCGCGACCGGAGAGCTTTCCTTCGAATATGATCCCAGGTGGCTCGGCACGCGGGGCAACTTCCCGCTCTCGGTGACGCTACCGCTTCAGCCCGGCCGTTTTACCGATGAAGTCATCACGCCCTGGCTGGCGAACCTGCTCCCCGAAGAGGAGCAGCTGGTCGCAATGTCGCGTGCGCTGGGTCTTGCCACTTCAGATGCGCTCGCCATTCTGCGCGAGATCGGCGGAGACACGGCCGGCGCCATCTCGATCGGCGAGCCCAGCATCCGGAAGGACTGGATCTATACCAGCCTGCAGGATCACTACGGCAGGATCACGGAAAGCGAAGCTCTGGCGCGCCATTTCGAGGACCTCGGCAAGCGGCCCTTTCTTGCTGGCGAGGATGGGGTGCGACTGTCGCTTGCCGGCGGTCAGAAGAAAACCGCTCTGGCCGTGCTCGACCAGGACGGGAAGCCGAAGCTCGGCTTGCCGCAATTGACAGATCTTCTCGCGATTCCCAAGAAGGGAGCGCCCTCAACCATCATTATCAAGCCCGACAATCCCCGCTTGCCCGGCATCGTGGAAAACGAGGCCTATTGCATGACATTGGCTGACCTGATCGGGCTGCCGGTTGCCGAGTGCACCATACTCGATGCGGGCGGCCGGACCGCGCTGGCCATCGCTCGCTATGATCGCGTCCTGCGCTCAGATGGCGCCCTTCGCCGCCTTCACCAGGAAGACTTTGCCCAGGCCAACGGCATCTATCCGGGGCAGAAATACGAGAAAGGCACGGTTCCGGGCCTCGACATGGCAGGCCTCTTGCTGACAGGTCGTCACTTGCCGCCGATCGACGCGCTCGCGCTCCACGACCAGGCGATTTTCAACCTCCTCGTCGCCAATACCGACGCGCACGCCAAGAACTACTCCATGCTCCTTGGCAATGAGCTTTCCATGGCTCCGCTTTATGACGTCTCCTCGGTGCTCCCCTGGGAGCATGTGAACCAGTACCACGCCCAGAAGATCGCTGGTAAACGGCGCAAGCCGGCAGATGTGGCTCCGCAACACTGGGATGAGATGGCTCGAAGCGCCGGGCTGAACGCCTCCGCTCTGCGCCGCCGGGCTGGCGAACTCATCGATGCCATGGTGGCCAATCGCGTCGAAGCAACCGAACGCATCTCGTCTCTTCCCGGGACGACGCCCGAGATGGTCGAGTATGTGGCGGAACTCGTCGAGGGCAACGCATTGCGCATCGGCGGGCGCCTCAGGGCCGCGGCCTGACCCGCATCGTCGCCGCCGACGAAGTGGTTGGGCGAGGATCGCGATGCAGACGATCTGGGTTTCTCCAGTCGTGGCTTCCCCATCGCAACCTCCACGGTCATCCTGGCGAGAAAACTCTCCTTCTACATCCACCAAGATCGTGGGGCATTACCTGCCGACACGGAAAAGGCGATCACCGCGCGCGGGAAACGGAAGCCCTTCACGCAAAGTAGGATGGTACGACTGTGCCTGCGGTCTTGCTATTGCTGGCCTGTCGCCGGATCAACTTGACAAGTCCCGTGGAACTCTTCCCGCATGGCTCCCTGCTCCGCGACGTTGGAGGACGGAAAGAGGTGTTCGAATTTCTCCAGCTTGGCGTCGATGTCTTCGGATCGTTCCATGGCGCTCCCCGTTCCTGCATCCCGACCTGCCGTGTGCGTCTGCCCGCGTCAATGGTTCGGATCCGACGAGAAGAGGTATATTGCGTCCTGGATCGACGCCATCTTGAAGCGACGCGCGGCGTGTGCCGCGTCGCTTCAAGATGGTTCGATTCCCGGACATCGGGCGGCGTGTGCCATCCGAAAGGAATGCTGCATGACTCAGCAGACTCTTGCCCTGTGGCAAGCAAATCTCACGCGTGGCGACGTCGTCGCTTTCCGGTTTCCCCATGAATATGACGGTCCCGAAGATGAGAAGACACGCCCCTCGCTGGTCCTGGGTGTGACCGAGTTAAGTGGCGAGCTCTTCGTCGATCTCGCGTACGGAACATGCCAGCCGCGCTCGAACAAGCGCGGCTGCGTGGTTTCGGTCACCGAACGTGACGAGTTGATCGCGGCCTCGCTCGTCGCGCCGACGAATTTCGACGTCGAACGGCGGCTCACCGTGTCGGTTCGGGACCCCGGGTTCGACGTGCATCCGACGTCTGACACGGCCGTGCTCGGAAAACTCAGTGGCGAGGCGTTGACGCAGCTCCAGCGCGTCACCGACCGGCTGAAGGGGAAGGCCGATCACAGGCCGCGCCCGCGTTTCCGACGCCGCCAGAGCCCTCGTCTGGTCCAGGTAGAGTATCGCCGGCGGGGCCGGACCGTGTCGCGGGAGACGCGCCATGTGTGAGAGACGAAAGAGCGAGGATCCGATGTTGGAGGCCATCTTCGATGCGCTGCAGAAATCCGAGCTCGCGAAGGGGATCTGCCTGCGTCTCGCGATGCTGTTCGGCAAAACGGAGGCCGCAGTGGCACGCGATCTCGCCAGGCGGATCGAGACGGAGGAGATTTTCCAGCCTGCGTATCTCGCCAAAATCGACGCGGTCCTCGGCGCGATGGAGCAAGAGATCGAGGCGGGCGTCGTACGCAAGGTCGAACACCGCGGGTCGCTCGAGCCTGAGCCCTACTGGGGTTACACCGAGGAAGCGTCGCAGCTGTGCGACGATCGCCGCGATCTCGATGCGTTCCGGGTTGCGCTCCGGCGCGTCTTCAACATGCGCCAGGCTGAACTGCTCGCGTTGAAACTCCGCCAAAAGGATCCGGACTGAGTTCGGCCGCGCCTCCTCTCCGGAGGCGCGGCCTTTCCTCGACAATTCCGGGCAGGGGTTTCCCGATCGGGATTGCCCCCAGGGTCCTCGAGTTGTTTGGGAGCGCAGCGTCTCGGTTTCGCCCGGCAGGGACAGGGTTTGGATGAGGATGCCGGGACTTTATCTTGCTGGATATTTTTTGAAGGTTCTCTTCATTCCGGTTCGGCGGATATTTTGACCGCCGGGGATTTGCCAGTCGATTCTCCGCCAACTTTATCGGCAACGGATTCGGCGCTAGCGCAGCCCTTTCTTGCCGCACAAACGCATGATCGTCGCCATAGGTGGCGACGAAGTCCTCTGGGCTGGGCGATTCGAGGTGCCGGTTCATGGTCAAGCGGACTGCCTGTGGAAGGATCTCGAGGAAGAGGCGCGAGTGCTCGCCCCACACCAACCGGCGTGAGGATCGATCCGACGTCGATCGCGGCTGGATGCAAGATCCTTGCCAGGTCTTCCGAGAGTTAGGTCCATTCGGACTTCCAAGACAAGGAGTGCGACTGGGCGCGGTAGGTCGGAACGACGAGATCCTCACCGATCCTGACAAACGGCAATTCGGGAGAGCTCGTCGCGATCCTGCAGACGAGTGCCATGCCTGCCCAAAGTGCATCTTCCTCCTCGTCGAAGGGAAACGCATCAGGGGTGCCAACACAGTCGGGCTGACCTGCAGGAACGTTTCGGAACTGGAGGTTTGCGACCCAGCCGCCGCCGTGCCGCTCGATATGCAAATCTTGCATGTTCTCGACAGTGAAATGCTGCGGCAGGCCGCTTTCCGGCCGTTCGCAGGGGAGCCGTCCGGCGGCGGCCAGTGCCTGCAGGATGAAATCCAGGTTGGAGAGTTGGTCTGGACGCTTGTTGGAGGGCGGGTTGACGTAGGGCATGGCGATAGTCTTTCGTAATGACATGAACGAACGAGACCATTCCCGCCGTTCAGGAGAGACGTGGCTTCGTGCCTCGTGTTTCGGAAATCGGTTTTCGGAAAAATATTGAATGACGTTGAGGAACCCGGGTTTCTGCGCATCGACCGCGAAGGAAAGCCTGCTCCGAACGTTCGTTTCGCCGCCCCCGTCGCGTTGCCTGGAAACGTCTCGGGGACCTCCCCGGAGACACCCGCGAAAGGCCATGGGTTCCCCCCGTACCGAACCAAGTGCACCACAACGAACGGCCTTTCTTCTTTTTCTTAGGTTCAGGATCTGTAATTTGCAGAGCTTGGCGGTGTTTCCCTTGAGGGTTTCAAGGATCTGTCCGCACTGATTGCTTTGAGGCGATCGCGCTGTATCGGGTTTCACAAGGCCGAACGTTGCATTGACTCGAAGCGGGCTTCTGAGCCCATCCGGTAACCTTGGCAGATCGTTCGTCCCTGCGTTCCCTCTCGGGACACCGCCCTCGAATCAGCCGTCCGGCTTCACCGCTGGCAAATGATCTCTATCTCACCTCACGCTTCGAACAAAGTGCCGTCACGCAGCATCGCGTGCAAAATGACGGCCAACCGCCTGGCAAGCGCTACGCGCGCCTTTCTGAGGCCTCGGCGTTTGGCGATCTTCTGGGCCCAGGTTTTGAGGGCGAAGCTGCCACGGCTGCGGGTCAGGATCGAGTTGGCCGCCTCGTAGAGAAGCTTGCGCACCATGCTGTCGCCCTGTTTTGTGATGCGCCCTTTCCAGTCGATTTCCCCGGATTGGTGACGCCTGGGGGCCAGTCCGAAGTAGGCACCGGCGGTGCGGGATTGCCGGAAGCGGTCAGCTTGGTCGATGGCCGCTGCGAATGCGGCGGAAGTTTGAACGCCGACGCCGGGGATGCTCATGAGCTGCCTGCAGGCCGACGATTGGTGAGCGAACTCACGCAAGACACGATCCAGTTGTCTGATCTGTTCCACCAATCCGGCTCTGGCGGTGAGCACCGCGAGACGCTCGAGCCTGAGTCCCACTGGGATTACACCGAGGAAGCGTCACAACTGCGCGACGATCGCCGCGATCTCGATGCGTTCCGGGTTGCGCTTCGGCGCGTCTTCAACATGCGCCAGGCTGAACTGCTCGCGGCGAAACTCCGCGAAAAGGATCCGGACTGAGTTCGGCCGCGCCTCCTTGCCGGAGGCGCGGCTTTCCCTCGACCATTCCGGGCCCCTGGCGAACCGTTTCCGCTGGCTTGCCTGCCGCCAGCGCCCTGAAATCGTTCCTTTTCCGGCGCGCGTTGCGCATGAGGGTCGCGACATCGGAGAAAGTGGCAAGACCGCGCCATGTCGCCGTGGTTCCAACTCTCATGCCGACCAGGCACAGATGATGCGGCCGTTGCCGCAAACGTAATTCAGAAGCGCAAGCGCGATGACAAGCGACTCGTCGAGATCCGATTGCCGTTCCAGGCATTCGGCGTGCAACCCCGTGAGCGAGTCCTCGATCGCGTCGAAACCCGGCAAGTCGTCGATGTTCTTTGGCGGCACTGCCCCCCGCTCGATCAGTGCCGTGGCCGCAAGGTCCAGTTGCTCCTCTCCGACCCAGAAGTCGCAAAAAATCGGGTTCAGGAGATCCCGCTCGTCGGCGGGGAGGGCTTGGAAGAATGTATCGGGGTTTCTCAACGAGAGAACAGTTTTCCGGCTTTTGCCGTCGAGGAAGAAGACATCAAGTCCCATTGCGGTTTTCCTTGTTCAGAGGGTTGGGTGTCGATTGGCGGAACCACGGCTGCGGCTCCGCAGGACATTGGTTTCAGCCGGATTTTCGCGAAACGTGGTTCACGGGAAAAGCGTTTCGAAAGAACCGGATGATTTCCGGCAGCCGGCTCCGCGGAGACCACGTCCGGCGCTTTCGGGCCGTACGCAGGCAAGTGCCCGCAGGATGAAGTCCGGGTTGGAGAGGTTGCCTGGAGGCTGATCGGTAGGCGAGGTGACGTGCGGAATGGTGTTGGTCCTTCGTGACGACATGAACGCACGAGGCCATGCCCCGCCGTTCAGGAGAGACTTGGCGTCGTGCCTCGTGCTGCGGAAACCGGTTTTCGAGAAAATGTTGAATGACGTTGCGGAAACCCGGTCCTCGAGTTTAACTGCGAAGGAAAACCTGAGCGTTCGTTTCGCCGCCCCCGTCGCGTTGCCTGGAAACGTCTCGGGGACCTCCCCGGAGACATCCGCGAAAAGCGTGGGTTCTGGGCCAGCCCGTGACGGCAAAGGTTGAAAGGGTTGTTTCTTGCGACGCTTGGCGTATATACTTTGATATATCCAAGGGGGCTCCTGATGATCGAAACCAAGATCCGCAAAGTCGGCAACTCCGCGGTCATGACACTGACCACCGAAATGCTGACGATCCTCGACGCCAAGGAAGGTGACACGCTTTTCGTTGTGCGCGGCGACGATGGTAGCCTCAAGATCACGCCGCACGATCCTGCGGTCGCTGCTGCACTCGCCGCTGCGGAGATCGTCATGGACGAGAATCGCGATCTGCTGCAGGCTCTCGCATGACGGAGCCGATTTGGGTTCCGCTTGCCGCCGTCATTGCTATCCATGATCGACAGATAACCCGCCACGGCGGCGCCTCCGGCATGCGTGATCGGGCGCTTCTGGAAATGGGCTGCGCCCGCGCGATGAACCTCGCCGCATACACCGACGCCGGCCTTGCGGAGATCGCAGCGGCCTATGCCTTCGGCATCTCCAAGGCACATGCCTTCGTGGACGGAAACAAGCGCACAGCCTTCGTCACCGCGGCCACGTTTCTGCGGCTCAACGGCTACTCTTTCCGGCCAACTCCGGTTGAAGGTGTCCGGGCGATGGAGGATCTGGCCTCGGGGCAAATCAGCGAGTCGGATTTTGCCAAGTGGCTCTCGAGCGGGATGACTTCGATCTGAAGCCTCGAAGGTTTCTTCGGGGCGCACAGTCACTCAAGTGCAAAGCCCCGCTGGAGAATCATCGGGGCTATCAACATTTGCCGTAAGGGGCTGGGGGGTTTCCCCCGCACCGAACCAAGTGCACCACAACGAACGGCCTTTCTTCTTTTTCTTAAGTTTCTCTTTTTTCGGAGGCGTATTTTAGCGATATGTTTCAACAGCTTGCGAGAAGGTACATGCAGTTATGTCAAAGCCGCATGCAGTTTGATCCAAAGAACGTGCAGTTTTTTCTGATCTGCGTGCAGTTTTTTCGCGCGTCGTGCAGTTTTTTCGCGCGTCGTGCAGTTTTTTCAAAAGAGCAGCCGTCCTCTCGGCGGCTCGGCTGCTGAAGAGGCTCCGAACGACGTTCTGCGCCCCGGCATCACGCTTTTCCTGAGCGCAGCTCTCATTCTCCTCTTCGTTACCCGGTCTATGCGGTGACGCCCGGGAACGCAGAGGAAACCGAGAGCTTCCGTTTCCCGGGTGAGCCCATTTTTCAACCGAGGAAACCATCATGTCCGATCCTGAAACGCTTGAGGAATTCAATCCCGGCGATCTTGTCGCATTTCGATTTCCGTATTCCGACAGGGGTTCGAAAACCCGCATCTGCGTGATCGTCGCGCGGGAGCCGGAACATGACGAAGTCGTCGTCGCGTACGGCACCAGAAACCTGCTGCTGCCGAAGCACAGCGCCGAGAACGCATTGATGCTTGTCGGGCAGCCGGACTACGCGGTCGCGGGCCTGCATGGCCCAACGCGCTTTCAGATCGACCGGCGCCTGCGCGTCAAGCACGGCGATGCCCGCTTCGAGCGCTGCAATTCACTGGGCACTGCGAAAATCGGTCGTCTCAAACCCGACCAGACACGCCGGGTCGCCGAGATTTACACGGGTTTGCCACGGGTTCGGCGTCGTGACGAAATCCACGGTGTCCATCCGGCCGAGACACCGAAACGCAGAGCATCCTTCCTTCGTCGCAGGACCACCGGTAAGCGCCCTGCGGCTGCGGTCTCATGATTTCCGGCCGCAGCCCGGCAATGATGCATCTGGAGATTCAAACCGCGTTGTTTCTGATGGACCGGCGCCGGACCCACCTCCTTTTCCACACGAGGAAAAGGAGTTTCCCCATGATCGTTCCCCCCGATGACATCTTCACCACCCGCGAAGCGGCGGAGTTTCTGAGAAAGTCCGAACGACAATTGCAACGCTACCTGAAAGACGAGCGATTGAAGGCGCAGTGGCGAAACGGCCGCTGGCAGATCACCGCGCTGTCGCTCTGGAAATTCCAAGGCATCGAGCAGGAAATGCAATCGATTTGGATCGATTACTGCGTTCGCATGTCGGAAAACGACGGTGAATAAAGTGTCATATTTTCAATGCCTTATTCCTTTCGGGGAAAGAAGTCGGTCTCCATTGTGTGGGAATGTGGACCACCCGCTGTGCCCCGGTGTCGCCGGATGTCGCCCCGGGTCGCGCGGTGGCGCGGCAGGGCAGGGGGTGTCCGCCCCTGTCGTGGGGGTCAGCGATGGTCCGCAAGCCCGTTTCCGTCGTGAACGAGTTTCCGGACCATTGCTGATCCCCAACAAGAAAGGAAAGAAAAATGCTGGACAATGCTCAAACTGGCGGCTCGACCGCGGACGTGATTGCGGTATTGCGGCTGACGCAGATGAGCGCCAACACGCGGGCGGCAACCATCGCCGCCGTGCGCACCCTGCGCGCGGCGCTGACCGGGGGACCGGACCTGGCCGCGTCGGATTTCTTCCATGCGCTCGAATATGTCACGCCGGAGTTGCGTGAGAAGCTCGGCGCGCGGCATAGTCAGATACTGAGCGATGTCCGCCGCGCGGAGCGGGCCTGGGCGGACATGTCGCGCCGGGAGCTGGCTTTGCGGCTGCGGGGGCGGCTGCCGACGCTCGAAGATGCCATTGCCGCATCCGGGTCGGTTTTGCGGCAGGATGCTGCGCAGCGAACGGAAAACGCATTGCGGCAGCTGGCTGCGAAACAAGCCACCGCGCCAGGTGAGATTACGGCCACCGCGGTGGTGATCGAGCCGCTTCTCCGGAGGCTGCGGCCGGAAGACCTGAACGTGACTTCGGCGAAATCGCTCAAGAACAAGCTCACGTTGATCCGTTCTGCGGCAAAGCTCGTGGATCCCAATGCGGTTTCGGGGCGCGAAGCGGATGTCGAGACCCTTCCCAAGGTCTGGCGGGAGTTTTTGAAGACGCTGGCGGATCGGACACCGGATCATGCGCAAGCCGAACTCGCGATATTCCGACGTCTGGCGCTGCGGGCTGACCGCGAGGGGTTGGTTCCGGGCGAGGTCCATCGAAGCTTCCTCGAAGACTTCACGGCACAGGAAATCGCCACGAAGTCCGACAGCCATCGCGAGAAGCTGCGCCGGGCGGGCCGGATCTGGACCGAGGCAGTCGAAGAAACGGGCCTGGCGGCCGCGCTGTTCGAAAATGCAGGGTCAGGGAAACGGTTGCCGGACGTATCCTGGTCCGACGTGCCCGAAGCCATCCGGGCACGAGTAGATGCACTGACGGACCGAATGGTGGCGCCGCAAGGCGATCTGCCCTGGTCATCCTTCATCGAAGAGGACGAAGACGATCTGGGGCTGGGGGATCTGGTGGTCGGCGGCGCGGTGTCGGAACCGATGCTGGCGCGCGAGCCCGGAACGCAGCGCAACCTGCGCGACGCGGTGAAGCGCGTGTGGCACGCTTCTGAAACTGCCGCGGCGGTCAAAACAAGGCCGCGGGTGCTCGAGGACCTGTTCACACAAGAGTGCCTGCTGGCCACCGTTGCGGCGATCCGTGCGAAGCGCAGGGCCCGCGTCGAAGCGCGGGGGGAGAGCTGGGAAGCGCACAAGAAGGGACGCTACGAATGCTCGATCGTGCAAGCGCTCTACAGCGTCGGTAAGTCCTGCGATCTGCACGAAGCGCTCCTGGAACCGGTACGGGCGCTGACGATCAAGCTCGATCCCAGCGTTGTCGGGTCCAAGCTGAAAGCCGACGGCTCCGTTGGCTACGTCTACGAAGACCGCAAGATCGGCAGACACCACGAGAACATGCTTCGCCAGTTCAACGACGACTCGGCGCTCCGGCGCTGGTTCGAGGCACCGGGCGAATTGTGGAAACAGGCCGAACGCTGGGTCCGGCAGGGCAGGGAGAGGCCGACCCTGGCGCAGGCTGGTCTGGCGCGGTCTGCGGTGATCGCGCAGCTCGAACAGCGCGTCACGCCGCTGCGACGGAGCAATCTCGCCCGCCTCCGCGCTTTCGGCGACCAGAGCCATCTAAGTCTGCCGATCGGAGAAGGGGAAGGAACGTTGATCCTGCCGGCTGCGGAAATGAAGAACCTGCGATCGGTGCATGTCACCATCGATCCCGAGACCGTGCGGATGCTGAAACGGTTCATCGCCGTCTATCACCCGGTCTTTGCGGAACACGCCGGGGCGCATCCGGAGAACGAGCACCTGTTTCCAGGGGCCGCGCGCGAACGCAAGGAGCGCGGCGAAGGGGGCGGCTACGCACCGGGCTTCGGCTACATGACGAAGGAGAAACTCAGCCAGCGTTTCCGGCAGCATGTCTGGAAGCACTGCCAGCTCCGCATGGACCTGCAAGTGATGCGGCATATCGCGGGGAAGGTGATCCTCGATATGGATCCGAGCGCAATGGGCCTCGTGCAAGAAGTCCTCGGTCACAAGAAGATCGAGACGACGCGGGCGTATTACGCCGAGGTCAGCAAGATCGTCGCGCAGAAGAACTACCTGAAATTGCTGGACCAATACAGCCGCCGGGTGATGTCGCATGTCGATTTCCGGGTCGCTCTGGAACAGGATCTGGAGAACTGAACCATGCCGAAACACCGACTTTCCCTCCCCCCGTCAAATTGGCCGGACGACATACGTGCGAGGTTTGACGCGGCTTTTGCCAAAGCTTCGAAATACCAACGGCCGCGGCTTGAGCAAGGCCTCGGCCGCTGGCTTCGGGCTGCGGCGCAGGACGATCTGCCGCCCGATTTGATTACGCCGAGCCTGGTCGAGCGAAGGCTGGGGGATCTGCGTCCGGAAATGCAGGGCGCCGCCCGCCAGGCACTGCAGGCGGTCTTCCCGGAGGACAATGTCTTCGGGCGTGAAGCCAGAGTCGAGGTCGAGAGCAAGCGCGCAGCCCTGCAGCGCGAGATCGCGCGCAACTGGCACCGTTTGCCGGAACCCTGGCAAACGGCCGCAAGGCCCAAGCTGTTTTTCTGCGCAGAAGGGCTGAACGACGGGCTGCTGGTCGAGGCCTGGACGGTCGATACGCTGCAATCGCGGTTGCAATCCGCCTGGGCTTTCTTCGATTTCTGCCGTGAGAACAGCCTGCCCGAGGATGTCACCCGGCGGACGGTGCCGCTGCGCCTGGACGCGCGCCAGCGCGCGTTCCGCAGGGGCGAGGTCGCGATTTCAACGGTGCGGGGCGAGATGCAGAGTCTGAAGCTGATGGGATTGGCCCTGTTCCCCGACCGCGACTGGGGCTGGATGGATCCGGTGCTCAAGCTCCTGAAGAAGCAGGCCGCATGGCAGCCGTCGCGCAATGACGGGCGGATCGTCGATCTCGCCGAGCTGCGTGCGGCGGCTCTGACTTGCGCCGATGTGGCGTTGCGCCAACACGAGGCGGCGGCGGCTCACAAACCGCGTATCCGCGCGAACAAGCTCGCGCGCACCGGGTTGGCGCTTAGCCTGCTCGTGAATTCACCGATCCGTCGCGAGTCGCTCGCGACGCTCGATCTGAAAGAAAACTTCGATCCGGGGCTGACGACGCTCTACCTTTCGCCGGAGGAGACGAAGGACAAGAAGCGCGACCAGAGGCTGTTGACGCGTGACTTGCGTCGGCAGTTGCAGGATTACGTCGCGCATCACCGCTCGGTCGTGGCGCCGGCGCAAGAAACGGCACTTTTTGTCGGCAGCCGGGGGAAACCGGTGGCGCGGGGCTACCTGAGCCAGTCGCTGGGCGATCAATGCGAAAAGCTTTTCGGAAAGCGCGTGACGCCGCAGGTGATCCGCAACATCATCGCGGGTTTCATTGTCTCTCAAGCGCCGGAGCAGGCCGCGCTGGCATCCGAGGTCCTGAACCACACAACCCCGGCGACGACGGAGACCTATCGAGCCAATGCAAGCCAGGTCCAGGCGGGGCACAAGCTGCGCGAGGCCAATGACAGGGGCAGGGTAACCAGCGGCGCCCAGGACACCCCGCGCGCAAAGCGCAAGGTCCGAACCAGGCGGCCGGTTCGGGCCCGGCGACAGGGCAGGGCGGGATAAGGACAGTTCAGCGGGCGCGACCGGCCAGACGGCATCCCGCCCGCAGAGCAGTCGCCTGAAACGCGAGCCGCCTGAACGGGATGGTCGCAACCCGGCTACCGGCCCGCCTGTCGAGGGGAAGCCCGAGAAGGTTTGACGAGCAACCCCCTCGGTCGGAACGTCGAACGATCAACTTTGGCATTCGGCAAAAACTCCGAACAAGGAGCCGTCGCGAAGGAAGTACTGACGTTCGAGACGCGCGGCATCCGCTGGCTCGAGATCGAATTTCAGGTAGAACTCGGTTGTGAGAAAATCGCTTTCGATGAATTTGGTTTCCTGTCCCGGGTAGGCGGTGGCCGCCGCCAGGGCCACCTTCTGAATTGCAAGCCGTTCAACCATCTGCTGGTAGGACGCATTCGTGCTGCGTCGCCAGATCAACAACATCTCGGCAACGAATGCGGCGATCGCGCCGATTGACAGGCTCATGACAATGCGGTTCGGCACGCTTTCCCCGAACCAGCTCCCCTCCACGGCCGATTTGAAACCGACAAAATCCGGGTGCTGCGTGATCGTCTCGTAAGCCGTTGCATGTTTCAGGTAAGCCTCGAAGAAGGCCTCCGGCACACCATCACAGCTTTCTTGCAGGAGGATGGAGCCAGCTTCCGCCATCGCGAAAAGCAGGGTTGAGATCAGGTCCACAGAACAGCACAGATCGCCGACATAGTGGTTTCCTGCATCTGCGATGGCCAGGCCAATGGGGTCGGAGATAAGTTGATTGGGCATTTCGTTTCCTCAGGTTCAATGTTTCAAGGTGACAGTGAAGTGGAACCGAGGCGGAATTCTGAGAAACGGGTTTTGAACTTTTTTGCAAGTACACGGCGTAGGCCGCCGTCAGATGGCTTGGCGTAGCTTTGAGGACTGGCAGTACCGATGTGGCGGGGTTAGAACCTACGAGGCGGCCATATCGGGTCGCCGGCTCGGAAGATTGACAGTGTTCACCTTCGCGGTGTCGATCAGCGAAAAGATGCTGTCCCAGCTGACGGTTTCCTGCGCGGCAGAGACCGACGAACTCTAAGCCTTACGGAATCCCTGAATGGAGGATTAGACCGGTTTTCAGGACGGGTCCTCGCCGCGCAGAATGCGCCAGAAAAACGTGGGATTAACCTGTCTCAGCTTCACTCTCGAGAGGCGTTGCGCTCCTTGCGGTGCGATTTATTTTCAGAATTTTTTGGTGGCGTAGAGCTTTTGGATTAACCATGCGGGTGGCCCAGCTTGGCAGCCTTGTGTCCTCAAGGTTCCGGCAGAAGATCGCGTTCGCCGCCTCGTAGAGGCATTTGCGGCCGAACCGATCTCCGCGTTCTTACGCCCGTCCGTTTCGGCTGATCTCGCGCAACTCGTAGCGCCTCGGTGTCAGTCCGAGATAGGCGCTGGCACTGGAGGATGGGCGGAACCGGGCGGCAGCGTCGAAGGCAGACACGACCGCCATGGCGGTGATCGGCCCCATTCAACATGCGGATCCTCTCCGGGATCTCGGGCGAACTGGTCGGCTACCTCTACGAGTGGAACAATGGCGATCTGCAGCCTGCCTGGTTCGATGACAAGGTACAGGACGTGCTCTTCGAACCTATCTCGGCGACAGCGTAGCCTGTTTGACGGGGCAGGATGTTGCACGATAGCGTAGTACTAGAAGCTTATCCAAAGCCCTTCAGGGCCATTGTTGCGCCGCATGCATGACGCGGAGCACAGTGACCATTGTCGGCTCTTCGGAACACACGACGAGGTAGTTGGGTTGGACAACCAGCTCGCGGGTTCCCGGCACTCTGCCGGGGCGGCAGCGCTTCGGGTGCTCGGCAAGTTGAGCGACCTTGGTTTGGGTATCATCCATGAGCTACAGCGCGGCCGCGGGATGATCATCCGAGATGTAGTCGACGATCGCCATAAGGTCTTCGACCGCGACCGCCTTCCACTCAACTCCTGTTACGCGACGACCTCCCGTCGATCAGTGCGCGCGTCTCTGCCATGACCTTGTCGTGCAAAACCGTAGGCCGGTCATCGGCAAGGGCCTCCTGAACTTTGGCGCGAAACCAGGCGTCATAGGCGTCGGGATCGGTCGTGAGGCCCGCTGGCAATCCTCCCTCGGCAGCGACACGCGTCAGCAGAATGCGCACGGCGTCGGAGAGAGTCAGCCCGACGCCGGCAAGAGCATCCGAGGCCTGAGCCTTGAGCTGATCGTCGACCCGGACGTGAAGCATAGATGTTTGAGCGGGCATGGTCCGTCCTCCTGTGCTGCATTTGCTGTATCTCAATTGAGATACTATTCAACAGTGCAGCGACAACCACACGGGTGTTTTCCTCGCGTCTCCAGCACAGGAGCATCGTTATTTATTAACTCATGGCGTTCGAAGCGCATGCGGCCCGCGATCTGTTCGGGAGACCAGCCGGCCTTCAGCCCGACCTCAACGGCATCCTTCTGGTGCGGGTAGATGCTCACCTTGCGGTGCAACGCGCGGCGCTGCTTGTATACGTCGTGAGCGTTCACCGTGTAGTAGCCGTCCCCGTTGACCCTCTATCTGAGGGACGGGATCGACCAGTTTGCCGGGCAACGCGCCGGGAGCCAGTCGCAGCGACTTCGCTCGGGCGGTAGGGGAGGCTCGGGCAATGCCGATGTCACGAACTATCCCGGCCAGGTTCTTATGAATCTGAACTGGACACTGCCGGTAGCGGTATCGTCGCGCAGGTGGGCCCGCGTTTCCTTCTGGATCAACCCGGACGGCTCGCTGGGTTCGGTCGACATTATCGACGGATTCGGTTCGTCGGAGATCGACAGAGCCGCCAAGACACAGGTGCGCCGCGGTGTTCCATTTCCCAAACCTCCGCAGAGGAAAGGCCGGCTACTGACATTCGTTTACTGGACCTGTCACGCTTTGATGCCGCTCCGGTTCCGGCCGGCCCACCTGATGACGCCGGCCGAGCTGGAGAAAGCCATTGCGGAACTACGACGGCGCTGCATGAGCAATCCGAAAGCGGTCAACCGGCTGGACAGTCTAAAGAAGTTCCTTTCCGAGAAGTCGCGGCGAAAGACCGAAACAGCAATTGACAGAGCCAAACGCCTGCGCACACGGATCGCGTGGGAAACGGCGCAAGACAAACTGGAAAAGAAGAAGAGGCTCGGCCGGTATGCGGACCCGGCACTTCGATACTGGAAATTAAGACCGCCCGAAATTCGCGCCAAACGAATTTTTTCTGTGAAAAATCGTAGTTTGTGGCCTTCTCCGTTTTGATCAGTTCAGGGGTGGATTCATCTTCTACAGGAAGGGGCAAGAGCAGCCGGAAACCCTTCCCGGCAAGGAAAAGGAAGAACAACATGAAGATCGAGAAGAATACTGCAGACTATGCTCTTTACCTCGAAGAGCGCTCCATCTGTTTTTCGCGCGAATGGTCCCAGACCAATGCCACGGTGCCGCGCCGCCTGATCGAGCGCGCCGGCCTCATGTTCGAAACCGTCCAGGGGCATTGCCAAGTTATCTGCAGTGGATTGGAACAAGCGTGAGAATCGCGCAATCAGGCCGATATTTCGGCAGCATAACCTTCCCACAGTTTGAACGCGTCGGCTCTGGCATGGCGGTAGGAGAGAGCGGAAAGGCGATAGCGGCGGGGACGAAAGATCGTACTGATTGGGTCGTTGGCGACGAGAAATCGTTGTGCCTGGCGTGGTGACTTGAACCGACCCATCATATTTTCTCGCTTTCGCGTTGCCCGGTGTAACCCTTCGATCCTGTTGTTAAGACCCTTGTGCGCCCGGTGGTCGGCGTCCGGAGTGATGGCCTTGATCGGCTTGGTATAGCTGCGCAGCTTGCCCGTGACCACGACACGCGGTTCGCCATAAGCTGCAACCAGTCGGCCGAAGAAACGCATGGCGGCTTTGGCGTTGCGGCGAGGCTGGATCAGAATGTCGAGTACATCTCCATTGCCATCGATTGCACGCCACAGCCAATTTCTAACGCCGTTGATCGGGACGACCATTTCGTCCATATGCCATTTGTCGTGCGGCCGAGGCCGGTCGCGTCGGATGCAAGCCGCGAACTGAGACGCGAAGAGGTTCACCCAGAGACGAACCGCTTCACGACTGAAAATGACGCCACGCTCCGCCAAAAGGTCCTCGACATCCGCCGTGCTGAGAGCAAACCGGTGATATGCCCACACCGCATAGGCGATGGCTTCGCGAGGAAAACGGAAGCCCTTCAGTCGCGGCAATGAGGTCGGTATGGTTATGGTAACGCGCTATCCGAGAAGCACAACGCGAACAACTTGGCAATGCCGTTTGGACTGCAGGGCTTCGGCGAGATCATCGGCCGTCCGTCCGTAGGGCGAATGTTCCGGTCAGTTGCCAAGTGCCGCTTCGAGTTCGGCCAGTTTGGCGGTTGCCTCTGCAGGAAGGCTCTGAAGGGACGAGAGCAGTTCTGTGATCAGGTCTTTCGATCGCGCGGAAAGGTTACTGGCTTCGACGGTTGCGAGCGCGTTGTCGAAATTGATCCCTTCTTCGGTCACGACGCCTGAAGATTTCCACTCTTCCATCAGCCGGCGAAGCTCCTCCTTGGTTTCCTGCGCCGATGAATTGACTTGCTCCATTACGGTCGCAGCCATGTTGATCGCGCTGTCTTGAAGCTCGGTGGTAGCGGCTTGCAATTCGTCAGCCGCGGCATCGCGTGCCTCATTGGCCGCATCGCCAAGCGCCTTCACTGCATCTTCCACGGCTCCCGAAGCTTCTCCGACAGCGTCCGACAGTCTTTCCTGGGGAGTTGGCTCGGGGCGTGTCAAAGCGAAAATGGCAATACCTATGGCGGCGACGGCGAGGATCCCGATGATTGCGGTCTTGTTCATTTTCCAGTTTCTCCATCTTTTCCTGATGAAAAGGCGGTTCCAAAAGCCAATCGCCGCCCTTCCATTGTGCCACCGATCGGGTCGATTGGGATGCGACCCGAAAAGAGGACACGCTTGATGCTACTCTAACAGCTCAGGATCTCCAGAGCGCCAAGTTTGTCGAACCAAGGCTCCAGACGTTCCAAGGAGCGCATTATCACGTTGAAGCCTTGGCCCGGCACGGTCTGCGCTCACTTGTGTTCCCACCCGTCCGGCGCCTCGGATGCGAAACAGATGACAAAGCTGCCCTCTTCATTTGCTTTGAGTCCCGGCTGGTTCGCGTCGATACCACCCGACTGCTGATTTGGTTCAAGAACCGATCGCGTCTGCACGCTGTGGAGTACTAATGATGCTCTACACTGCATTGAATTGGATCATTCGACTTTTTCGAGGTCGCCCAAAATCCAGCCGCTCTCCAACCAACCCTCTTCCGGGCCGTAGAGACGGAACAGAAGGAAGTAGGGTTCGGTGGTCGGGATCCAGTTGCTTTCCTTGCCCTCCGGCGCTTCCGGGCCGAAATAGATGTCATAGGAGCCATCGTCATTGGCTTGCATGGTGTCGGCATCGCGTTCGGACAGCCCGACAGGTTCGACATTTCGGATGAAGCTTTTCGTCTCCATCGAGTAGACGATGACGGACCAGAAATCTTCGGCTGGCGTATCTGCCGGTACGCTCAGCTTGTACGTGGTATCGTGGTCGTACATCTCGCCGTCGCTGTCGCGCAGGCCGGTCAGGTAGAATGTTCCGCCACCGAGTTGTTTCGGCAGGTAGGTGATCCAGAAATAGCTGCCGCCGGCACGTGCATCGACCAGCACCTCTGTATCTGTCTCGTATGGGAAACCAGCCTCAGGTTGACCTTCGGCGAAGTCCCATATCAGCCATTGCGACTTGAGTTCATCATTCTCGTCGACCCAAAGCGGTATCATCGCTTTGCCCGGCGTCACGAAATAATGCTGCATCGAGGCGTAGGCCAGCAACAGGCCCTCTTCCATGGCCTGCAATTGTCGTTCGGTTGGCTCGAACGGCTTCCCTTTCTCGATCCCCAGATCCTTGAGAAGGTTCACCATCACCTTGTCCTGAGGACGGATCGGGTTGTTCTGAACGTAGTCGTTCAAGTCCTGAAAGAAGGTTTCGTTGTAGTAAGGTAGCGAGTCGTAGGGCACCTCGGACGCTTCGTGATAGGTGTTCGGGGGCGGATTGTCGGCCTCTGAAAGATAATAGATCCTGATGGTCTGAGCGTATTCCGCAGCGTCAGCATCCGTCCCGCCGTTGGTCAACTTGGGGCGAAATGAAAATCCGGACTCGTAGGTATCGGTCTCGAAAGGAAGATACCCGGCCTTGGTGAGGTCCTCGATCGACATCTCGCCGTCATAGCCGGGCGGAAGCAGAAGATACTTGCCGCCGGCGCCTTCATCGAACCCGTCCGGGCCCACATCGACGATCGGTACGTCCCAGGCATTCACGATTGTACCGAAATAGTTGACCTTGTCGGTGGCCGCCGGAACCTCGATTACGAGAGGCCCCGGTTGCGTCGTCATCGAGGACCACGCATAGGCTGTTACGTCATTGGCCGTCAGAAAGCCGTGTTTCGAGTCCATCGGTTTGTTCAGATAGACAACATCGTTGTAATCGCCCCCAAGGTCGCGGCGGATGCCCTTGAGGAAGTCGATCATGCCCGTGGCAGGCATGCCCCAGATCGCCGTCTGGGTGGCGCGCTGCACCATGATCTTGTACTCGATGTCTTCGATTTCGGCGGACCGGTCGAGGATATCTCCGGTATCGTTGAACGACTGGGCCGTTACGGGAGTAGCGGCAACGCCCATGCCGACCGCAACGGCCAGAAGTTGCATCGAAACGCCTCTGAAAAATGGCTGGAGTGGTCCCATGTCGCAAAGCTCCCTGTTGTTTCAGAAAGATTTGCATATCTGGAAAACGGATGCGTATCATTTCACGACAGGGGCCCGAATGCGGGGAATGACCGGGTGGCCCCATCACGGACGATTTCGGCAAAAGCGTTGGGTGCGGCGTTGGATCGGGTTCCCTCGTTCAGGCAATTTCATTCACGGATAGCGACTGCATCGTGCCCAGATCCACCGCAAGCTTGGCTGCCTGCCATGCGCCTCGTAGAGTGCTGGATATGGGATACGTGACGTCGCTTTTCGCACGCAAGGTGGTCGCTGCAGCGGGCGAAGGAATTGATGCTGCATCGATACTGTCCAGCATCGGTCTCACTCTCGATGATCCTTTGGACACCGGGAAGATGGTTCCTGCCGAGCGGTACTATGACATGCTCGAAATGATCGCCGAACGGATTGACGTGACGGACCTTCCGGTGCGGACAGGAGCCTCGATGTGGCTTGACGACTACGGCGCGCTTGGGCTGGCGTTCAAGGCGGCGACCACGCTCAGGGCGTCTTATGCGAGGGTGGAACGTTATGCGCGTCTGTGGACCAGCGTTGTCGAATACGAGCTGCAAGAAACGACCGAAGGTACCCTCTTTATCATGCGTCGAGCGGGCGAGCGGCGCCTTGGGATGCGGCTTTCCAACGAGACAACTCTGGCGAGCGCCGTCTCCATCGCAAGGCAGGTCTGCGCGGAGCCGCTCACGCCTGTGGAGGTGCTGCTGCGGCATCCTGCGCCTCGCTCGATTGCTGCACATGAAGACTGGTTCGGTTGTCCGGTCCGCTTCGGGGCGCATCTTGACGCCCTCCTCTATGCCGACGAGACACTGGACCGGCCCAACATCCTCGGAGACGAGGGCATCTCACGCTATCTCATGACGCATCTCGACGCTGAACTGTCAGAGATCACCCACGAGCCCGAGTTGATAGAGCGGGCCAAAGCCGCCATCGCCCAGTCTCTCAGCGATGGAGTGCCAAAGATGCCCGAGATCGCCCACAGCCTCGGGCTGAGTGCGCGGTCCTTTCACAGGCGCCTGTCCGAGCACGGGATGAACTTTCAGAGCCTGACCGACGAGACCCGTCGCGGTCTCGCAGAGGGGTTGTTGCGTGACGCCCGCCATTCCCTGACAGAGATCGCCTTTCTCACAGGCTTTTCCGAGCAGAGCTCTTTTACCCGCGCGTTCAAACGCTGGGCCGGAACGACGCCCGCGAATTACCGTAAGGATATGGCCCATCGCTGACAGGCGTTCTGGCGACGGCGGTCAAAAGGCTGGCATCGCCGGTCAATACCGTTCGTCCCGCCCGCGGGTATCCCTTGGCTACCGAAACTCAAGTCAAGGAGACACCCAATGCAAGATCGCCCCATTCTCGTAATCGGTGCAACCGGCAAGACCGGCCGCCGTGTCGCCAGCCGGCTCGAAGCGCGCGGGATTTCGGTACGCCATGGTTCGCGCAGTTCCGCCACGCCGTTCGATTGGGAGGCACCAGAGACCTGGGCGCCAGCCCTGCGCGGTGCCCGGGCTGCCTATGTCACTTACTTCCCCGATCTTGCTTTTCCCGGTGCCGTGGAAAAGCTTGAATCTCTTTGCGAGACGGCGCGCGATGTGGACGTCGAACACATCGTTCTGCTTTCCGGCCGCGGCGAAAGACATGCGCGCATGGGCGAAGACGTAGTTCGGCATGCCGGAATCGATTTCACCATCGTTCGCGCCGCCTGGTTCGCGCAGAATTTTTCCGAAGGCTATTTGCGCGATCCGATCCTGGCCGGCGTGCTGCCGATGCCCGGTGGCGATGTCGCCGAACCCATCATCGATATTGACGACATCGCCGATGTCGTCGTCGCGGCGCTTACCGACGAGAAGCACAAAGGCGAACTCTACGAGGTGACGGGCCCGCGGGTGATGACCTTTGCAGAGATGGCAGCGGAACTGTCGCAGGCGACCGGCAGAGAAGTCCGGCATATCCCGATCAGTTTCGACGCGTTCCACGCGAACATCGCGCAGGCAGCCGGTCCCTATGTGGCCGACGTGTTCACCGCTATCGCGCGCGAAACACTGGACGGGCGCAATGCCCATGTCACCGACGGCGTGATGCGCGCACTCGGCCGCGGCCCCCGCGATTTTGCGGATTTTGCCCGAGACGCCGCACGAACCGGCACTTGGACAAGCGCCGCCTGACATCAGCGTACGCAAGGAGCATGCCATGAAACCCACATTGTTCGAGAAGATTGCGCTCGGTCTCTCCGGCCTCACCGCGTTTGCCGTCGGTGCATCCATCCTGTTCATGCCGCACGCCTTCTACGCCAGTTATGGCATCGCCCTTGGCGACGATGCCGACCTGCTGAGCGAATTGCGTGCGCCCGGTGCCGGCCTTGTCGGTTTCGGCTTGCTGATGTTGCTCGGCATCCGGCGGCATGCGCTCCTGCCCGTTTCCATTGCGGCGGCGCTGACGGTTTTTATCGCCTTCCCGATTGGCCGGTTCGTCGGACTCGCGGTTGATGGCCCTCCGTCCGGCAACGTCATCGTCGCACTCGTGGTGGAACTGATCGTGGCCGCATTTTGCCTTGCAGCCTTTCGCCGCCGCATATGGCAACCGGCGTCTCGCCCTTCCACTGCGCAACCGGTGCGCTGAAACGATCGAGGCGGTGTGGTGCTTGATGCCCCACCGCCTCACTTCCAGCACCGATGCCTGCATCCTTCATTCGATGAGACCTCTCCCACCCCGAAACTGCGCTGATGGCTAACGTCGTCCCCGGGTTTCAGAACGGCATCAGGCGGGATGGATGGTGGAAGGTATGGAAGACCGTAGTACTTCGCGCATTGTCGATTTTGCTACAGATTTGGCGAAGTCGTAGTCAGTGACGAAAGCGGCAAAGCACCAAGCCGTCAGATCGTCATGGCCCGTCCTGCGACATGGCGGCCGTCAATCGGCAGCGTACGCGGTTGAAGCTCTCGCGCGATGTCCGTCTTTGGCCAGGTAATCATGATTACCGCACATCCCCGTAACCCGGCGGCTTCGATGATCTGCGGTAACGTTTCCAAGGTCGCTTTGAGAAGACGTTGGCCTGGTTTCGAGACCTCCGCCGCGATGTCGACCGATGCGTCTGCCGGTAGACCCTTGTCCATGAGGGCCGAAGCCATGCGCGCGGCGTGGCGCACGCCCATGTAAACCGCCATCGTTGTCCCCGGAGCGCTCAGGCGCGTTACATCGGGAAGGGGATCAGTGTCGCAGCCGCTGGCAGTTGCGAAAATGAGCGCATCCGAAACATCCCTTTGCGTCAGGCTTTGCCCAAGCGCTGCGCCTGCGGCCGTAGCCGCGGTGACACCGGGGACCAGCTCGATCGGAATCGAGGCGGCATTCGCAGCGTCGATTTCCTCGGTCGCGCGACCGAAAATCCCGGGATCACCGGATTTGAGGCGTACCACGCGTTTTCCCTTGGCGGCTTCCGCAACGATAATCTGGTTGATGCGGTCCTGCGGCCAGGAATGTGCACCGACATGCTTTCCCACAAAGACACGTTCGGCATCCCGGCGCGCCAGTTCGAGCACGTCTTCGTCGACCAGCCGGTCGTAAAAGATCACATCCGCCTCTTGCAACCGCTCGACTGCGCGCAGTGTGAGCAGATCGCGCGCACCGGGTCCTGCGCCCACGAGGCTGATATGGCCCGTGGCGGTGATTTCGGGCGGCCCCCCTGCCTC
Organism: Lutimaribacter marinistellae; assembly: GCF_042648365.1. Lineage (NCBI taxonomy): Bacteria > Pseudomonadati > Pseudomonadota > Alphaproteobacteria > Rhodobacterales > Roseobacteraceae > Lutimaribacter > Lutimaribacter marinistellae. The sequence goes on along the minus strand of NZ_JBHRXI010000002.1, from coordinate 198,511 downwards.
GATGGCTGTCTTGATTGCGCGGGCGGCCTTGCGTTCCTGCCCTTGAACCCACGCATCGCGCGGTACGCGCGCATTGACCGATCTTCGCAGTCGGCCCGCCAGCGCGCCGATGTTTTGCGGCAGAATTTGTTCAAGCCGCGTCTTGATGTCCCTCGTCAACACCGGTGACGTGCCTTCGGACCCGATGGCAACAACCAGCCGATCGCGATCCACGATTGCAGGCGTGGTCATGTCGCAAAGATCGCGAATGAACATTGGAAAGGCTTTCATGGCAGGTCTCCTTTCAGGCGGCGGGCCGTGAGCGGCGATGTGTCCAAAGATCGTTTGCCAGCACATCGGAGTCGCGATGGCCGAGCGTGTCCAGCGCAAGCGCGGCGGTCGCGGTCACGAGCGTGGCCTCAAACCCTGTCGTGCTCGCGCCGGCCCAAAGGTCCGGCAAGCTGCGGTCGCTTGCTTCGGCCAGTCGCAGCGTTTCCCGGCGCAAGGCTGGAAGGGTCGCGTCCCACACCCGGCCATCCCGCAGGCCGAACACGGCCAATTCCTTGGCCGGGTTGCGTTCGAACTCGCCACCCGCGCCCTTGATCACGCTGAGCGAAGACCAGCCCCGCAATTCAGCTGCTTCCGCCTGCAGAAGGCGGTAAGAGGGATGGAACACGCCTTGCACGCTCGCCCCTGCGCGGGCCGGGTTCAGCATCCGGCAGACCGTGTTGATGCACGACCGCAGGCCCAGCACATCACGCAGGTTCAGCAGTCGAAACAATCGCGGGTGCAAGTACTCGAGCGGCAGATAGGCTATCCCGTCGCGGTCGAGCAGATGTGCGGTCTCGTCGACGCTCTTGGCAAATCCGATTCCCGCATCTGCCAGCCCGGCACGCACCTTTGGGTCGCCGCCATTCCAGCCATGCAGCAGCACCCGATGCCCCGCTTGGGCGACCAGTTTTGCCGACAACAGGAACCATGGCTGGCCACGAGTCCGACCTGCAGCATAGCTGGGCCAGTCCAGATCAATGGCGGGCAGGGCAGGGGACACCGCCGCGGCGGAATCGGCAAAGCCTGCGATCTCTGCCGCGGTCTCTCCTTTCATGCGCAACAGCATCAGCAGCGCGCCTATCGCTTCGGGGGCGGCGTGGCCCGACAAGATCAGCCGCATCGACTCTTGCGCCTCGCCCCTGGTCAGGCTGCGCGACCGACCCGGCCCGCGACCAAGGATGCGCACGTATTCCGCAAGGCTCATTCCGCCGCCTCCCTTTGCCGGATCGACTGCAACAGGGTGGCGATTTCCGGGCGGCAAGAGCCGCAATTCGTCCCGGCGCCCAGGGCCGCGCCCACGGCCTCGACGCTCGCTGCCTTGCCGCTCTCGACAGCGTCGATGATCGAGTTCACGCCGATCCCGAAACAGGAACACACTACTGGCCCGGGGTCCGGCACATCTGCGGGCGGGCGACCGGTCAGGACGCTGTCAGCTGCTGTGCCGGGCACGGTTGACAGGTAATCGCGCATTACGGCGACAGGTTCGGGCGCCACGAACAGCGCACCCAACACGATGCCTTTTTCATGCAGCACGATGCGGGCCACGCCGCGCCCGTGATCGGCGACCGACACGGCTTGGGCATCTGGCGCATCGAAGAGTCTGCGCGCCTCGCCCTCCCAGTCCGCAATGGCGGCGGCGCCGGCCAGTTCGGCGCGATAGCCGTGCCGCGTGCGCGCAAGTGCCCAGTAATCCGATCGCAGCGCGATCTCGCGGGTGCTGACCGCGAACCCATACCATGCTGCATCGAACCGGCTGACAGCCACCACGCTTGCCTTGCTTTCGGGTTGGCCCGAGACCGGATCAGTGGCAGCCGCAACCAACGCATCGATCCGTGCCGACGGGGCAGTCTCTCCGGTCCAGTGCATCGGCGCGAAGACTTGGCCGGGGTTCACGGTATCGGTCAGGCGTGCGCGCAGAATGGCCGTGCCTGTCGGGCTGGTCAGTCGCACGAGGTCGGCGCGTGCAATACCAAGACGAGAGGCGTCGCCGGGGTGGATTTCGGCGAAGGGCTCCGGCAGATGCGCCGCAAGACGCGGGCTGAGCCCGGTGCGCGTCATCGTGTGCCACTGGTCGCGCAGCCGCCCGGTGTTGAGCCGGAAAGGATAGCGCGGTTCGGTTTTCGCCGCGGGGGGCCGCCAGCGTACAGGCAGTAGCTTTGCCTTGCCGTCGGAATGAAAAAACCGCCTATCTGCGAAAAAGCGTCCGCCCCTGCGCGAAGCCGTGACGGGCCAGCGCACGGGCGCCAACGTGGCGTAATCCCGGTCACTCAGCGCTGCGAATGCCGAGATATCGAAATCTCGCCCGAAATGGCTTCCAAGCGACGAAAGCGCCGCATACTCGCGGAAAATCTCTGCCGGACTGCTGTAATCAAAAGCCGCGCTATACCCCATGCGCCGACCGACCTCGGCCAGAATCTCCCAATCGGGCCGCGCCGCGCCGGGCGGCGGCAGGACCGCGCGCTGGCGGCTGATCGTGCGATCCGAGTTGGTGACGGTGCCATCCTTCTCGGCCCAGGCCGTCGCGGGCAGGAGAACGTCGGCAAGACGCGCGGTGTCGGTCTGCTCCGTGATGTCGCTGACCACGGTGAACGGGCAGGCGGCGATGGAATCGCGCACCGCGTCCGCCTCGGGCATCGACACGGCGGGGTTGGTGTGAATGATCCACAGCGCCTTGATCCGCCCGTCGCCCACGGCGCGGAACATGTCCACTGCCTTGAGGCCCGGCGCATCGGGAATGCGCGGCGCATCCCAGAAATCGCGTACGGCGGCGCGGTGGTCTGCGTTTTCGATGTCGAGATGACAGGCGAGCATGTTTGCCAGACCGCCAACCTCGCGCCCGCCCATCGCGTTGGGCTGGCCCGTGACCGAAAGCGGCCCGCAACCGGACTTGCCGATACGGCCGGTGGCAAGGTGGCAGTTCAGGATGGCGTTGACCTTGTCCGACCCGCTGCTGGACTGGTTCACGCCCTGGCTGTAGATCGTGACGACCTTCTCGGTACGCATCCAGAGTTCGCAGAACTTGTCGATCCGGACCCTCTCCAGTCCGGTCACGGACGGATCGTCGGAAAACGCCGCGTGCAATGTATCGTCAAATCCGTTCGTATGCGCGAGGAACCCTTTGTCCAGCGCGCCGCCTTCGTAGAGCTTCACAAGCAGCCGGTTGAACAGTGCCACGTCGCTGCCCGGCTCCAACGCCAGATGCATGTCCGCGCTGTCGCAACTGGCGGTGCGGCGCGGGTCGATCACCACGATTTTCGTACCGCGCGCCTTTCGCGCGGCCAGCACGCGCTGATGCAACACCGGATGGCACCATGCCAGGTTCGAGCCGACCAGAACCACCAGATCCGCCGCGTCGATATCCTCATAGGTGCCGGGCACCGTGTCAGTGCCAAAGGCGCGCTTGTGCCCGGCCACCGACGACGCCATGCAAAGCCGCGAGTTCGTGTCGATATTGGCCGAACCGATGAACCCCTTCATCAGCTTGTTGGCGACGTAGTAATCCTCGGTCAGCAATTGCCCGGAAACGTAGAACGCCACGCTGTCCGGCCCGTGTTCCGCGATCGTTTGCGAGAATCGCGAAGCGACCAGACCCAGCGCGCTGTCCCAGTCGCTCTGCCGCCCGTCGACACGCGGCGTCAGGAGGCGCTGATCCAGCCCCACCGTTTCGCCCAGGGCCGACCCTTTGGAACACAGCCGCCCGAAATTCGCGGGATGATCGGGATCGCCACGCATATCGAGCCCGCCCTGCCCATCCGGGCGCAGCAGTACGCCGCAACCCACGCCGCAATAGGGGCAGGTGGAGCGTGTTTCCGGCAGGCCGGAGCCGTCCATCACGCGGCACTCCGCGCGACAAGGCGCGCACCGTCGATCAGCACGCGCCCCGCCTCGACGCGCGCCGGATACGTCGCGATCTGTCCGTCCTCGTCCTGCGCCTGCCCGGTATTGAGGTCAAATACCCAGTTGTGCAGCGGGCAGGTCACGGATTGCCCGTGCAAGATGCCTTCGGACAGTGGCCCGCCCTTGTGCGGGCAGGTGTCCGAAGCTGCAAACACCTCGTCCTTGTCCGTGCGGAAGATGGCGACGCATCCCAGTGCCGTCTTGAGCTTGCGCGCGCCGCGCAGGGGGATGTCGTCGATGGCGCAAATGTCGATCCAGCTCATTCCGCGGCCTCCAGTGTCAGATCGGCAAGCGGCTGGAACCGCTCGGCCTGTTTCGCGTGTTCTGCCCAGGGGTCCTTGCGGTAGATGCTCTGGCTCAGTTCGAACGCGTCGACCAGACGCGCGCGTTCCCCGGGACTGGCGAGCCTTTCCTTGACCCAGTCGAGCCCCACCTTCGCGACCCATTTATAGGGCCGGTCGAGATACCTGGCGTTCTCTCGGTAAAGCTGGATGAAAGCGGTGGTCCATTCGATGGCCTCTGCTTCGGTCGGGACATCGACCAGTCTTTCGGTTTCCTTGACATCCATGCCCGCCGCACCTGCGACACCGACCTGGTAGCCGGAGTCGACGCAGACGATACCGACATCCTTGCAGGTGGCTTCGGCGCAGTTGCGAGGGCAGCCACTGACCGCAAGCTTGACCTTGTGCGGTGTCCAAGCCCCCCACAGGATCTGTTCCAGCTTGATGCCCAGGCCCGTGGAATCCTGCGTGCCGAAACGGCAATGATCCGTGCCGACGCAGGTTTTCACCGTGCGCAGCCCCTTGGAGTAAGCATGCCCCGAGACCAGCCCGGCCCGGTTCAGATCGGCCCAGATATGCGGCAGATCCTCGCCGCGCACGCCCAGCAGGTCGATGCGTTGACCGCCTGTCACCTTGACGGTTGGGACGTTGTATTTCTCGGCCGCGTCGGCGATGGCGCGCAGTTCGGCCGGGTTGGTGATCCCGCCCCACATGCGCGGCACGACCGAAAAGGTGCCATCCTTCTGTATGTTGGCGTGTTTGCGCTCGTTCACGAACCGGCTTTGTGGATCGTCCCTGTATTCGAGCGGCCAATCGGCCAGCAAGTAGAAATTCACCGCCGGACGGCAGACATGGCAGCCGTTGCGCGTTTTCCAGCCCAATTCCTGCCAAACCGTTTCCTGGCTTTTCAACTCCTGCGACTTGATCAGGCGGCGTACATCCTCGTGCGTCAGGTCGCTGCATCCGCAAATCGGCTGCGCGGTGGGCATCTGGAAATCGTCGTCCAAAGTGACCTGCAACAGCTGTTCCACCAGCCCGGTGCAGGTGCCGCAGGATGCGCTGGCCTTGGTCGTGGCCTTGATGCTCGCCAGATCGGTGGCACCGCCGGCGATGGCATCGACGATCGTGCCTTTGCAAATGCCGTTGCAGCCGCAAATCTCCGCCTCAGGCGGCAATGCTGCAACGGCTGACAAAGGGTCCGATTGGGTCCCCCCCTGCATGGCCGGGCCGAAGATCAGCGTATCGCGCATCTCATCGATGTCGGTTTCGTCCTTGATCAGGCCGAAGAACCAGTTTCCGTCTGCGGTGTCGCCATACATCACGGCACCCACCAGCCGATCGCCTTCGATCACCAGCCGTTTGTAGACGCCCCGGCTGGGATCGCGGAAAACGATGTCCTCGCGCCCTGGTGCATCCGCGAAATCCCCCGCCGAGAACAGATCGCAGCCCGTCACCTTGAGCTTGGTTGCCACGTCCTTGACGACAAAAGCGTCGGGCTTGCCCAGCAGGCTATGCGCCAGCACTTTTGCCTGATCGTAAAGCGGTGCGACGAGGCCAAAAAGGTGCCCGTCAAACTCCACGCATTCCCCGACGGCATGGATGTCGGGGTCCGAGGTCTGCATCTGCGCGTTCACCTCGATCCCCCGCGCGACCTCGAGTCCCGCATCAGAGGCAAGCCTGGTCTCGGGCCGGATGCCCACGGCCATTACGACCAGGTCGGCGGGCAGGGTTTCGTCGCCTTCGAGCAGTACCGCTTCGGCCCGGCCATCCCCGATGATCGCCTTTGTTGATGCCTGCGTGCGAATGGTGATGCCGCGCTTTTCCAGATCGCGGCGCAGCAGGTAGCCTGCCGCCTCGTCGAGTTGCCGCTCCATCAGATGACCCATCAGGTGCACGACGGTGACGTCCATTCCACGTTCGGCCAGCCCCGCCGCGGCCTCCAGCCCCAGCAATCCGCCGCCGATAACCACCGCCTTGCCGCCCTTGGTGGACGCCTCGATCATCGCGTTCGTGTCGTCGAGATCGCGATAGGTGATCACCCCGGGAAGATCCTTGCCCGGAACCGGGATGATGAAGGGCGCTGATCCCGTGGAGATGATGAGCTTGTCATATGGCACATGTCCGTTCTGACCCTCCACGACCTTCATCTCGGGGTCGATCTTGACCACGTGCTCGCCAAACCGGCAGGTCACTCCGTGCTGCGCATACCAGTCGCCGTCATGGGTAACGATGTCCTCGTAGGTCTTTTCGCCTGAAAGGACCGGGGACAGCATGATGCGGTTATAGTTCCCGCGCGGTTCGGCATTGAACAGCGTGATTTCGTAAGCGCCTGGGTCGGTCTCGACCAACGTCTCGATAACCCGGCCCGAGGCCATGCCGGCTCCGATGATGACAAGTCTCTGCGTCATGGTGTTCACTCCGCCGCCATGGCCTTGGGGGCCGGTTTCCTGGGCTTTGCGCCGTGTTCGTACTCTTCGAGGAAGTCGAGAACCTCCTGCCGGTAGGCGTAGTAGTCGGGATGCTTGAGCAGCGCCTTGCGCGTGCGCGGGCGCGGCAGGTCGACCGAGGTGATCTTGCCGATGGTCGCCTGCGGGCCGTTCGTCATCATCACCACGCGGTCGGCCAGCAGGATCGCCTCGTCCACGTCGTGGGTGACGCAGATCGCCGTGACCTTGGTGCGCGACCACACCTCCATCAGCACTTCCTGCAGCTCCCAGCGGGTGAGGCTGTCGAGCATGCCGAAGGGTTCATCGAGAAGGAGCAGTTTGGGCGACAAGGCAAAGGCGCGCGCGATGCCGACGCGCTGCTGCATGCCGTTCGACATGTCCGAGGCGGGCTTGTCCATCGCGTCGGCCAGCCCGACACGTTCAAGATAGTATTCCACCACTTCCTGCCGTTCGGCCTGGTTGGCCCTGGGATAAACCTTGTCGACCCCGATGGCGCAGTTTTCCCGCGCGGAAAGCCAGGGGAAGAGGTTGGGCGACTGGAACACCACCGCGCGCTCTGGATCTGCGCCTTCGACGTGGCGGCCATCCAGTTTGATCGCGCCTTTCGAGATCGGGTTCAGCCCGGCGGCCATGGTCAGCACCGTGGACTTGCCACAGCCCGAATGCCCGATCAGGGAAATGAACTCGCCCCGATCGATCTTGAGGTCGAAATCCTCCACCACGGTTAGCGGGCCTTTTGGGGTCGGGTAGATTTTGTGAAGTTGACTGAAATCGAGGAAACGGTCATCGATCAGCCCTTGCTGCGCTGTCTTGACCGCGGCGGGCACGCCGTGAATGGGCGTCACGTCCGGAAGTGAGCGCGTGCCTTCGACCTTGGCCTCGATCCCCACGTCCATGAGGTATTTTGTGACGTCTGCGCGCAGGCGTTTGAAAGTGTCGTTCCCGTTCATCTCCATCCGGTCGCGGGGGCGGGGGATCGTGACCTTGAACTCCTGTCCCAGCGTGCCATCCGGGTTCAGGGCGATGATACGGTCGGCAAGGATAATCGCCTCGTCGACGTCATTGGTGATCAGCACGCAGGTTTTCTTGTCGGCCTCCCAAATCCGCTCGATCTCATCAGCCAGATTGGCGCGGGTCAGCGCGTCAAGCGCCGACAGTGGCTCGTCCAGCAGGAGCATGTCCGGGTTCATCGCCAGCGCGCGGGCCACATTGACCCGCTGCCGCATACCTCCAGACAGCTCAGCCGGGCGGCGCGTGGCAGCATGGGAAAGCCCGACCATCTGTACGTAATGGGCGACCTTCTCGGCACGCTCTGCCTTGCTCAGGTTCGGAAACACCGTGTCGACCGCCAGCCCGACATTGCCGTTCACCGTGAGCCACGGCATCAGGCTGTAGCTTTGAAAGATCACGCCGCGTTCAGGGCTGGGGTCGGTGATCGGCGCGCCGCGAAAGGTGATGCGGCCCTTGGAGGGCTTTTCCAGCCCCGCCATCAGGTTGATCAGCGTCGTCTTGCCGGTGCCCGAGAAACCCAGGAGAACAAGGAACTCTCCCTCCTGTACATCGAGATTGATGTCTTTCAGGACATGTGTGGCGTGCGTACCCGAGCCAAAACTCTGGCTGACGTTTTCAAGCGAAAGGAGACCCATGGCGCTCACCGATTGTTCGTGAAGGTAAAGAGCGACTGCAGCGCATACATCACCCGGTCCAGCAGGAAGCCGATGATGCCGATGGTCAGCACGGCGACCATGATCTTGGCGAGGCTCGACGAAGACCCGTTCTGGAACTCGTCCCAGACAAATTTGCCGAGGCCGGGGTTCTGCGCCAGCATCTCGGCCGCGATCAGCACCATCCACCCAACGCCGAGGCTCAGACGCAGGCCGGTAAAGATCAGCGGCAGCGCGGAAGGCAGGACCAGCTTGGTGATCTTGGTCCAGGTATTCATCTTCAGCACCTTGGAGACATTCACCAGGTCCTTGTCGATGCTGGCCACACCCAGCGACGTGTTGATCAGCGTCGGCCAAAGCGAGCAAAGCGTCACGGTCACGGCAGAGATGACGAAGCTTTTGGGCAGCAGGCCATCATTCGAGGCCGCCAGCGCCGAGACGATCATCGTCACGATGGGCAACCATGCCAGCGGCGAGACAGGTTTGAAGATCTGGATCAGCGGATTCAGCGCCGCGTTGGCGGTGGGCGAGAGTCCCGCGAGAATACCCAAGGGTACGGCCACGACGGTGGCGATGAGAAAGCCAAAGAACACCGTCTGAATCGAGGTCCAGATTTGCTGATAATAGGTCGGCGCGCCGGTATAGGCCCGTTCGATGGGCTCTTTGCCTTGTTCAATGCGCCGGTCGTTCAGTTGCGCGATCTTGGCTTCGAATTCTTGCCTGCTTTCCGCCTTGACGCGCGCGTCTTCATGTAGGTTCACCGCTTCGGTCCAGACCTGTGCCGGGCCGGGAACGGCGCCGAGGCTTGTCTGCACCTTTGGCGCCAGTGTCCCCCAGAGAAGCAGAAAGGCGCAGATGGCGAGTATCGGTACGGCAAGCAACCGCCAGATATCCTTCATCTGTGCGCGCGGGTTGTCCCCGGCAGCAGCCTTCAGGATTGGCGTGACCCAACTTAGCCCCAATACCTGAAACCATTTGTCGGCGGCGTTGATGCGGGTGAAGAGCCGCGCACGCCGCTCTTCGCGCTCAGCGGCCTCGGAAAAATTCGGATCGACGGTTGTCATCGGAAAAAACCTTCGCTTTTGCGGAAGCAGAGTGTGGGTCGAAGCCCAACCTTGCGCCTGGTCTGTGCGTCGGGTGGGTTTTCAACCCACCCTTCGCCGCGTCAGCCTTGGACTTCGCTGCCGACGACACGCTGTTCGCCTTTCAACCCGATCGGCAAGCTGTCGAGATAGGCGTTGGGAGCGCGGCCGTCATAGGGAATGCCGTCGATGATATCGGCCGCGGGCGTCGGTTCCTTGTAACCGTCGCTTTCCCAAGGGAAATCAGCCTCATTGGCCAGGCCTTCGTCGACAAGCAGGCGTGCGGCTTCAAGGTAGATTTCCGGTTTGTAGACCGACTTTGCGACCTCGTCATACCAGCTGTCCGGCTTAGCTTCGTCGATCTGGCCCCAGCGCCGCATCTGCGTCAGATACCAAACCGCATCCGAATAGAACGGGTAGGTCGCGTTGTAGCGGAAGAAGACGTTGAAGTCGGGGATGTCGCGCTTGTCGCCCTTTTCGAACTCGAAGAAACCAGTCATCGAGTTGGCGATCACGTCGTAATCCGCGCCCACGTATTCAGCGCGGCTGAGGATCTCGACCGCTTCGGGACGGTTGGCGTTGTCGTTCTCATCAAGCCAGATCGCAGCACGGATCAGTGCCTTGGTCACGGCAAGCGTGGTGTTAGGGTATTGCTCGGCGAATTCTGCGGTAATGCCGAAGACCTTCTCGGGGTTGTTCTTCCAGAGTTGGTAATCGGTGATGACCGGCACGCCGATGCCCTTGAACACGGCCTGCTGGTTCCATGGCTCTCCCACGCAATAGCCGTAGATCGTACCGGCCTCGAGCGTTGCAGGCATCTGAGGCGGAGGCGTCACCGACAGGAAGACATCCGCGCCGATCTGGCCCGTCACGTTCTTGGGCGAGTAGTAGCCCGGATGCAAACCGCCCGCGGCCAACCAATAGCGCAATTCGTAGTTATGGGTCGAAACCGGAAAGACCATACCCATGTTGAAGGGTTTGCCCTCGTCGCGGAACTCTTCGACAACCGGGGCGAGCGCTTCGGCAGAAATCGGATGCTGTGGGCGGCCATCCTCCATCTTGGGAATATGCGGCAGCATCTTTTCCCAAACCTCGTTCGACACGGTAATGCCATTGCCGTTCAGGTCCATGGAGAAGGGAGTTATGATATGGGCCTCGGTTCCGAAACCGATGGTCGCGGCAAGCGGCTGACCGGCCAGCATGTGAGCGCCATCGAGCTGACCGTCGATCACACCGTCCAGCAGCACTTTCCAATTGGCCTGCGCCTCGAGGGTGACGAACAGGCCCTCGTCAAGGAAATAGCCGTTTTCATAGGCGACGGCGAGCGGGGCCATATCCGTCAGCTTGATGAAACCAAAGGTCAGTTCATCTTTTTCCAAGTCCAGAAGTTCGGCAAAGCCCGGGCTTGCCAAAGCGGTCGTGGTCGCAAGACCGATCAGGATCTTTTTCATCCGTTGTCCTTTCTCGATGCCCGGGAGGGAGGAGGACCCGGGCAGAACGCAAAAAAAGGCCGTTCACCAACCGCCGAAGGAATTCGGCGGAAAGCGAGCGGCCTTGCTCAGAGTTTCCCTGTCATTGGGAGAATTCGGTGCGACCCACCCCGTTGCAGGTCGACGACTCAACCATGCGGCAGTGCAGCATTCGTTGTCACGACATTTCGAGACATACAGCCAGAATGTCGCAGCAACACGTCGGGCCTGCTCAAAAAACGATCAATCGGACAGATCAGGGTCAAAAACCGCGCCATCAAAGAAACGATCCGGCAGCAGGTTCATTCGTCCGCGCGTGGATGCGACCGCAGTCGGATGATGAATCACACCTTCGAGTTTTTCCGAAGCTCCGGGTAGGTCAGCATCGGTCTGCGCCATGTGTTGGCGGTATAGATCTGACCGGAATACACGGGCGGCTGCGTTCAAATCAGCGTCAAGCCCGTGGAATCGTGCGAGCCGGGAAGCGATCCATTTCGCTTGGCTGCGCCATGGAAAACTTGCGGCGGCCCCGTGAAAGCGCAGGAAATCGTCATTCTGGCGCTGCTCGCCCTGGCCGGAAAGAATCATGCGACCCGACAAAGCGCGATCAATCAGTTCGGCCGGCAGATCGAGATAGCCTGGCCGGGACAGGATTTCAGCTGCGGCGATCCGGCTTTCGGGCTTTGCCAGCCAGCGTCCGGCATTCCAGACGGCCCGGATCACGCGACCCAGAAGATCAGGTTCGTTCTCAGCCCAGTCCGTGCGCGTCGCCAGAACCTTTTCCGGGGCACCTTGCCAGATCGCCTCTCCAGGCAGCAGAAGTGCTCCAACACCGCGATCCACAGCGACCGATCCCCAAGGTTCGCCCACGCAGAATGCGTCGATATCGCCCGATGCCAGCGCATCGGCCATCAGCGGCGGTGGTACGGTACGGAACTCGATGCGCTCGGTGCCAAGTTGCGTGCGTTCGGCCCAGTAGCGCAGCAATTCGACATGCATGGAGAACAGGAACGGCACACCGACCACGAGGTGGCCGTCATGCGCCGCGTCCAACGCTTCGGCAGCGCCACGTGCATCGGCGAAGTCGAACCCATAACCTGTCGCGCGCAGACGGTCTTCGAGCGGGCTGCCCAATCCGATCACGTTGCCGTTGACCGACAGGACCGACACCGCCGAAAGCGGGGTGGTCATGCCTCCCAAACCAAGTTTCATGGCGATGGGAACGGCCGACAGCAAATGCGCCGCGTCCACCCGGCCGAAAGCCAGCATATCTCGAAGTGATGACCAGGAGGGCGCCGCTATGAGATCGAGAGCAATCGCCTCGGCGTCTGCAAAGCCCAATTCCTGCGCGATTATCAGGGGGGCCGCATCCACCAGAGGCATATAGGCGACAGGAATCGTGACACGCCTCATCCCAGCAGCCCTGATGCCGTCACAAGCGCTTCGGCCACGTCGGCGACCCGGCGGCCCTGATCCATCGCCGTCTTGCGCATAAGAGCATAAGCGGCGTCCTCGTCGATGCCCTTGGCCTTCATCAAAAGGCCCTTGGCGCGGTCGATCACCTTGCGTTCCTCCAGCGCGCGGCGCGTTTCGGCCAATTCCTGCCGCATCTGACGGACCATGCCGAAACGGGCGACTGCCGCGTCGATGACAGGCTTGAGACGTTCGGGTGCCAGCCCGTCTACGACATAGGCCGATACACCGGCCTCGATCGCGGCCTTCGCCAATCCGCCAGCCGAACCGGAGACAAACATCGCCACCGGTCTTTCAAGCGGGCCGGACGCGAGGGTCAGTTCCTCCAGCATGTCACGGGTCGGGTTGTCGATATCGATCAGCACGACATCGGGCGCGTGGGTGGCGATCGTGCGGGCCAATCCGCTGTAATTCCCGATCACGAAAACCTCACAATCGCCGATATCCTTCAAGGCATCGACAATCCCGATCGCGCGATCCCGGTCCTCTTCGACAACCACGATGGTGAGTTTGGTCTGCATGATGCGTGATTGCATCACCTGTGACGAGGCGACAAGAACCGGGTCGTTCCAAGAGCCGCAATTCCGGTGGGGATCGAAAGGCCAGCATTCGTCTGCTCAATCCGCGGGCAAACCGCGATGATTTTGGTCGCTTTGACTGTTGACCCGGTCGCGCTCAGATCCTTCTTCGCATGAAGGAAACTGCGGCACTTTACCTTCGCGGGCACGCATGTTCGCGGCATAATGCGTGTTATGGTAATAAATGGAGGCGCTAGGATAGCGCATTGCGCGGTACTCGAACTCGAAGCTGTCAGTCCTCTTTGACAGGCTGTGCCCGCGACCCGGTGTTCGTTCCGACGGTTTGATTGCGCCAAGATCAAGGCTCTCGACCTTCTGAAAGGCCGTATCGTCGAAAAGACCTCCTGATGGGCGGACGGCTCGCTCCGCTCGAATTGGTGACAGAAGGTCGCGATCCCCGTCAGCGGTAAATCAGAGTGCTGAGAGGCAGATCGCTTCCAACGGAGCCGCGATACATTCCCTCACAATTGAACGGCATGGCGATGTTTCCTGCGCCGTCGATTGCGATGACACCGCCCGTGCCGTCATTCGGAGCGAGGTCATTCATGACGACATGTTCTGCAGCCTGGGATATGCTTTCTCCGAGATGCCGCATCCGGGCGCTGATTTCAGCGGCGGCGGTCCATCGCGTGAAGATTTCACCATGTCCGGTACCGGAAACGGCACAGCTGGCGTCATCTGCAAAGGTTCCGGCACCGATACAGGGCGTATCACCGACGCGACCCGGAGCCTTCGCGGTCATCCCGCCAGTCGAGGTTGCTGCGGCGACATGGCCGTGAATGTCGCGTGCCACTGCTCCAACCGTGCCATGGCGACGGGCGGGGTCATCGTTCTCCTCGCCCTTCTCGCGCATTTCCAACGTCGTCTTGAGTGCATCCCATCGAACCTGCGTGAAGAAATACTGCGCCTCTTCGAAATCAAGGTTGGCATCCCGCGCGATCCTGACAGCGTTTTCACCGATCAGCATAACATGCTCGGTTCGTTCCATGATGGCGCGAGCCGCTCTTATGGGATTGCGCGGCCCAAAAAGCCCTGCGACGGCGCCGGCATTTCTGTTTGAACCGTCCATGATGGCTGCATCCATCTCCTGCTTGCCTTCGGCTGTGAACACGGCGCCGCGACCTGCGTTGAACAGGGGTTCATCTTCAAGTGCACACACTGCCTCCGTGACAGCGTCGAGCGCAGTGCCGCCTTTTTCGAGCACGGCCTGCCCGGCTTTGAGGGCGCGGGAAAGGCCCGCGTGGTAGGCGGATTCGAGGTCAGGCGTCATCTTGGATTTCAGGATCGTTCCGGCGCCGCCATGTACGGCAAGTGCATAAGTCATGACTGTCCTTCCAGTCCGGCCGTGCGGGCGCAATGGCGCGCGATGTCGGCATGAGTGGCGACCCAGCAGTCGCCTTTTGCGGCAATGCGGTCGAGTAGGGATTCGAGAATGAACATGCGGCTTCGGTAGCCTATGACGTGCGGGTGCATCGTCAGCAGGAACAGGCCCCCTTCGGCATAAGCACCTTCGAATTCTCGGGTGAAGATGTCGAGAACAGCCTCGGGTGGCGTATAGGGGCGCTGCGCGCCGAAACGGTTCATCATGAAATAGACCGCGTCATCGCGAATCCATTCGACGGGCAACTCCACCATCCCCGTTGGTTCGCCGTCTGCGACGATTTCATAGGGGTCATCATCGGCAAACAGAGAGCTGTCGTACAAAAGACCCATCTCACGGGCGATGGCCAGCGTGTTCGGGCTGTAATCCCACGATGGCGTTCGCATGCCGACCGGACGGACACCGGTGATGGTTTCCAGTGTATCGGACGCGCGCAGCATGAGGTCCCGCTCGGTCGTCGCGTCGAGGCGCGAATTGACTTCGTGAATCCAGCCGTGCAGTCCGATCTCGTGTCCATCTTGTACAAGTGCCTGTTGTTCTTCGGGGTGAAGCAAGGCCGAGACCGCCGGGACGAAGAAACTTGCCTTGAAGCCGTGCCGGTCGAGGGCAGCGCGAATGCGCGGCAATCCGCGGCGGGTACCGAATTCGCCCCAGGAAAGGCGCGCGGGGGACAGGCCACCATCGCGCAATTCGTTCGTTTCGTGATCGCTGTCAAAGGACAGGGCAACGGCGCAGCGTGCACCGCCGGGCCATGTTGCCGGTTTCAGGTTGCGACCGGCTCGAACCTGATTGACCGTGGTGCGCCAGGTCGCCTCGTCCCACTCGTGCGGCTCGCTCATGCATGACCTCCGTCAACGGACAGGATCTGCCCGGTGATCCACCCCGCCCGATCCGACGCCAAAAAGGCGACGGCGTCCGCGATGTCATCGGCGCGGCCAAGCCTGCGCATATGAATGCCCTCGATAATCTGTCTTTGCCGGTCCCGGCCGAACGCATCCCACTGCCGTTCGGTTGACGGGTTCGACAGGACGAAACCTGGTGCGACGGAATTCACCGTGACACCATGTGGGCCAAGCTCCAGCGCAAGCTGGCGTGTCAGCCCGACCAACGCGTGTTTTGCCGAGGCATAGGCCTGAATCCCGGTCAGGCTTGGCCGCAGGCCAGCCCCTGACGAGATGGTCACAATGCGACCCCAGCCTCGTGCTTTCATTCCGGGTGCCACGGCTTGAGAACACCACATAGCGGCATCGACATTCGCCGCGAAAATCACCTGCCAGTCGGCTTCCGAGATCTCTTCGACCGGACGACCGGCTTGACCGCGGACACCGCCCGCAGCGGTTACGAGTCCGTCGATGCGCCCATGTTGCGCCTCGATCTCGGCCATCAGGGCATGTGCGCTATCGCGGCTTCCGAGATCGGCGCTGTGGGTGGTTGCTTGGCCCGAAATAGAGGTCAGGCCGTCCGCGTCGATATCTATTGCAGCCACCGTCGCGCCGGCCTCGGCAAGGCTGGTGACGATGGCGCGCCCGATCCCTTGTGCCGCTCCGGTTACGGCGAAAACGCGATTCGCAAAGTTCAGATGCATAGCGGCACCATGAGATCGAGAAGGTCAGTGGATTGCGTGCGTCGGCCTTCTTCAATGTCGTGGATCAATTCCACGAGGCGGGACAGGGCTGGTGTCTTCAATCCGTGTTTGTGGCCAAGCTCGACCAGCAGCCCGACCTGTGCATCGACCTCGGTGCGCCGCTTGCGAATGGCGAGATCGCGCCAGATGCCTGAATGGGTCTTTGCGGTGTGCCGGTTGTGCTCGATCATTGCGGCCAGCGACGCATCCATCCCGTCCTGTTCCGCGGCCAGAAACGCGCGCGGATCAAACCCGTTGAAACCGAGCGGACTTATGTTTTGCGCATCGGCAAGGCACATGACCTCGTGCCCAAGCGCCTGATAGACAGCCCGATGGTTCGGCACGGCCATCGCATCCGACATCGACAAAGGCGTAAGGGCCGTCGCGAAAAGCAAGGCACCATATCCCAGCTTACCCCACAGGTAGCCCCAGATGTTGTCGGTCAGAACGGCGTCCGGCTCGACGATGGAGAGGAGCGCGTGCAGGTCCTGAACACGGTCACTGATCTGCCCGTCAAGTTCACCAACCGCCACAGCGGCCCGGTTTCCGTAAAGAATACGCCCCGGTTCCAGCCAATCCGCCCCGAAATTGACAAAGCAGCCGATCGTGTTCTCGGTGCCAATGCGTTCGGCGATAATGCTTTCGTTCAGTCCGTTCTGGGCCGAAACGACGTAGCCCCCCGGCGCCAGATGCGGGACGAGCATGTCAAGCGCGGCCTCGGTGTGATGTGCCTTTACCGCAAGGATAATGCGCGAATACTGTCCCTCCAATTCGTCCGGCGTGCTGGCCGGCAGGATCTGCGTGAAGGTTTCAACCGGGCCTTCGATATGAAGGCAGTTCCGACGCATGACATCCACATGTTCCGCAACGATGTCGACCATGTGCACCGCGTGTCCGGCACGAGCCAGATAAGCGCCGAGGATGCCCCCGATTGCACCGGCACCCCAGATCAGGATCGGCTCACTCATGTCCAGTCGCCCTCGAGCAGGCTGCGTGTTTCCTCGACAGCCGTGGCCCAGAGTTTGTCGGTGTCGGCCTCGGGCTTTTGATACACACCGCCGTAATTGCCATCTCCGATCAGCTCGCGGACGCCGGCCGCGTTGCGGTCGCGCAGCTTTTCGAACGGGACAAAGGGCTTTTGCGCCTCGGGCATCTCCCGACCGTCGAGACGGGTCCAGGGGAAGTTCTCCATCCAGGACGCGTGCGATGCGACTGGGTCGATCTCTTGCACGCAGGCCCATGTCTGGGGCGCGCGCCACCAGTCGTGAAAGCGGCAACGGGCACCTTCGTTAGCTTCCATCCATTCCATCGTGACGGGTTGAACCGGGCTGTTGCCGCCATGGCCGTTCACGATGAGAATGCGGCGAAATCCCGTCGCGTAGAGACTGTCCAGAATGTCCCGCAGCAACGCTGCGTAGGTTGCAAGCTTGAGCGATACCGTTCCCGGAAATGCCATGAAGTAAGGGGTCAAGCCGTAGGCGACTGCCGGGAAAACCGGAACGCCCAGTGGTTCTGCGGCATCGGCCGCGACCTTTTCTGACAGAATGGAATCTACGGACAGGGACAGATAGGCGTGCTGCTCGGTCGAGCCCAAGGGCAGGACGCAGCGATCGTCTGTTTCGAGATAGCGTTCAACCTCGAACCAGTTGCTTTCGGAAATCTTCAAGAATTCTGCCCCTTTTGGTCTCGTGTTCGGCTGCGACAGGCGTCGATCGCCTGCAACAGGTCTGTTTCAATGGCGTGGCTGTCCGGCGTGTGCCGGTATTCGATGGCGGTTTGATCGGGCCGCATGTCGTGGCGCAAATCCTCAGCCCCGGTCGAGTGGATGACCACATCGGCGCGCGCCACCACGTCCGACAGGCCATCGTCCTGCCAGACGGCCGAGGTGATGCGGGTGACATGTGGTGCAAAGCGCATGATGCCCGAGCGCATGTTCGGCAGAAACTCGGGAAAAAAGGACACGATCGCGACCTGCGCCTGCGGCGAGATCGCGGCGAGAGCAATTCGCGTTTCTTCGTTCGGAATAAGGGTGATTCCGATAACCGGAAGCCCCGGGAAATAGGACTGCGCCTCGACGCGAAGGGTTCGAGGGGCCACTACAAGCCCGATCCCCTCGGGTCGGTTCCGTGCCAGTTGCTCGGTCGTGCGCGCGATGATTTCGTCCCCGTCCCGCAGGTAGGGCCTGATGTCGTCTGCGTAAGCTTCGGTCGCGTCCTGGAACGTGCCAAGCATGAGAATGCGGACATGCCCGGGGTGGTCCGGAGCGGTCGACACGCGGTAAGCCAGTTCTGCGCGTGACAGGCCCACCTCATCCCCAAGGCGCACCAACTCGCCAATTCGCCGCTCGATCTCGCGGAGTGATTTCGCCTGATGGTGGCACACTCCACCATCGGCCACGAAGGTCCCCGCTCCGACACGGCCTTCGACATGTCCCGCGCCTTGCAGTGCTGCGTAAACATTGCTCACGGTGACGGGCGACAGCCCCAGGTGGCTTGCCAGTTTCCGCACCGAGGGTAGGCGGGTGCCGGGCGGGATGTCGCCAGACGCGATCCCGTACTCCAATGCGCCCCTCAGTTGGACCGAGACCGAGACCGAAGAGGTCTTGTCCAGTGCGAGGGCAAGCCGTTCGAAGGTGCTGCCGATATCCGATAAGTCCTGGTCCATACCGTATCATTGCAGTATAACAGTGTGCTGCTCAAGCAATTTTGTACTATAGCCCAGATAATATTAGAATTTTTGTTGTTTTGGGAAGAATTGGGTTGACGGATCCTATCAAATGCTACCGTAGTGTATCACACAGATATAACAGTCCAACGGAGAGAATACATGCTCAGACATTTGCTCAAGGCGGGAGTTGCCACAGTGGCGTTGCTGTCAGTTGCGCCCGCGGCGTTTTCGCAGGAGTTGGTCATCGGACTGCGGGCCGGCCCCGATTCCATCGACCCGCACTGGTCGACGCTCGGCAGCCAGGCAGAAGCATTGCGGCACATCTATGATACGCTGGTCGATGTTGACGACACGCTGCAGCTCAAGCCAGGTCTCGCCGAAAGCTGGGAACCCATCGATGACACAACCTGGGACTTCAAGCTGCGCGAAGGTGTCACGTTCCACGACGGAACACCCTTTACCGCCGAGGACGCCAAATTCTCGATCGAGCGTATTCCGGACGTGACTGGCCCGATGTCGATGACGCTGTATACCAAGTACGTGGACTCGGTCGAAGTGATCGATGACTACACCTTGCGCGTAAAGACCAAGGGAATTGCGCCTGCGCTGCCGAACGACTTCACTCGCCTGTTCGTCGTCCCGTCCGAGACCGGCGAAGGAGTGGGCAACGAAGAGTTCAATTCCGGCGCTGCAGCAGTTGGTACCGGACCCTATCGCTTTGTCTCGTGGGAGCCCAAGGGCGACCTTGTTCTGGAACGTTTCGAAGATCACTGGCGCGGTGAAACACCTTGGGAACGTGTCGTGCGCAAGGAAATTCCTGACGATGCCGCGCGTGTTGCTGCTCTGCGCTCTGGCCAGGTGGACCTGATCAACTACGTGCCTGCAACCGATTACCTGTCGATGCAGAACAATTCTGATGTCGAAACCTTCATTTCGGATTCGGTCTACATCCTGAATGTACAGCCTTCGGTGAAGGATGAGGAGCCGCAGCCGATCCGCGTGAACGGCGAAGAGGTCGAGGGAAACCCGCTTCAGGACTTGCGCGTCCGCAAGGCGCTTGACCTTGCTATCAATCGTCAAGTTCTGGTCGATGTCGTGCTTGAAGGCCTGGGCACGCCGGCCAACCAGCTGATGCCCGAAGGTTTTTTCGGCTACACGGATGAGCTGGGTGACAAGGAATACGATATCGAGCAGGCCCGCGCGCTGCTGGCTGAAGCCGGCTATCCGGACGGTTTCGAGGTTGATTTCACCTGCACAAACAACCGTGTGCCCGGTGATGCTGTCGTGTGTGAGGCTTTGGCGCAGATGTGGTCGCGTCTTGGTCTGACGGTGAATGCGCAGGCGCTCAACGGCACGGTGTTCTTCCCGGCGGCGGCAAAGGAGGAATACACCATGGCGATGTCTGCCTGGGGGACACTGACCGGCGAGGCGGCGTACACCTATGGTGCGATGATCCACAGCAAGGACCCGGAAAAGGGCTTCGGCAACTTCAACCGTACCGGCTATTCGAACCCCGAATTCGACGAAGTGTTCGTTCGCGGGACGCAGACGCTGGATACCGAGGAGCGTCGCAAGCTCTATGAAGAAGCGTCGCGTATCGCGATGGATGATCGCGCGTTGATCCCGACGGTGATCCTGCAGTCCGTGTGGGCCGCGGACGCTGGCATGTTGACCTTTACGCCGCGTGTCGATCAGGAAACCCGGGCCTACGAGATCCAGCCTGTCGGCGAACAATAACCCGAACCGGGCGTCCCTGATCGGGGCGCCCACCCCCACACTCAGCGAGGCATCATGCTCGGATTTGTCATCAGTCGGCTCTTGCAGGCGATTGTCGTTGTTTTCGCGATGTCGATCATCGTCTTCGTGGGCGTCTACGCGATCGGCAATCCGATCGACGTGATGATCGACCCCGGAGCCACCGCGGAGATCCGCGAGAACCTGATACGCCAGTACGGTCTCGATCAGCCGCTGTGGCGGCAATACTTAACGTTTCTCGGGAACGTCGCTCAGGGCGATCTGGGTCAGTCCATGGTCTACAATACCTCGGTCACCGGGCTTGTTTTCTCGAGGTTCCCCGCGACGCTGGAACTGGTACTGGTTGCGATCACGCTCGCCACGGTGATCGGTATCCCCGCGGGTATCTATGCTGGCTACCGTCCCGACAGTGCTGCCTCGAAGGCCATCATGGCCCTGTCGGTTCTCGGCTTTTCGGTTCCCACTTTCTGGATCGGCATGCTGCTCATCATGGGTTTCGCGGTCGAGCTTGGCTGGCTGCCGTCAGGGGGGCGCGGCGAAGAGGGGACGATCTTTGGCATTTCGACCTCGCTGGCAACCGCGAACGGCTGGAGCCACGTGATCCTGCCTGCACTCAACTTGTCGCTTTTCAAGATGGGGCTGATGATACGTCTGGCCCGAGCCGGAATGGTAGAGGCAATGCAGACAGACTACGTCAAGTTTGCCCGCGCACAGGGCCTGCCCGACCGGCAAATCGTCTTCAGTCACGTTCTGCGCAACATCTCGATCCCGATCGTGACGGTGTTCGGTCTGGAACTCGGTTCGACGCTTGCCTTCGCCGTGGTGACTGAAAGCGTTTTCAATTGGCCCGGCGTCGGCAAGCTGATCATCGACTCGATCCTCCAACTCGACCGCCCTGTCATGGTCACATACCTGATCCTCGTCGTGATCCTGTTCGTAATCATCAACTTCACCGTCGATATCGTTTACGCCCGGCTCGATCCGCGCGTCCGGTTGGGAGGCTCGAAATGAGTGAAATCGCCGCCACCGCGGGCGAAACGCACGCCGAACCTGCTGCAGCGCCGATCGAAACGCGCGCCATGCGATTCAAGAACTTTTGGTCCGATTTCTGCGCCTCCAAGGTGGCCGTGGCCGCGCTCGTCGTGATCTTTACACTGCTCGTGTTGGCATTTGGCGCTCCTCTGGTCGCGCCGCAGGATCCGTATGACATGGCGATGCTTGACTGGCTCGACGCGTTCTTGCGTCCCCGCGAGATCGGAACCGGCGGTTACGTCCACGTCCTGGGCACTGATAATGCGGGTCGTGACATGCTGTCGGCGATTTTCTACGGGCTGCGTACCAGCTTTACCATCGGTCTGTCGGCAGGAGCCTTGGCGCTGATCATCGGGATCACCGTCGGGCTGACGGCCGCCTACTTTGGTGGGCGCGTCGAGTCCCTGCTGATGCGGGTCGTCGACTTGCAGTTGTCAATGCCCGCCATCCTGTTGGCACTGGTTCTGGTGGCCGTGCTGGGCCAGGGGGTCCTTCAGATCATCCTTGCGCTCGTCGTCGCGCAATATGCGTATTTCGCGCGTACTGCGCACGGCGCCGCGACAGTTGAACGCGGCAAGGATTATGTCGAAGCCGCGCGTGGCACGCCGCTCCCGACCTGGCGCGTGCTTTTCAAGCATCTGCTGCCAAATGTGCTGCCGCCGCTGATCGTCGTGGCAACGGTTCAGGTGGCCTCTGCAATCGCGCTCGAGGCGACGCTGTCCTTTCTCGGCGTGGGCCTGCCTTTGACGGAGCCCTCATTGGGATCGCTCATTTCCAACGGCTTCAAATATATACACTCGGATCGCTACTGGCTGTCCATCTACCCGGGGATCTTCTTGATGATCACTGTTGTCGCCATCAATCTGGTCGGTGACCAGGTCCGCACCGTACTTGACCCGAGGCGTGCCCGATGAGTGCGGCACTCGACGTTCAGGGCCTGACGACGCGTTTCGAGACGCGCGGGGGTATCGTCACGGCGGTCAACGATGTCAGCTTCTCCGTAGAACCCGGCCGCATCATGGGCCTTGTGGGGGAAAGCGGTTCGGGTAAGTCCGTCACCGGTTTTTCGGTTCTCGGCCTTATCGACGAACCTGGGCGCGTTACCGATGGCAAGGTGATGGTCGAGGGAACGGACCTGCGCAACCTCTCGCCCGAGCGATTGCGGTCCATGCGGGGGCGCAAGGTTTCGATGGTGTTCCAGGACCCGATGATGACGCTGAACCCTGTTCTGCGGATCGGTGATCAGATGGCGATGGCCGTGCGGGTACACGAACCGATGTCCAAGACAAAGGCTCTCGAGCGGGCCCGCGAAGCGTTGGCTACCGTTGGCATCCCCTCGCCCGAAGAACGGCTCGCGGCGTATCCGCATCAATTGTCCGGCGGAATGCGTCAGCGTGTGGCCATCGCAACGGCCCTACTCCACAAGCCCGCGGTCATCATCGCAGATGAGCCGACCACGGCGCTCGACGTGTCGATCCAAGGTCAGATCCTCGCCGAAGTGCGCCGCTTGGCCGACGAAACCGATACTGCGATCGTCTGGATCACACATGACCTTGCCGTCGTGTCCTCGCTCGCCGACGACATCTGCGTAATGTATGCAGGCAAGATCGTTGAACGTGGCACCGCCGAGGAGGTGATCGGTCAGCCCCGCCATCCCTATACACGTGGTTTGCTGGATTCCGTTCCGGGCCAACACGCGCCCGGCACACATCTGCCGCAGATTCCAGGGTCAACGCCGCAGCTGTCGCAGCTTCCATCGGGCTGCCCGTTCCGCAACCGCTGTTCTCGCGCGACCCAGGTCTGCAAGACTGTGCCGCCCCTTGCGCGTTTCGGCGACCACACCGCACTTTGCCACCACCCTCTGGAGACGACATGACCGCGCCGCTTCTTGAAATCGACACTGTCTCCAAGCGCTTTCCGTTGAAGGTGTCCCTGGCTGACAAACTGGCTGCGCGTCTTGCCGGACGCCGCGCCGGAGGGGCGGTTCATGCCGTGACCGATGTCTCGCTGACGGTCGCCCGCGGTGAAGTTGTCGGGATCGTCGGTGAATCGGGATGTGGCAAGTCCACCCTCGGGCGTATCGTTTCGGGTATCTACGCTCCGACCGAAGGCAGTGTCCTGCTTGACGGGCAGCCGGTGGCCACCGGGCATGAGGAACATGTCAACAAGCTTACGACCCGGGTTCAGATGATCCATCAAGATCCCTTCGCCAGCTTGAACCCCCGCATGAAGGTGGGAGAAACCATCGCAGAGGGGCCGCGTACCCACGGTATTCTCTCGGCTTCCGAGGTCGGCGAGAAAACACGTGCATTGCTTGAACAGGTCGGTCTCAGAGGTGACTACGCCGATCGTCTGCCGCACCAGTTTTCCGGTGGTCAGAGGCAGCGGATCGCTATCGCGCGTGCATTGGCCATGCAGCCCGACCTGCTGGTCCTCGACGAGGCGGTGGCGTCGCTTGACGTGTCGATTCAGGCTCAGGTGCTCAACCTGTTCCTCGACCTGCGCCGCGATCTTGGTCTGACTGCGCTTTTCATCAGTCATGACCTGTCCGTGGTTCGGCATGTCTGCGATCGGGTGGCGATCATGTATCTTGGCCGAGTGGTCGAATTGGCCTCTGCCGAACGGCTATATGCCGAACCAAAGCACCCCTACACTCAGGCGCTGTTTGCATCGGTGCCGACCTTGGGCGCCGGGCGGCAGGATTTCCGGCCGATCAAGGGTGAAATCCCATCGCCCATTGATCCACCCGCGGGCTGTGCCTTTCATCCACGCTGCCCGTTTGCCGGACCGCGATGCCGGACAGAGACACCCGGACTGACCGATGCGGGAACGGGCCGTCGCGTGGCTTGTCACTTGAACGATGGTGGCGTCGACCAGGTCGCGGCGGCATGAGCGATCTGAACTCTCTTGTGGCCCGCCTGAACGATGTGCTCTGTGCCGTGAATGCATTGGTTTGGGATTCCCGCACCATGATGCCGAAAGGTGGCGCTGAAACACGGGGTCACCAGATCGCAACGCTCAAGGGTGTGGCGCGGAGCATGATCCTGTCCAGTCAGATGCGCGACGCCGTCAATAACGCCCTCGAACGCACATCCTCGCATGATCCAAGTGATCCGGAGCGTCGCGCCGCGGAGGCGGTTCAAGATGCGATCTTGCATCACGAGCGTATCCCCGCCGACCTTTTGCGCGCGCAAGCCGAGCAGAGCACCGTGGCCGGCGCCGCCTGGGCGCAGGCGCGTGCTGCATCCGATTTCGAGATATTCAAGCCATACCTGGAACGCACTGTCGCGCTCGCCCGCGAACAGGCCGCTGCGATGGGGTATCGGGACCATCCCTATGACCCAATGGTTGCACTATTCGAACCCGGAGAGACGGCCGCAACGCTCGCCACTTTCTTCAAGGAGTTGCGCTTGGGGCTTTTGCCCATTCTGGATGTCGCGAGAGGGCGCCCCAAGCCGCGGACCGACTTCCTGTATCGCGACTTTCCCGAGGCCGACCAACAGGCCTTTGCGCAGGAAACAGCGCGCGCGTTGGGTCTCGATGGCTCGCGCAGCAGGCTCGATACGACTGTGCATCCGTTCGAGATCAGCTTTACCCGCAATGATGTCCGTATCACGTCGCGTTGGGTTCGCAACTATCTGCCGATGTCGATCTTTGGCTCGATCCACGAAACGGGTCATGCGCTCTATGAATTGGGGGCGGATCCCGCATTCACCAGAACAGCGCATGCCACGGACATGATTGGACTTTATGCAGTGGCCGGAACGAGTTTCGGCATGCATGAAAGCCAATCGCGCCTGCTGGAAAATCACGTTGGCCGTAGTGCTGCCTTCTGGTCGCGCAACTTCGACAGGTTACGCAGTACCTTTCCTGATCAGCTTTCAGATGTCAGCGAGGCTGAATTCGTCGCAGCGGTGAACCGGGTCGAGCCCGGCTTTGTTCGTGTAGAGGCGGATGAGCTTACCTATGACATCCACATCATGCTTCGCGTCGAGATCGAAATGGCGCTGATGGATGGAATGCTGGAGGCCGCGAATGTTCCCGAGTTCTGGAACGCAGCCATCAAGCGCGATCTGGATCTGACAGTGCCCGGCGATGATCTTGGCTGTCTACAGGATGTTCACTGGTCTTCGGGGTATATCGGATCGTTTCCCACCTACACGATCGGCAACGCGACGGCGGCCCAGATAATGGCGCATCTTGATGTTACAAGACCCGATATCCGCGAGGAATTGAACGATGGCGAAACCTCCGCCCTGCGCGAAGCGTTGGGGGAGCTTGTCTGGCGTCACGGCAGATCGCGCAGTCGGCGGGACATCCTGGAATCCATCGGGTCTACACCCAATGATCCGACAGCCTATCTGAACTATCTCGCGGGGAAATTTGCGCCGTCCCTGGCGACCTCCGGCGTTTGATAGATTCATGTCCACATCGAAGATCCATGCGGGCGTCGCGGCCGTAGACAATCTGCGGGGTGCCGTTCTCCTTGCTCTGGCCGCCTTTATGTTCACGCTTGAGGCCACACTCGTGAGAGCCACGGCACCGGTCGCGAACGAGGCGCAGATCGTGTTCTTTCGGTCCGCATCGCAGCTGTTCGTGTCGCTCGTAATCATCTGGCGGGCCGGAAGCTGGGGTCAACTAGCGACGTCCCGGCCCGGTCTGCATGTGATCCGCGGACTGACCAGCCTTGCCATGTGGTGGCTGTACTACACCAGTTTTCGTATTCTCGACCTCGCGCTTGCGACCACCCTGACCTTCACGACCTCGCTTTTTGTCGTTGCACTGGCGGCACCGCTGCTCGGGGAACGGGTCGGACGGGTACGGTGGGCCGCGACGATCATCGGCTTTCTTGGCATTGCAATTGCCGTCGCTCCCACTGCCGATACGTCGATGATGGGAGTCGCGACGGGTTTGTTCGCCGCCGCGGGCGGCGCGGCAATCGTCATCCTGAACCGCCTGCTTGGCCGGACAGAGAATACGATGACGATCATGGCATGGATCGGATTGGTCACGACAATCGGCGCGATACCGTTTGCATGGTTGCTTTGGGAGCCGCTTGCCTTGCGCGATGCCCTTCTGGTCTGCATCGCCGGGCTTTTGGGTGCGTTTGGGATGCTGCTAACGATCGAAGCCTACCGCGTGGGAGAGGCCAGCGCACTGGCGCCTGTCCCTTACACCCGTTTCGTTTTTGCGGCGGTCTTTGGCATAGTCCTTTTCGGCGAGGCGCCGGCGGGTACGCTTCTCATCGGTGCCACCCTCGTTGTCGGGGCTTCGATCCTTTCCGTACGCCACGAAATGCGCCAAGGCCTGACCGCGCCGCATCGCTAGGGTCCGCAGGCTTTGTTCCTGGTTGGCGGCACGGCTCATGGCTCAAAACAAGCGGCAAAGATATCTGTTCCATTCGTGATGGCGTGCCTTGCGCCTGTGACAGCCACTATGCAGCTATGTTGCGGAACTGCATCCTGACAAAGCTGCCCCATCTTCAAGCTGACAGACGCTTTTCGACCTGCACAAGGGCGTCGTGTATCAGCAGTGCCATCAATCCGGTAATGACCCCGCCCTGCACCACAAAGGCCGTGTTGTTGGTCAGAAGCCCGGCGATGATCACCTCACCCAAGGTGCGCGCGGCCACGGTCGAACCGATGGTCGCAGTTCCAAGCGCGATGACCACGGACAGCCGGATGCCGGTCAGGATGACCGGCAGTGCCAAGGGCAGTTCGACCGAGATGAGTTGTTGCGCTGGGGAAAGGCCGATGCCCCGGGCTGCCTCCATCGTTACCGGTGGCAGTGTGCGAAACCCGGTAACGGCATTGTCGAAAATCGGCAGCAACCCGTAAAGAAACAACGCGACCAAAGTCGGCCCTGCACCGAACCCAAGCGCCGGTACGGCAAGTGCCAGCACCGCCACGGGAGGAAAGGTTTGGCCGATATTCGTCACCGTGCGCGACAGCGGCAGGAACGCGGCACCACCGGGTCGGGTCACGAAAACCGCGAGACCGACCGCCACGATCGTGGCTGCCACCGATGCCGCGAAAACCAGACCCAGATGACTGAGTGTCAGTGACAATAGCGAACTGCGTTCGTAGATCACCGGACCGCCGGGTGGCGCGAACGGCGCCAACAGGGGTGTGAACCACGAGGGTTTCAACACCATCGCCAGAAAAAGCGTGACCAGGGCGGACCGCAATATCAAACCGGTCCTCATGCGGGCTGTTCCGCCTTTGCCCGGATGGCCTTTAGCGTGATCCGCCCGCCCTGCACGACGGGCAGCGCATCGCGCCCGGACCACAGGCAGGCCGACAGCGCGTCGCGCAGGGATGCGGCGGCGTCAATGGCCGCTCCGGGCGCGTCGCCGGGTTCCGAGACATCGGCAACCGGAATGAGCGAAAGCAATCGCAGGGGGCGGTCCACTTCGCCCAGCATTTCACCGACGAAACGGGTCGCGGGACGAGCGATGATGTCGGATGGCGGCGCATATTGCACCAGGCGCCCCGCATCCATAACGGCCACCTTGTCACCGAGGCGGATGGCCTCCTCCATGTCGTGGGTCACCAGGATGATCGTCGAGCCCAACTGTCGCTGGATACGGGCCAGATCCTCTTGCGCGCGATGCCGGATGATCGGGTCGAGCGCACCAAATGGTTCATCCATCAACAGAAGATCGGGTCGCGAGGCCAACGCCCTGGCGACGCCAACGCGCTGCTGCTGTCCGCCCGAGAGTTCACGCGGATAGCGATGTCGAAATTCCTGGGGCGGCATCGAAAACAGATCCAGAAGCTCGTCAACGCGGTCGGTGATTTGAGCTTTGGGCCAATTGAGCAGTCGTGGCACCGCCCCGATGTTGCGCGCGACCGTGTGGTGGGGAAACAACCCGTTGCCCTGAATGGCATAGCCGATCCTTCGCCGCAGGAGGTGCGGCGTCATGCCGGACGTGGCTTGGCCATTGATGCGGACCTCGCCGCCGCTTGGTTCTTCCAGCCGGTTGATCATGCGCAACAGCGTGCTTTTGCCGGAACCCGAGGTGCCCACCACCACCGTGATCGTTCCGGTTTCGACAGTCATCGAGACATTGTCGACCACCACCTTGTGGTCGAACGCCTTGGTCAGCCGCGTGATTTCAATCATCTTCTTGCCTCTGGAATGGGGCGGGAAAGGTCGGTGACGATGTCCATAACCGCGGCCGACAGAAGGGCCAGCAACACCGTGGGCAATGCACCCAGCAGGATCAGGTCGGTCGCGGTCTGGTTGAGGCCCTGAAAGACGAGGCTTCCAAAGCCGCCACCGCCGATCAAACCGGCAATCACCGCAAGGCCGATGTTCTGTACAAGGACGATACGCACCCCGGTCAGCAGGACCGGCAGCCCCAGTGGAAGCTCTACCTGCAACAGCCGCTGGGTTGCGGACAACCCCATGCCGCGGGCGGCCTCGGCGGTGGCTGGCGGTACCGTGTCCAGCCCCGAAACCGTGTTGCCCACCACCGGCAGCAGGGAATAGAGGACCAACGCAAAGAACGCCGGTGCAAAGCCGATCCCGGCAATTCCGATTTCGCGCGCGCCGGGCACGGTCATGGCGACCCAGGCCAGCAGCGGGATCATGATGCCGAACATGGCAAGCGACGGTATGGTTTGAAGAAAACTGAGAATGGGCAGCAAGGCACGCCGCAACCGCTCGCGACGATGACACAGGACACCCAAGGGAAAGCCGATGACGATGGCAACCGCGACCGATCCGAATGCCAGCTGCACGTGCCGCTCAAGCGCGGTCCAGAACGGATCCGCCCGCGATGCGAATTCCTGCGCGATCGAGAGATCACCCAGCCAACCGGACCCAAGCACCCAGGCCAGCACGACTGAAGCCGCCACCAGCAGCGCGACCCGTGCAGTCGGACCGGGGCGCATCTGGCTTAGCGCGTCTGCCGTAAGCAGCGCATAAAGGACGAGCAGCGCCCAGAACCCTCCGGCGGGCGAGGCGCGGGCATAATCGCCTGCCCCGTCGAGCAAAACGCCCGCTCCATGAGACAGCAGCCAGACAAGGCAGGCCATTCCCAAAAGCCCCGCGACCAGACGCATCAGGGCACGGGTCGACAGGCCCAGTAACAGAGCAATGGCCAAGCCCAGCATGGCCGGCCACAACCCCAGCGACCAGGCCAGAACGCCCTCTCCGCCGACTATGCGATTTGGAGCAATCGTCATGAAGGGCGCCCAAAGCAGCGCCCCCCCGACAAGACCAAACACGAGCCCCGGTGGCGAGACCGCCGGCATCGATCAGTCCAACGCGCCGATCTGGATCAGATACTCACGGGCAACGGCCTCGGCCGGCTCTCCGCCGACCTGGATGCGACCGTTGAGTTTTTGCAGCGTCTGCATGTCCATCTCGGCAAAGATCGGGTTCAGCACCTCGGCGATGGCCGGATACTCCTCCAGCACTTCGGCCCGCACGACGGGTGCAGGCTCGTAAACCGGCTGCACCCCCTTGTCGTCCCGCATCACGACAAGACCGGTCGCGCCCACGCCGCCATCGGTGCCGTAGACCATTGCCGCGTTGACCCCGGATGTGCCGCGCGCGGCGGCCTGGATCGTCGCCGCCGTATCGCCGCCCGACAGGATCACGGTCTGATCCGGCGCAAGCACAAAGCCATAGGTGTCCTGCATCGCGGGCAATACCGCAGGGGATGATACGAACTCGGTGGAGGCAGCAAGTTTCACATCGCCGCCGGCGGCCACCCATGCGCCGAAATCCGACATTGTGGCCAGACCATTTTCCCGTGCCAATGGTCCTCTCACGGCAATCGCCCAAGTGTTGTTGGCAGGCGCGCTTTGCAGCCAGATCAGGCCCTGACCGACATCCAGCTCGGCCGCCCGGTCATGCGCATCCGCAGCGTTTTTCCAGATGTCGCTATCTGCCTCGTTGTGAAAGAAGGCCGCGTTGCCGGTGTATTCGGGATAGATGTCGATCTGCCCTGCCAGAATGGCCTCGCGCACGATCTGCGTGCCCCCAAGCTGAAGACGCCGTTCGACAGGCAGGCCAGCGTTCTCCAGCGCCAGGGCGACAACATTGCCGAGCAGCCCGCCTTCAGTGTCGATCTTGGACGATACGGTGATGTCTGCGGACAAGGCAGAGGTAAGGCCAAGCGTAATGGACGTGGCCAGAGCGGCCGCGATCAGGGATTTCGAGGGCATCGGGGAAAAGGCTCCTGCCAGAGGGGATCATTGGGGCGCGCCCCAGCTCGCCCCAATGATAAGTACGCCTGCCGGATTTCCAACCTCTGTAGACGGAATTGCAGTCAGGTTCGGACACATGGTCTGCTCCATGACCGGAATGGCGGAAAAGGTTCCACCCCAAGTCAATTGCCGAAACGCATATACTTATCTGTTTCAGACGGTTGATCGCGCGCTGTGACTGGCCATGTCAGCAACCAACAGTCTTGAACCGCCCGAGTCACATTTCGGGCCCAAGTGGAAATTGTGACATGAACCGTATCGCTTCTATTGCCCTCGCCTTGACGCTGGGCACCTCCGCCGCCGCCGAAACGCTGACCGTTGGCATGTCTGGTGGCTATTTTCCGTTCACTTTCGTCAAACAGGACGAGCTGCAAGGTTTCGAGGTCGACGTGATGAATGCCGTCGGCCAAGAGGCCGGTCTGGACATCGAGTTCGAGACCATGTCCTTTTCCGGGCTGATCGGCGCGCTGGACGCGGGCCGCATCGATACCATTGCCAACCAGATCACGATTACGCCCGAGCGCGAGGCACGTTTTACCTTTACCCAACCCTATGTCTTCGACGGCGCGCAAGTGGTGGTGCGCAAGGGCAATGACCAGATCACCGGGGTCGAGGACCTCAAGGGTCAAACCGTGGCCGTCAATCTCGGGTCGAACTTCGAACAGTTGCTGAACGACCTGCCCTATGCCTCGGAGATCAAGGTCAAGACGTACGAGTCCAACATCGCACAGGATACCGCGCTGGGACGCGTGGATGCCTTTGTAATGGACCGGGTCTCTTCGGCGCAGCTGATTGCGGAAAGCCCGCTGCCGCTGCAACTGGCCGGTAAGCCGTTCTCGGAAATTCGAAACGCCCTGCCCTTCCGCGACGACGACGAAAGCCGCGCCCTGCGCGACCGGGTCGATGCCGCGCTGTCCACGCTGAAAGAAAACGGAACTCTGGCCGAGATCTCGGACAAGTGGTTCGGCACCGACATCACGGAGCAATAAGACATGCGGGGACTTGACCTCGACTACATGCTGGGGCTGGTCCCCGTCATTGCGGGTTACATCCCGTTGACGCTGGGAATGGCGGCGGCGGCCATGGTGCTGGCTCTGGTGCTGGCTGTGGCTTTGGCCGTCGAACGGGTGATCCGCGTGCCGGTGCTGGATGGAGCGGTACTGCTCTTCATCAGCTTCTTTCGCGGCACGCCGCTCCTCGTGCAGCTGTTCCTGTTCTATTACGGCCTGCCGCAGGTGCTGTCTTTCCTGACGTCGATCGATGGGGTCACGGCGGCGATCATGGGGCTGACCCTGCATTTCGCCGCCTACATGGCCGAAACGATCCGCGCCGCCATCATCGGCGTCGACCGATCCCAATGGGAGGCCGCGCAGTCGATCGGCATGACGCAATGGCAGATGATGATGCGGGTGATCCTGCCACAGGCCGCGCGAACCGCTGCGCCGACGCTGGTCAACTACTTCATCGACATGATCAAGGGCACCTCGCTCGCCTTTACCCTCGGCGTGACCGAGATGATGGGCGCGACCCAGAAGGAGGCCGCCGGCAGCTTTCTGTACTTTGAGGCGTTCCTTGTGGTGGCCGTGCTCTACTGGATCATGGTCGAGGGGCTTAGCCAGGTGCAGAAGCTGCTGGAAACCCGTTTGAACAAGGCATATGCGAGATGATCCGCATTGAAGGACTGACCAAGCGCTTTGGCGCGAACACGGTGCTGGATGGCATCGACCTGATCATTCAGGATGGCGAGCGTGTGGTGATCATCGGCCCTTCGGGGACCGGGAAATCCACGTTGCTGCGCACGCTGAACTACCTTGATCGGCCTGACGCCGGGCGGATCACCGTGGGCGATGTTTCCGTCGACGCCGCCAAGGCAAGTCGATCCGATATCCTCGCGCTGCGGCGGGTCACGTCGATGGTGTTCCAGAACTACGGCCTGTTTGCCAACAAGACCGCGTTGGAAAACATCATGGAGGCTCTGGTCACCGTCCAGAAACGACCGCGCGACGAAGCCGAGGCACAGGCGCGTTCGATCCTTGCGGAAACTGGTCTGGTTGACAAGGCAGACAGCTATCCCGCCAGCCTTTCGGGCGGGCAGCAACAGCGCGTCGGCATAGGGCGCGCAATGGCCATCGGGGCCGAGCTGATGTTGTTCGACGAACCGACCTCGGCGCTTGATCCCGAATGGGTGGGCGAAGTGCTGGGCCTGATGCGCTCGGTGGCGGAGCGGCGTCAGACCATGCTCATCGTGACCCACGAGATGCGCTTTGCCCGAGAGATCGCGGATCGCGTGATCTTCATGGAGGGCGGCCACATCGTGGAACAGGGCGCGCCCGACGCAATCTTCGACACACCGCAAGATCCACGACTGAAAAAGTTCCTCAGAAGCGTATCCGGCTGATCAGGTGGCCAGAGCCGTGGTCAGCCCCCCAACTGCTTGTCGGTTGAAGGGCCTGCCTGTTGGGGCGGTCTAGCGGCCAGAGAAGGCGGGCTCTCGCCCTTCAAGAAATGCCGCAATTCCTTCGCGGGAGTCGTGGCTATCAGCCGCGAGAAGGAATTGGTCGCTCTCCATGTGCATCAGCGCAGCATCCAGCGCCCCGCTCACGGCATTCACCGACCGTTTCACCATCTGTGCCGCAAGCGGAGGCAGGCCAGCATATTGCTGCGCCATGTCTTCTACCGTGGCTGGTAGCTGGTCCAAAGGAACCACCTGATCGACGAACCCCCAGCGTTCGAGCGTTTCCGCCCGTTCCAGCCGGCCCAGCATGATCAGACGCTTGGCGCGGGCCGGGCCGATCAGCCGGACGCACAAGGGCAGCGCGCCCCACATCAGGTTGAAGCCGCGGCGCACCTCGGGATAGCCCATGCGCGCGTCTTCCGCCGCGATGCGGAAATCGCAGGCCGTGGCCAGACAGGCCCCGCCCCCCGCGGCCACGCCCTGGACGGCTGCAATGGTGACCGCAGGGATTTCCGCCAGCGCGGTCATCATCCGCCTGCCAAGGTCGGCCTGTCTGCTGCGATTCATGAGCGAGGCATCGGACTTCAATTCCGTCAGACGTTCCTCAAGATGGAAACCACCACAGAAATGTGGACCCTCCCCTCGCAGTATCACCACGCGCGTTTCGGCATCTCCATGCAAGTCGCGGGCAAAGCGTTCGATTTCAGCCAGACTGTCGATCGTCAACAGGTTCGGGCCGTCGCCCCCGTGCAGGGTCGCTGTCAGGATCGACCCGTTTCGGGTCAACCGCAATCGGGCGCCGGCAAATGTCGCAGTCCCGGTCATGCGGACGCCCTGAGGATCTGGTCCCGCAGTTCACGTTTCTGGATCTTGCCGGTCGCGTTCTGCGGAAGCGTATCGAGGAAGACGATGTCGCGCGGATGCTTGTAGCGGGCCAGATTGGCCGCACAGGCGTTCCGGATATCATCTTCGCCGAGTGTCGCGTTCTCGCGCAGTACAATGCAAGCGCAACCGGTTTCGCCCCATTTGTCGTCGGGGACACCTATAACGGCCACCTGGAGCACACCGTCGAGGTTCGAGATCACGTTCTCGACCTCGGCGGGATACACGTTTTCACCACCGGAAATATACATGTCTTTCCAGCGATCCACGATGTAGTAGAATCCGTCGGCGTCACGATAGGCCGCATCGCCTGTCTTGAACCAGCCATCGCTGTAGTCGTTCTTGTTGGCCTCGGGCCTGCGCCAGTATCCCGGCGTGATCGACGGCCCCTGCAGCCATATCTCGGCCACCTCATCCTGCCCGGCATCGGTGCCGTCCTGACGCACCAGCCGCACATCGACATGCATCAGTGGTTTGCCCGAAGACCCGATCCGCTGTTGCGCGTCTTCCTTGTCGAGTACCAGGACACCCGGCCCGCTTTCGGTCATGCCGTAGGCCTGCGCGACCTCAAGACCGACCGATGCGCAGCGCCGCAACAGCGCTTCGGGCGCGGGGGCACCGCCCACCATCACACCTTCGAGCCGCGAGTAATCGGTGGTTTCAAAGGCGGGTTTCTCAGCCATGAACTGGAAAATCGTGGGCACGCCGATGAAATGGCTCACGCCAAGGTCCTTGTCGTCGATAATGTCGAGTATCTGCGCGGGATCAACGCTGCGGGTCACCACATTGGCCCCACCGATGTGAAAGGTCGGATTGGCGAATACGTTCAAGCCGCTCGTATGAAAGAATGGCAGCAGGCACAGGTTGACGCTTCTTGGGGTCAGCGATGTGACCGCGCCAACGTTCACCGCATGGGCAAAAACCATCCCATGGGTCAGGCGCGCGCCCTTGGGGCGGCCCGTCGTTCCAGAGGTGTATATGATGATCCAGTCATCGTCATGGGTCAGATCAACCATGTCATGAACAGGCATGGCCGCGGCGCATGCAGTCGACCATTCCGTATCGAC
Source organism: Lutimaribacter marinistellae (assembly GCF_042648365.1). Taxonomy (NCBI): domain Bacteria; kingdom Pseudomonadati; phylum Pseudomonadota; class Alphaproteobacteria; order Rhodobacterales; family Roseobacteraceae; genus Lutimaribacter; species Lutimaribacter marinistellae. The sequence continues at coordinate 163,506 of NZ_JBHRXI010000002.1, read as the reverse complement.
CCCCAGCCCTTCGATCCCCATCAAGGGGGCAGAAACCTCCTCCGCGAGTGGCACCGCCATCTCGTGGAAAGTGGTGTCAGCGAGAACGAGAGATGGTTCGAGATCGTTGAGAATGAACAAAAGCTCGGGTGCGCTGAGCCGGATGTTTAGCGGGCAGAAGATTGCCCCGACACGCGCACAGGCGAATTCGATTTCGAACAGCGTCGGGGAGTTGAGGGACAGGACAGCAACGCGGTCGCCCTTCCCGACGCCCTTGTCACGCAATACGCCAGCGGCCTGTGCGACGCGTTCGTGCATCTCGCCATAGCTCACCCGATGCCCGGTGGCATAGTCGAGTATCGCAAGCCGTTCGGGGCGGCGGGCGGCGTGGGTCTGGATCCAGTCATATACTTTGTGCATCGAAATGCGCTCCTCGCATGTTGTTTTCGTGGGGGTTACAAGCGGTCAACTACCGCCAAGCACACCCACATCTGCGGCGGCACCGGTCTTCCAAACCGGTTCCAGCGCAGGGTCACAGTTTGGACGGCAGCCAAAGGGTGAGTTGCGGCACAAGTGCCAGAACGACGATTGCCGTGATGAAGATCGCCACGATAGGAAGGCTCGCCCGGAAGACGGTCGCGGTTGCGACGGTCTGGGCGGCGCCCGAGAAGGCGAAAAGGGTATAGCCAAAGGGGGGCGTGATGCCTCCGACCGTGAGGTTGATCAGAAAGATCGTCCAGAACCAGATCGGATCGAACCCCATGGCGCCGATGATCGGTTCATAAAGCGGCACCGCCAGCAGCAAGAACGCGACCTGATCGATGAACATGCACAGGACAAGCGGCAAGGCCATCATCAGCGCGAACATGACCATGGGCGAAAGCCCCAACTCGGTGGCCCAGGACACCAGTGCCCGAGAGGCCCCGGTGAACGCCAGCAACTGTCCGAACAGTGTCGAGCATGAAACGATGATCATGATCATGACGCTCAGCCGTGTGGCGGATGAGACGGACTCGAGCACCATGCCGAGTGAAAGTTTGCGATAGATCGCCGCCACGCCGATGGCGCCCAAAACCCCGATTGCCGCGGATTCCCCGGGTGTTGCGATCCCCAGAATGATGAACCCCATGACCGCGGCGATAATCAGGACGAAAGGCGTCATTCTCAGCAATGCCGCGATGGCACTTCCCTGCGCCGTTGTGTCCGTTTCGGCCCTTTCCGGTGCCAGCGAATGATCCAGCCCGACGCGCACGGCGACGTAAACAGCGGTCATAACGGCAATCAGAATGCCCGGCACGACCCCCGCGATCAGCAGACCAGAGATCGAAACATCGGCCAGAGAGCCGACGATGATCGCAAGCAGCGATGGCGGAATGATCGGCGCCAGCGACGCGCCTGCAAGGATGACGCTTGAGCTGAGACGGGTCGAATAACCGCGTGCCTCCATGTTCGGCAGAGCCGACCGGCCCAGCATTGCGGTTACGGCGATCGCGGATCCCGACAAGGCACCGAAGACCGTGGCGATCAGAATGACAACCGCATAAAGCCTCCCTCGGATCTGGCCGACAAGCCGGTCGATGGAGTCAAACAGGACGTCGACGCTTCCGGATCGGAACAGAATCTCTCCCATCAGAATAAAGAGCGGGATCGTCGCATAGCCACCGGTGGTCAGACTGTCGAGAACGCTGTTGGTGAACAGGCCGAAGCCCCTGTCGCCGATCAGCAGCGTCACGACGGTCAGGTTGACGATCAGGAAGGCGACAAAGACGTTCACCCCCATCATCATCAGCCCCATCAGGCCTCCGAAGAAAAACAGCAGTATGAATTGCCATTCCATTCCCGCTATCCCTTTCTTGCCGGAGATAATGCGACCATCACGAAGGTGAGCGTCGACATGGCAAACCCGAAGACCAATGCGCCGGAAAGCCAGTAACGATGGATCTTCCAAAGCCCCTGCGTCAGCGCACCGCTGTTCAGATGTCCGATGAAGACGTCGAGGAAGATCAGAGATGCAATCGCGCTGACGATGGCGCAAAGGACGGAAAGACCACGATTGTACAAACCTTCGGCGCTGAACTTTCGTGTGAAAAGATCAATCGCCACATGCTGCTGGTTCAAGGTCACATCCGGTAGGCCGAAGATGATGACACAGGCCATGAGGTACCGTACCGCGTCCGAGGCCCATATCGTCGGGCTTGAAAAGAAGTAGCGCGAAACGACTTCGATGAAGGTGATGGCGGCCAATGCCGCCAAAGAGATCTGGGCCAGGACGAAACTCGCCCTGATAACGGCCCTGATCGCACCACCGAACCAGCCGTGCCGAGGCATCAGTCAATCAGACCGGCATCAGCGGCCTGCTGATGCATTCTCTCCGCGATGTCACCGGCTGTCATGGCGACCTGCCAAGCCCCGTCGAACATCAGCGAATTGAGCTTTTCCGCCTCTTCGGCAGGCAACTCGGTCACCTGCATGCCGTTGGACAGAAGGAAGGCTTCCTCTTCCTTGGCCATCGCGTCAAAAACGGTCTGAACTTCGGTCTCAAGCGCAAGTGCCGCCGTTTCGATCAGGCGCTGCTGGTCGTCGCTCAGCCCGTTCCAGGTATCGAGATTCATGAAGATATATGCGCTGGTCGACCCGAAGACGGGACGCGACAGATAGCCGGCAACCTCGTGCCAATTCTGTTCCCTGATGCCGATAACAGTGGTCCCTGCCCCGTCGATCACGCCAGTCTGAAGCGATGAATAGATGTCGGACATGGGCAGGTTGACCGGTGCTCCGCCCAGACCTTCGATGACCGGAAAATACAGCTGGTTGCCGCGGACCTTCAGCCCGTCAAGCGATGGCATGCCAGACACCGGTTCCTTGAGGATGAAGTTGAACGCGCTTGTGCCGAGCGGTGCGATTGCCACGACTTTCAAGCCAAGCCCTTGGTAATATTCATCAAGCGTATCGAACACACCCGAGGATCTGCGCAATGCCGGGTCTGCGACTGTACCTTCGACCCCCATCCCGAGGGTGGCCGTTCCGACGTGGTACGCGGGGTGTGTGAAGAGTATGTCGAACACGCCGGCCTGAACGGGTTCGATCTGTTCCAGCGGTCCGACGACTTCGGGACCGTCGATCCGGATGGCGATTTCGCCATCGGAAATCTCGTCCATCATCTGAACGAACGTGGCTGCCACGTTTTTCGTATAGGCTTGGTTTTCGGGCCAGCTCGACAGCATTCTCAGGTTCACCTCCTGGGCCGAGACGCTTGCGCTGCCCAAGGAGATGGCCGTGGTCAAGGCGAGCGCGGAAACCTTGGTGATCATCGCGGAAAGTGCAGCGCGTCCACCGTGCATCTGCTGCTGTACAGCGTGTTTCATATCGATCCTCCCTACGGTCGACGGCGTGCCGCTTCGGGGCGGTACATCTCGACTCAAAAGTAAAACAATGTTTTAGCAACCGTGACTTCTCATGCAAAAACGGACCTTGTCAATGTTCTTTTGGGAACCGGTTTGGGACCACCGCACGGGATGATATGGGCTCCTACCCGAGACGTCGCCGGGTCAGAAGGGTCGGGTCCGTTTGTCCGTTGCTAGGCTCGGCGTGTTGCCTTAGGGTACTGATTTCAGGACATATTCCAATTGACGGCGCAGGCATTCGCGATATGGACAAAACGAAAAGCCCGACCGTGGAAAAGACCCACAAAGCTCCGGCAAAAGTCACGACCAGGCTTTTCCCGGCGACACTTAAACTTTTGATGCACGCGGATTTTCACCAGGTCCAGATCCGCGACGTAGCGGCCGAATCGGGAGTGAGTTCGGCTACCATCTACAAGTACTTCGGGTCGAAAGAGGGCCTGGTCATCTCCATTCTGGAGGACTTCCTCAATTCGATTTCGAAGAAGGTACAGTCTGTTGCCGAGTCGGATAACGACACATTGACCAAGTTCAGGATGATCTGGGCCCAGACCATGCAGGCCTATGATGAAAATCCTGCAATTGCAGTCGTTTACTTTATCACCGTGCCGACACGAACCTGGATCTTTCACGATTCATGGCAACTGGATGAAATCGCGAAGTCAATTGGCGCGATCGTCGAGGAGGGCCGGAAGCTTGGAGAAATCGATCCTGATATTAGTGACACGCAGATTATTGGCCTGTTTTATGCGCTGGTCGGCCGAGAAGTGGAAATCTGGTATCACAATGGCATGAAATGGCCTTTGATCTCCCGATCAGATCAGGTTTTCAAGCTGTTCTGGAAGACGGTTCGAATCCCAAATCCGGCAATGTGAGCTTGTCGATAAGCCCGAGACGCCCCGAGTGGTGTTCACAGGTAATCATGGAAAAAATTTCCGGACAGTACCGCGGCTCCTTGTTCCTCATGAGCATGGTGCCGGATCTCACGACTGTGGTGTGAACCAGATTGGCGACGTATAGGCGCGCTCCTGATGGCTTGCGGCGATGGTGCCAGGCAGTTCGATGCCGAAGAACACGCTGTCGTAAGTCGTCCAGCGCGGCGTCGGGATCTCGATCACACGGATGTAGTAGAAGGCGCGCTGCGTCGGGTCGAACTCGGGATCTTGCCAGAATGCTCCGAGCACAGGAGCGCCTATCGCATTGGTATAGGTAGCCGTGCTTGCGTCTGCGGTGTCGCCAACTGGCGGCAGCTTACCGTCGGTGCCCGGCACCCGGTCGTCCGACCACGCGACGTCATAGACGCGTTCCTGGGGACCCTCCGACGTCGTCCAACCTTTGACGACCTGGATTCGGTCGAGGTTGGCCCCGTCGGGGTCACGCAGCGCGCGAATGAGAAAGGTCGGCGCGGTGCCTTCGGGCGCAGCGCTCAGGTCGCCGCCCATGGGAACGCCTTCTTTGTAGCCGTAGGCCGCAAAGTCCGAACGATCCATGTCCTCGGCCGTGAACCCCCATCCGCCGAAGACACGCACACGCAGTCGCGTGCCCGTAGTCGCATAGACTTCCTTACGCTCCATCGCGTCAAAGAGCGCCTCGCGCGTGTTCTCCCGCGCCCAGACGGCGGCAAGGCCGGAGGCAAGCGCATCCGCATGGGTCAGGTCGTCCGAAGGGTCCGGCGTTGCCCGTCCCGTGATCGTCTCTTCATAGCGGATCGGGTCGCCCGTCGGTTCAACAAGGGCGACTTTGCCGAAGAAATTGTTCTCTCCGGCGGTCGACAGACCGGTATGGGCGTCGGTAGACCCGACGACGCCGAACTTGAAGGGGTTCGTGCCAAGCTCTGCCTCGTAGGCGATGCCCCGCATCCAAGCCGACCGGGCGTACTCCTTGGGCAGCATTTCTGGCGTTTTGGGGTCCGGGCCAAAGCTGCCCTTGTCCCACGTGCCGTAATCGGCGAAGTCGTCGTCGACCGAAAGCATGGGATGCGTCTCGCCGTCCCCCTTCATCTGGGTGATCTCGTAGAGCGGTTCATACTGCATGCGCCGCTGTGCATAGTCCGCTGTCAGCGGCTGGCCGGACAAGGTGATGTCGTCGAACATCAGCCCATTGGAGAGGTTGCCGCCATGCGGGATGGCCAGCATGCGCCCGCCGGTCGCTGTCTCATAGTCCTCCATCCAATCCCAAAGCATTTCCGGATCGTCCGTGTCATAGGAACTGATCGGAACTTTCTGGTCGGCTAGGTCCTTGCCGTCACGATAGATGATGTTGCGATGCATGTTCGAGCCATTGGGCTGCGACGTCCACTCGAACCCGATGAAGGCAGTGAAGGCGCCGGGATCGTTGTGCCGCTCGGCAGCTTCTGTCGCGACTTCCCACATCGTCTGGCCAAAGGGTGTTCCGGCCAACGGGTCTGTGCCCGCAAAGGTCGCCTGCATCCAGAACTCGTAAGATGCGATCATCGCCTCTTCGGTGCCCGGTGCCGCGATCTCGGCCAATTGAGCGCCCCATTCCGTGTCGGTCAGCACAGGATCGTCTGCAGCCAGCGCAGCGGGAATGCCGAGGTTCTCGGCATGGTCGGTGACCACCAACCAGTCCAGCGGCCGCCGCAGCCGAGCCGGAATACCGTTGGACGACGTGACCTCCTCACCCTTGGCAAAGCGGAACGCGTCATCCGGGGTCGTCGTGGCGCCCACAAGTCCCGCATCGGCCGAGAAGGACGTGTGCAGATGTGTGTCGCCAAAAAAGACCTGGTTGGGGAAGTCCTCTTGAAGGTAGGGCGAATATTCGACGTCCATGCCCGGACGGAGGCCGGGAAGCTCTTGCGCGAGGGTCGCGAGTGGCAGGAATACGGTGCAAGTGGCGAGCGTTGTTAGGTGGAGTGGCCTTGTCATGGGTGTCCCTCCGATCTGACGGTTTCGGTCGTGACACCCATTGCGATGGGTGCGGAATCTGCTTTCGCTGCTATATTTTAGCAGGCAACCGACCCAGTGAATGCCGGTGGCAGACATTCTGGATGGTAAATGATGGGAAGAATGGGCGAGGCAAATCTGTCGGAAATCTCGGCGCGAGGATGGATCGCGCAGCTCCCCGAGGAGGATCGTGAACGGATCCTGGGGCGTTTTCTGCACAGGAGCGCCGATCGGGGCATTGTGCTCTATCGGGTGGGTGATGAACCGGATGGACTTTACTACCTTGCCTCCGGTTGCATCCGAATGGACACCGTGCAGTCCGATCACGGGCCCACAATGCTCAGTCATTTCCATGCGGGCGCTTGGCTTGGCGAGGTTGAGCTGTTCTCGGGCATGCCCCGGCTCACGACGCTGACCGTGCTACGCCCGTCGACCTACCTCTTTCTGCCGGTGCCCACATTGGAAAGCCTTGCCAAGGAACGGCCAGAGATCTGGCGCGCGCTTGGTCATCTTGCTGCAGAACATGTCGCGCTCGCTGTTGCAGGTCTCGACGATCTGACAATTCGTGCCTCGGATGCGCGCCTTGCTGCGATACTTTTGCGACTATGCGGGGCGCGAGTTCCGACCGACCCGGCAGGTGAGGCGACCGAGTTGGACGTGACTCAAAACGAGTTGGCGCAAATGACGAACCTGTCCCGATCCATGGTCGGGGACCTTCTGACCGAGTTCGAACGAAAGGGCATCCTTGACCGGCGATACGGAAAGCTTGTGGTTCGGGATCTGCCCGCCATGCAAGGAATGCTGACGGACGGACGAACCGATACGGCGACCTGACTTTCGAGATCGGCCCTGACAGGTGGCCGGCTTCGGGGCCGAAAACGCCGGGTCTCGCCTTTAGAAGGTAGCTCTCACCCGGAGTCCCAGAACGGTGACAGTCGTCTTGTTCGGGTTTGCGATTGGGTTCTTGATGATCTGGATTGACGGGGTAATCGCCAAATTATCAAGCATCTGGAATCGGTAGAACATCTCTCCGGTGACTTGTTCCTGCAGCGCCGTGTTTGTCGGCTCTCCCCATGCAAGACCGATACCCAGAACATCGCGCGCCTTGCTTGCCGTGGTGTCAAAGGCAAAACCGACACCAACCGCGACATCCTTCTGGAACAGGGCTGCGCCGCCATTCGACACGCCAGCCAGCATGAAAGGCAGTACCTTGTCCTGAAGCATAAGCTTGCTGACCACGAAATTGGCCCCGTAGCTTTCCGGAACACCGGATTGCGCCAGCGCATCCTGATGCCAGAGGTTCAGCCGCATCTGGTCCCAGCGCGCGCGCTCGGGCGTCGTAAGGTAATATCGCAGTTCGACCGATTTCAGGTATTCGCCTTGCTTGATACTGTCGAAGGGGTTGCCGGTGGTCTTGGCGTTCGCGTCGTGGATGCCAGCCAGCGCGACGAGGCGCGGGGTGAACTCGTAGCCCACACCAAGACCAAAGCCGCGTCCGGGAAATGCGCGCGCGTTGCTGGACTGTAACGCGGTATTCTGGAACCCCCGTTTCGGGGAGGACAGCGCGTGGCCACCATACCAGCCGACGGCGCTGATCTTGCCGGCGACGAACCTCAGCCGCCCCTGCATCAGGGACTGCCGCCATGCCAGCTCTGACAGGTTGGCGCGGCTGTAGTCGCTGAAACCGGTGCCGACCAGCGTTCCGCTGCCGAACTGGTTGCCCAGACGAGATGGCGGGATCACCGTTCCAAGGGTAGATCGGTTTTCGATCCGGAAGGTCAGTCGGCCGGCGTTCTTCGTGCCCCGTCCAACCAGGGTCCAGGACCCGTTAAGCTCTGCCCGTCCTGCCGCTGCGCGGCTCTCTCCGGTGCTGTTGTCCGAGTTCTGATGGAGGGTCTGCAGGCTGAAGTTGAGCTTGAGGCCATATCGGTCATTCCATCGCCGCTTTGCATCGAACCAAGGTTTCAGCGGCTGGCCACGCAGGCGAAAGGCTGATCCGGCGCTGATGTCGTCCTCGTGGATGTCTTCGGTGACACTGTCGCCACCTTCCAGCGAGTTTGATGGCCCATATCCAGACTGAGACTGAGCATGCACCACCGTTGCCGCACCCAGTGTCAGCAAAAAACAAGCCATCAGACAGGCAAGCCATCGGTTCAGTGACCGTTCTGTGCCGACCCTTTTCATTGCCCGGCGGTGCCGTACCGGGTGTAATACTGGTGCATATCGTCGCCCACCATATCGACGGGCTTGTCCATCGTACCCTCGACGACAAGATCCTCGGTCGGCGTGACAGTCTCGAATTGCCAGCCTTCTGCGAGCGACAATTGCTCGGCCAGGTTCCCGGGATCGCCGTCGCGGACTTCCTCGCCATAGGCGTTCATCACATATGTGTTTCCGGCCGGATCGACCAACTGATAGACCGGCTTGCCAGCCTCGAAGACCATCGTTTGAAGCTTGGCGCTGACATATGGCTTATAGGGATCGGCCCCCTGCCCCGAGCCGAGGGCCGCCAGAGGAAGCGTCGCGGCATAGCGCGCCTCGATACCGCCAAATGTCTTGGTTTCGCCTAGTCCCAGCGTCTGTTTGTCCATGGCCCAGAAATGCGGACCGTTCAATTGCGCCTTGTTCGCTCCGTGGTCGGCGGCAATCGCATCCACGTCCATCGCCGCCCAATCCGCCTCGGGGCAGTCGTTCGAGGCAGACGTGTTGTAGATCACGATCCTGTCGTCGAAGATCAGCAGGAATTCGCAATAGCGCATCGCGCGAATATCCGACAGGTCGACAGTCTCGACCGGGTTGCCCTCTGCCGAAACAGCGCCACCCGAGGCCAGGATCAAACACAGCGCCAGCGTGCCCGATACGTATCGAAGGAATTTATTCGTCATCGCAGGCTCCTCCCTTTTCTTGGAGCAATTCTGTTGCAGAAAGATGCGCAGCACGACGTCGTCATTGCCCCCGCTTTGGCATGGGTTGGAGCACGATGAACCCCTTGTCCCACATGTAGTAGAACCGTCCTCCAAAGCCGGGCGACAGGAGCGTGTTGAAGTTCATCGGCTCAAAGAAATCCGATTGCGCCAGCAGTTTGCCGGTTTTGGCCTCAAGCCAGATAGCCTGTTGTCTGTAAGGCGGATTCGATGTCTGCATCAGGTCCTGTTGCGTAACACCCGGTTCAGCCCGCGCCGTGCCAAGAACACGCTGATCCGCCGGTCCATAAAGCGCCTGCAGAGCGGTTGTGGCTCCGTCGATTGTCCACGCCACGGTCATCTCGCCACTTTCCTGGTTCAGCGACACCGCCCCGATTTTCATCATGTTTTGATCCGCCGAGAACACCATGGAGTTCTCGACATCAACAGCGGCCTTTGGTGGTGCCCAACTCAGCCCCGTGGGCAGTTCTGTGCCAAACGGATAAACCCGGGTCAGTTTGGTGGCGTCGCTCTGGCTGATCGCCACCAGCGACGATGCCGCATCCTTGGTCGGCAGCCCGTTGACCTGAACGACCACCCAATCGCCCAGGATCCCCGGCGCGTCACCCGTGGTCTGTCCATTTTCAAGATACCCTCCCGCCTCCCAGCTTGTGTCGCGGGTCAGGCTGCGGGCCTGCGGGTCCCAGACAAAACGATAGAAACTGGCCACGGTCGGAACGTAAATCACGATCTGACCCTCGTGGACGGTGATGGTATGCGGAGTGACCGCATTCTCTGGCACGCTGGCGCTGGTGATAACTTCAAAGGTCTCCGGGTCGACCGCGTGGATGGTCGAGCCAGGCGATGCCGCAGCCCCGCCGGGGCACTGGAACGCAGCCAAGGTTCCTTGAATGTTGCACGGCGTTGCGCGGGTCTGGTTCTTGATGATCAGCGTGCCGTCTGGCGCAATGGTCAGGTGCTTGAAATTGCTGCCTTCGCGCGGCGCATCCGCCGGCAGATCGATATGCTTGAGAATACGCCCGGTATCGCCATCAAGCTTGACCAGATGGTTGCCGAAAGCGATCGGAATGTTTCCGTCTGGCGTGATGTTGAGGTTAGACGCCCCGGTCCATTCGCCAGAGACGTTGGCGTTCTGCAACACGGTTCTCCAGATCTCTTTACCGGTCGTCGCATCGACCTTTGCTACCCAAGGCCCTGGGGGCACCACCCCTTGCGCAGGCGGGTTGTTGCCCCCGGTCAGGTACAACTCGCCGGGGTGACGGTTGTTCATGAACAGAACACCCTGGTAATCGCCATCCGCCCGCCAGGCGTAAACGTCATTTTCGCCATTCATCGAACCAAGAAAACTGGCGCAGGGATACGTCTGACTGCGTGTCGCGTCCGCTACTTCGGCGCCGTTCATGGATTTGAAATAACCCGGCGTTTCCAATCCCTGCACGCACGACCATTCCTGGCTGATCCGCGACAGATCCCCGGGCATCGGTCCGTTTGCCCTTTCGAACCCGTCCTGCGCCAGCGATATGGTGGCGAGCGCTTGCAACGATAGCACTGCGAGCAGCGTTCTTCGCATCTGCGTTTCCTCACTTGACGACACCACGCGGCCAAACGCGCGAAGCATTTCTGTCAAGGAGTATAGGGGCCCTCGGATGGCTCGGTTTTTACTTTGCGCGCCAAAAAACAGCGCTACTGCAGGCCGCGCTCGGATGCGAGTTGCGAAGGGGTCTGGCCCGTCAGCCGCCTGACTGCACGGGTCAGTGCAGATTGGCCCGAATAGCCAAGCCGTTCCGACAACTCGGACAGCGATGCGTCCTCTTGGCCGTCCAGATGGGACATGACCAGTTCCCGCCGGACAAGGTCGAGCTGTTCGGAAAAGCTGGTACCTTCTTCGCTCAGACGGCGTTGCAAGCTGCGGACGCTGCCGCCATAGGTCAGCGCGATCCGCTCTATCGTCGGTTCCCCACCGTGCAGCATCGCCGCGATGACCGGACGAACCGACGCGGCAAGGCCGTGGTTTTCGGTCAGCGGCGGGATTTGCTTGAGATACGGGTTCGCGCTGCGGTCCCGGGCCACGGCCTGATAGGGCACCTGCGCAACGGACAGATCGATGGAGACCGTCAGCATACCGCTTTCGGACGGGAACAACCTGTCAGAAAAGCCGGTCGAGATATGAGATAGTCCGACCTGCGGGTGCGCCATCATTTCGACCTTTCGCAACAGCGGCGGTTGCTGACCGGTAAACCTAAGCACCTGTTGCAGCATGGAGATCAGCAGGACATGCACCGCGTGCAAGCTTTCGTCATCGATCTGGAAGTTGAGGGCATGACTGATCAATAGCTGGTCGCCCTCGACGCCGACCCGGAACGTTTCGTGACTGGAATGCAATGGCATCGCGAAACTCAGTCGTTGAAATGCCTCGACAGGGTTGCGCGCGCCAAGCGCCACAGCGCCAATGAAACCTATTTCGGCGACGCTGGCCTGGTTGACGATCCGCACGCCGATGTCCGGACCATGGTCGCGCGCAAGCATTCGCAGGTAATCTATCCCGCTGCGCAGCGGGATCGGGTCCATCGGCGATAGAGCGTACCAATAGTCGAGGTCGGTCTTGGCAAGATACAGTTCGGATCGGTGGCGATTGGCTTCGGTCCAGCGGACCAACGGCAGCAGGTTAGCCGCTCGGATGAGGGGTATCGTTTTCGCCAATGCACAACCTCGTGATTTCATCGAACGCCAAGCCAGTGGACCGTCATTGCGCAGACCTGTCAACAATGGCCACGGGCTTCGATATGCGAGATGATTTTCGTGGGTTACCAGTGCAACTTTTGCCCCAAGCTGGCCGGTTCGAGGCTGACGCAGAACTCCTTTTTGGAACGTATCGTCACTTCTTTGTTTCAGCGGGTCAGATCCATCGCCCTCAAACACGTTGGAATACGTTTCTTAACTAAGACTTCGGTCCACCCTTAGCGAGCATAGGGCGGTTGCATATTTTGCAGGCCAAGTTCTGTGCTTTGTTTTTCCGAAGTTCGAGTATTGTTGATCTCTTTCAAAGAGATCCGTCCGATCTGTTGGTATTGCCAGTTGGAACCCGTAATTCTTGGCAAATTGCTTGCGGCTTTGGTCTGTCACACCTGATGAATTGACGGAGTTTGCCGAGCCCGGATTGATTCACCTATCCGTTTGGATGATCCGCTACCCGCAAGCGTTTTGTATTACCCGTCCAAGACGTATCGAGACCCTAAAGCTTCTGCCAAAAGGCGTTATCGAGCGCATAAGCGGGCCTGTTCACCTGAGCAATTTCAGGCGCGGTCCTTCCCGCGAACAGCGAGCTGAACAACCACAAAAAACGCCAACCCAGCCATGAGGCAGGAGGCACGCACCAAAAGCTGAATCGTCGCGGACAGAGCGGCGGCGGTCCCGAACACCGACCTGTCCAGAGCAGGTCGGCATCTATTTGAGTTGGAGTGAATGATGACTTGGAAACAGAAGTTGAAGCAGATCATTGCCGATTTGCCTGCAGAACAACTGCATCGCGGCAGCAAGCACGACGAAGAGTTGAACGGCACGGCCTGGAACGACTTCCTGTCCGGCAACAAGGGCGACGACATCGTCAGAGCGGCAGGCGGTGATTTCGCTCGCGGCGGTAAAGGCAATGACGTCGTCGACGGATCATGCGCGCCAGAGGGCAGCGAAACCCATCTCGAGGGGAACCGAGGCAACGACCGGCTGATTGGCGGGGCCGGCAATGACAGCTTCGGTGCGGTCAACGGGTCGAACACGGTTACCACTGGCGGAGGCAACGATACCGTCATCGTGACGTTCCGCCAGGAAAAGATGGAAAAGCGCAACGCGGATTACGAAAGCGATGGCGGCGATCATTTCACCACCGTGACCGATTTCGATGTCACGAAGGACACGCTGCACGTGACCGGCATCCGCGCTGCCAAGGCCGATCTAAAGCTGGAATGGGTTGCAAGCGAAAACGGTATCATCCTGCAGACCGCGGCGGACGGAAACAAGCTCGTCGAGCTTCTGGGCGTCACGATGGCGGATGTGGACGCGTTGAACGTTGATTTCGGCGGTTACAACTGGTTCGCCCGCCGGGCCGAAGTTCTGACCAGTGAACCCGCTGAAAGCTACGAGGATGGTCCCAGTTTCGGTACCGATGACAGCATAGACCTGGCCGCCGCCGGCGATCGGATCGACCTAAAGGATGGCAGGGCGCAGACGGCCATATTCGATTTCGGCGAGGCCGGCGATCAATCCTTCTTTCACGGGGATCTTGGGCGGATCGACGACGCGCTGGCGGACAAGCTGCACCTGACGCGCAACGGCTCTTCCGTTCAGGAGAAATTCGGCGAGGTCGAAAGCTGGCTCGACGCGGTGAAGATGGATGTCGAGGCCGATGCCTTTGACCCGCTCGAGGTCCTCAACATCGCCCAAGACCAGATCGTTCTGACAATCGACAACGGCTCTGCCGTCGATACCATTGCCCTGCGCGGCCAACAGGTCGAGGATTTCGTGCTGGCCGAGTATGGGATCGTCAACCCCGAGAATTTCGACACCCGCGTCGACTTGAAGGACAAGTGGAGCAGCGATGGCGGCGCCAGCGGTTCGGATTTCACCAAGCAGGTGGCCCTTTTCGATTTCGCCGAAGACGACCGGAACCCCGACAAGCCCTGGAAAGGCGGGCAGTCGTTCTTCCATGGGTCGGATGGCGGATTCAGCAAGGAGGTACGCGAGTTCATCAGTGGTTCGTCCTTGTCAGAAGGCGAGGTGGAGTCCTTCGTTTTCGGTCTGTTGAATGATCGAAACGGCGACGAGATCGGCGAGCCTGAAGAGATCGAAGTGCAACTGGTGACAGAGAAGTTGATCAAGGTCGATTTCAGCACCGACCGTGCCACCGACACGATCATCCTGCAGGGCGAAGTGGTCGAAAACGCCATACAGAACTGGCAGTCCGATAGCAGTGTCGAGCTGTTCTGACGAGATCAGGTTACCGGCCCGCAATTCGAACCGGTTGCGACGCTACGGGTCGAAAACAGTGGCGCGTGGACAACCGCGCGTCACCGTCCCAAATAGGATGGCAACCAGACCGAAATGGCCGGGAATGCGATGATCAGGGCCAGGCCCGCAAGTTGCAGCCCGACGAAAGGCAATACCCCGGCATAAATCGTCCGGATCGGGACGTCCGGGGCGATCCCCCTGAGATAGAACAGCGCATATCCGAATGGCGGGGTGAGGAAAGACGTTTGCAGGTTCACGGCGATGGCAATGGCAAACCAGGCCAGTGTCACTTCGCGTGGCATGCCGAAATCCAGTCCCGCAATCACGGGTGCGACGATCGGGACGACGACCAGCGTGATCTCGACCCATTCAAGGAAGAAGCCCAGCAGGAACACTACCGCCATGATCAGCAGTAGAGAGGCGTAAGGGCTGCTGCCTTTAAGGGAGAATAGGTCCATCACCATCTTGTCGCCGCCCAGTTTCTTGAACACGAGGCTGAAAATGGTGGCCCCGATCATCACGAAAATGATCATCGCAGTGGTGCGGGTCGTGTCTCCAAGTGCGCGGTTCAGCGTTTCGAGGTTCAGGCGTCGGGAAAGCAGCGCCAGAACCATGGCGCCTGCTGCACCGATCGCCGCCGACTCCGTCGGGGTGGCGATACCCGCGACGATGGTGCCGAGAACGGACAGGATCAGGATGATCGGCAACAGCAGGTCGAACGCAAGCCTCAGCAACAATTCGCCCCGCGCGATCGGCTCGGACTTGGCCATCGGGGGCATTCGATGCGGGGCGGTGATCGCGACAAAGGCAAGGTAGGCGACATAAAGCCCGGCCAGCAACAGGCCCGGACCGACCGCCCCCATGAAAAGGCTTCCCACCGAGATTGACAATTGATCGCCAAGAATGATGAGCATGACGCTGGGCGGGATAAGGATGCCCAGCGTCCCGCTGGCTGCGATCAGGCCAGTGGAAATACGCGCGTCATACCCATTCTGAAGCATCGGCGGCAGCGCCATCATGCCCATCAGAACGACCGAGGCGCCGATGATCCCGGTCGAGGCTGCCATGATCACGCCGATCAGGGCGACCGCGAATGCGTAGCCTCCCGGCAGGGTGCGGAACAGCGTCGCCAGCGACCGCAAAAGGCGCTCGGCGATGCCCGAGCGTTCCAGCATGAGGCCCATGAACACGAAAAGCGGGATCGCGATCAGCAGCCAGTTGGTCAGCACTCCGGAAAAGATCCGTTGCACCCCGATCGACAGGAAGAGCATCGGCACATCCGCCAGCAGGGCAAAAACGATGCCCACCCCGGCAAGGACAAAGGCCACCGGATAGCCCGAAAAGACGCCGGCCATTAGCCCCAGCAACATCGCGGCAGGCCATGCATAATCGCTCATCGCGAGATCTCCTCGGACTCAAACTGCCCGCCTTTGGCAAGAGTGAGAAATGTGCGCAATGCACGGGCCAGCGCAGCCACACCCAGCAGGCCAAAGCCGATTGGCAGACAAGCCTTGATCAGCCAGCGATCCATCAGCCCGCCATAATTCGAGCCCTCGCCCGACATGAAGGCGGTTTGGGCGAAGCTCCACCCGAACCACAGGATGATGCCGCAGAAGGGCACCACGAAGACCAGATCGCCAATTGTTCGAATGATGAGGCGTGTTCGCGGGCGCAGCGTGCTGGACAGGAAGTCGACAGCGACATGCGCATTGTCCCGAAAGGCGTAGACGCCCCCGAACAGCACGATCAGCGCAAAGATGTGCCATTGAGCATCGATCAACGTGTTCACCGTGACACCGTCACCGAGAAGCAATACGTCATCGTCCCATTCGATAAAGGCATTGCGCCCGGTTTGCGCCGCCCAGACAGCGGCCAGGACAAAAGCGATCAGTGGCAGAAGAAGCCAACCGACCAGGCGACCGGGCAGCACACACAGGTCGATCAGGCGAGACAGAAGTCGGTCCATTACATCTCCGGGAAGACACGCTAAGGGGGCCGATTATTCGGCCCCCGTATTGGCGTCGGGCTTAGGTCAACGCGGCAGAACCTGCAAATCGCGCCAGCGGCCAACACGCTCGACATATTCCGTCAGCGATTGATAGGCCTCGGCAAAGATCGGGTCCTTTTGCGCCTCTTCCTCCATCACCTCCGTCGCGGCCTGCTGCATCGCGGCCAGTACTTCGTCGGGAAAGCGTTTGACCGTGACGCCGGCGGCTTCGATCTCTTCGATGGCGGCCATCTGCTGGTTGAGCTGATCGCCAAGCTGGTCCGTGATGTTGGCCTTGCAGGCTTCGACCATCACGAATTGCTCGTCTTCCGTCAGTTCGTTCCAGACATTCATGTTGATGATTATCGAGTCCCAGCTGGATGGCTGGTGCCATCCGGGGAAATAGTAGTTGGACGTGATGTCCTGAAACCCGAAATTCTTGTCGAGTTGCGGCGCCGAGAATTCGGCCGCGTCAATCCGGCCGGTTTCCAGCGAAACATAGATTTCTCCCGCGGGCACCAGCTGTGTGTTGGCACCCAGCTTGGCCAATGCCTGCCCGCCGAGACCGGCGACCCGCATGTTGAGGCCCTTGAGGTCATCGACGCTGTTGATTTCCTTGTTGAACCAGCCGCCCGCTTCGGGGACGACCAGATGGCACGGGATGATCTTGACGTTGTGCGGGTCATAGGCCTTTTGGATGATCTCCATGCCGCCGCCTTCGAACATCCATGCCATGGCGATTTCGGGGCTGGGGCCGAACGGCATGGAACCCACAAGGTTTGCCACCGGGATCTGACCGGCCCAATAGCCGATCCAGTCGAAACCCATCGGGATCGCACCCGAGCTGACCGCGCCGAACACCTCGAAGGGCGGCACGAAATCTCCCGCGCCATGCACGGTGATATCGACCTCTCCGCCGGTCATACGACGAACCTTGTCAGCCCAATTCACCGGGCTTGGCCCGATCGACGGTACGTTCAGTCCGAACACGCTTTGCAGGTCATAGCTGTCTGCCGAAAGGGGCGTGGCGAGGCCGACGGCGACGAGGGCCGTGGTCGCTAAAAATCTGGTCATTCCTGTCCTCCCTGGGCGGGCTGCGGCCCGCTTGCTGGTCATCATCCGCCCAAGACGCGATGAAAGTATCTTGGCGATACGTCAATGATTAGATATATGTGAACGCGTTTGCAATAGGTGAAAGCAGGAAGTGGATGCAACTTCTCAAAGGACAATGCGCCGTGGTGACCGGTGCGGGACGGGGAAACGGAGCGGCAATCGCGTTCGGCCTCGCGCAGGCAGGCGCGCGTGTCGCCTTGGCGGATATTGATGTGGAAACGGTCGAGCAGACCAAAGACAGGTTGATCCGTTCAGGCTTCGAAGCGATGTCGGCCCAACTGGATGTAACCGATTCGTCCGCGGCCGCTTCGTTCAGGAGCGCGGTCGACGAACAGTTCGGTCCCGCCAGCATCCTGGTGAACAACGCCGGCATCATCCGCCGTACACCCATCGACGACGCCGATCACGCGCAGGACTGGGCGGCTACCTTCGCTGTGAATGTCGATGGGCCGCGCAACATGGTGACGGCGTTTCTCGAAGACCTGCGCGAAACACGCGGCGCCGTCGTGAACCTCGGATCGATCATGTCGCTGACAGCAGGCCCGGGGCTGACGGCCTATGCCGCCAGCAAGGGCGCCCTGGCGCAATTCACGCGCGCGTTGGCACATGATCTTGCGCCGCATGGCGTGCGCGTCAATGCGATCCTGCCCGGTGTGATCGACACGCCGATGACCGAAGGCACCCGCGCCAATCCCGACGCGATCGGGCGCTTCATGGCGCATACGCCGATGGGCCGCACCGGACAGCCGGAAGAGCTGGCCGGACCCGTGATTTTCCTGGCCTCCGAGGCTGCAAGCTATGTGACCGGGGCGCTGTTGCCGGTCGATGGCGGCTATCTGGCTGCATGAAAGGATGAAGAGCAACATGACGAAACAGATCCACGAATGTGATGTACTGGTCGTGGGTTCGGGTGCCGGGGGGCTGGCAAGTGCAGTCTGTGCGGCGCATCGGGGCCTCAGCGTGCTGGTGGTCGAAAAGGAACCGGTCTTTGGCGGCACCACCGCCCGTTCCGGTGGGTGGATGTGGATTCCGGGCAATGCCCCCGCGCGGCGTGCCGGTGTCGAGGACAGCGCCGAGAAGGCAAGGACCTATCTGCAGCATGAGACCGGAGAGCATTTCGATCCTGCCCGCGTTGATGCCTTCCTTGAGGCAGGACCAAAGGCGGTGGATTTCTTCGAAAACGAGACCGCTCTGCAATTCGACCTCGGTCCGACATTTGCCGATTACCACCCCGATGCGCCCGGGGGAATTGATGGGGGGCGTTCCATCGTTGCGCGACCGTTCGATGGGCGGGAACTGGGAGATGACATCAAGCGCCTGCGGCCGCCTCTTTCGGAAATCACCTTTCTCGGGATGATGATCGGCACAGGCAAGGAGTTGCTGCATTTCTTCAACGTGACCCGTTCGCCGGTTTCCGCGTTCTACGTGGCCGGCCTGTTCATGAAATTCCTGCGCGACATGGCTTTCCACGGCCGGCCCATGCGCTTGATGAACGGCAACGCATTGGCTGCGCGCCTTGCCAAGTCCTGCCAGGAGAAGGACGTCCCGATCTGGACGCGCTCTGCAGTGCGCGAGTTGATCCGCGGCGAAGATGGGAGAGTGACCGGTGCCATTGTCGAGACCGTGACCGGGAACGTCGAAATCCGCACCCGGCGTGGCGTCGTAATGGCGGCTGGCGGCTTTCCGCAGGACGTGGCGCGCCGGTCCAAGCTGTTCGAACACGCACCTTCCGGCAATGAACATGCCTCGCCCGCGCCTCCGGGCAACACCGGTGATGGTCTGCGGTTGGGCGAGATGGTCGGCGCATCCGTCGATGAAAGCCTGCCGAATGCGGCGGCCTGGGTGCCGATATCGCGGCCCGTGCGCAAGGATGGGACGCTGGGCACTTTTCCGCATTTCGTCGACCGGTCAAAGCCCGGCGTGATCGCGGTGACCCGTTCGGGGCGAAGATTCTGCAACGAGGCGGACAGCTATCACGACTTCGGGCAGTCCATGGTTGCTCGCTGCCGTGAAGAGGGCGGCGAAATCTGCGCGTTTTTCATTGCCGACCACAAGACGCTGAGAAAGTACGGGCTTGGCTATGTCAAACCCTACCCGGTTCCCTACAAGCAGCATATCAAGTCGGGCTACCTGTTCCAGGGTAAGACACTGGCCGATCTGGCCCGGCAAATCGGCGCCGATCCTGAGGCTCTGACCCGCACGGTCGAGGCGTTTAACGGCCCGGCACGGCGCGGCGAGGACCCCGAATTCGGCAAGGGCTCGACCTCGTACAACCGGTCGCTTGGCGATCCCGAACATCGTCCGAATCCTTGTGTCGCCCCGATCGAGAAAGGGCCCTACTATGCGGTCAAGCTGGTCATGGGCGATCTGGGTACCTTTGCCGGGCTGCGCACCGACGAATATGCGCGCGTACTGGATGCCGGGAAACATCCCATTCCGGGACTGTACGCTGCCGGGAACGATGCAGCGTCGATCATGGGCGGCAACTATCCCGGAGGCGGCATTACGTTGGGACCGGCAGTGACCTTTGGTTATATCGCTGCACGACACATGGCGGGCGGCAATGCGTGACCGCGCGAGCGGGGGCCTTCTCTTTGGGCTGGCCGCGGTCGTGGCGTGGGCAGTCTACAATGTTGGCGTCGAGATGGGGCACGCGCAGGGATTTGCCAGCGCGGACCTGACCCTGTTGCGGTATGCAGGAGGCGCGGCCGCGATGGTGCCGCTTCTTCTGCTGGCACGCGCCAATCCGTTTGCAGGGCCTGGTGTGCTCCGCCTGGCGGTGCTCGTCATGGTGGCCGGTCCACCTTTTGCCTGGGCTATCAATACCGGGTATGCGCTGGCCCCGCTGAGTCATGCCGTGGTCATAGGCCCCGGCATGACGATGCTGGTGGCGACCGGGCTGACCCGGGCGACGGGCGGCACGGCAATCTCACCGAACCGCATGATCGGAATGGCGCTCGTGGTGATCGGGCTTGTCATCATGGCGACGGACGCCGGCAAGCCTGGCAACCATGCCGACGGAATGACGACGCTGCTGGGCGATCTATGTTTCGTTGTCTCGGGAACGCTCTGGGGAGTCTTTACCTGGGCGATGGGTTATTGGCGTCTGGATGCACTACGAAGCACGGGGGCCATAGCACTGGTCTCAACCGTGCTTTATCTGCCGCTCTACCTCGTTCTCTTCGACCCCCCTCGGCTGCCCGGCAGCCTTTGGGTCGAACAGGTGATGTACCAGGGATTGCTTGGCGGGGCGCTGGCGGTCGTTTTCTTTACAGCGTCCGTACGACGACTGGGTGGTGATCGGGCCGCCGTGTTCCCGGCGCTGGTCCCGATGGCTGCGGTGCTGGTATCGGTTCCGATGATCGGGCAATGGCCCAATCTGCAGCAATGGGCAGGGATTTCCACTGCAAGCCTTGGACTACTGGTTTCGCTCGACCTGGCTGCATCGGTCTTCAGGCGCTGGGGTCGTAGCCAAGATCGCGGGAAAGCGTCTCAGTGAACTCAAGCAGGTTCCGTACCGGTGTTCCATTCGGTTCAAGGTCGATGTAGCCTGTCGGGCCGATCACGGTCACTGCAAGCTGCATTTTCCCGCTGTGGTCGAAAACCGGTGCGGCCACAGCGGAAACACCCGGGATCGGCATGTCACGAGTGGTCGCATAACCGTCTTGGCGTGCCTGTTCGGTGGCTGCGCGATAGGCCTCGGCATCGACTTTGAAAAAGGCCCGGCGCAAGAACTCGCGATCCGACAACTCACGCGCGACCACCGGCTCGGTGACAGAACGCGGCAGGAATGCGCCAAAGACGGCACCCGTTGCCGTCACGGTCATATTGTAGTTCCCACCCACCTGAACGTTGGCATGGATCCGGGCGTCGAATTCCTGCACGTAAGTGATGGTCGGTCCGTGCATTCCCCAGACCGAAATTGACACCATCAGCCCCAGATCGTCTGACAGTGCACCGACACGCGCAATTGTCTCGCGATACGCGTTCTGGTTTCGCAAACGCGACAGGCCCAGATGCAGCGCGAAGGGGCCAAGCTGGTACCGCCCGCGGTCCGTCTGCTCGACCATGTCCATTTCCCGGAAGGAAACCATGTAGGGGTGCAGCTGGGCCGAGGAGATCCCGACGGCCTCGGCCAGATCACGCAGCTGAACGGCCCCACGCGCCTGGGCAAGCGCGGCAAGAATGCGGCCACCCGTTTCGATGGTTTGTACCCCCCGCGAACGCGTGGTTTTGGTGCCGTCATTGGTCATGTCAGAGACTGCTGCTTCTTCATTATCGTGCAAAAAGATAACCCGCACCGTTCATGCTGTCGACCTGAGGGGGGCAAGCGTTCAGCAAGTCTTTCAGATCGGCCCAAACAGCCATCGACACCGGCCACACCATGTTCCTGACACGGTTTGCCCCTACCGTCATCTCGCCTTCTATCCGCGCGGACCAAAGAGGCCAGCGGAGTCGCAGCGGTCCCTGTCACCTGAAGGGAAATCTGTGCGGACGGATCGCATCGAAGCAAAAGCGCAAAGGCATCTCCTGCAAGGCACAGTCTTGGTGCAGGAGCTGCACGTCACGGATTGCCCAAAAAGTTATCATCTCCGGCAACACCCAAAACAAGATGCATCGACAGTCACCCGGCCAGGAAGGCCCTCAAACGGGGGGTCATGAAATCCACAAAGGCGCGAACGCGTACCGGGATGCGCTCTCCACCCAGGAACAGGGCGTGCACATCCTCGGTGTCTCCTTCGGTCGCGTCATGCAGAACCTCCACCAACCGTCCGGCGCGCAGGTCTTCACGCGCGTGAAACTCGCCGATTCGGCCCAGCCCGACGCCGGCCACGGCTTGGCGGCGCACGGTTTCGCCGTTGTTCGCAAGAAGCGGCCCTTCGACGGTTCGGTCGACGATCCGACCACTTTCCCGCAAGGGCCAAACGGCGTTGGCCCGGCGAAAGTTGAACCCAAGGCAGGCATGCTCCGACAGGTCGTCGATGGTGTGAGGCGTGCCGTGTTTTTCCAGGTATGATGGCGCGGCGACGATCATGCGCTTCGCCGTTCCCAGCTTGACCGCTGTCATCGTGGAGTCCGGCAATGGTCCCACGCGAAAGGCCACATCCGTTCTGTCGAGGTAGAGATCAACGATTTCGTCCGAAAGGGACAAATCCACCACGATGCGCGGATGTGACTGCCAGAAGGCGGGAAGTTCGGGCTCAATTCCCAGCATGCCGAACCCGACCGAGCTGCTGACACGAACGCGCCCATCAAGGCTCGCCTGCCCGTGCGACAGCTCCTGCTCCATCTCCTCCATCTCGTCGAGAAGTATCCGGCTCCGGTCGTAATAGACCTGCCCTTCATCGGTGAGCGACAGGCGCCTGGTCGAGCGTTCGAGAAGCCGAACGCCAAGCCGTTCCTCGATCCGGCCAACCAGCTTGCTGACTGTCGAGGGTGTCATACGCAACATGCGCGCGGCCTCGGAAAAACTGCCGCAGTCGACCACCCGCAGGAAAACCTGCATTTCACCTGCCCGGTTGTCCACGTCTGCGCCCCTTGTGAATTCGCTTCATAGATAAAGTGGAGCAACGCCGCGTTATCAAGGCACAGCCCGTCGATTATCTGCCCGTTCGTGACCGCGAACAAAGCAATGGCGAGGCCATGGAACGCAATTCTTCACTCGACCTGATCCGCAAGCCGGATCGCATGACACTGGGCATTGAACTGCCCCTCGACAATGACTGGTCACCCGACGGAACGCGCCGCCGCGAGGCGGATGGCCGCCCCTTTGGTGTACCGGATCTGAGCAAGCAAACCGAACTGGTGCGCAAGGTGGACGATCTGGGCTTTGCAGCCGTCTGGGCACGCGATGTCCCGGTATTCGACACCGTGAACATGGGCGATGCCGGCTCGGTCCATGACGTGTTCACCCTGCTGGGTTACCTGGCTGGCGTGACGCGGAACGTGGCACTTGGGACGGCGGCGGTGGTTCTGCCGATCCGCCACCCCATGATGACGGCCAAGGCCGCGGCGTCTGCCGATGCGCTGTCGGGCGGGCGGCTGATCCTTGGCGTGGCCTCGGGCGACCGGCCGGTGGAGTATCCGTTGCTGGGGCTTGATTTCGACGCCCGCGCAGACGCCTTCCGCGATGCCGTCGGATACATGCGTCAGGCGTGGCAGCCGGGCGGGTTGCCGGTCGAGGGCGGGCGCATCCCCGAATACGATCTGCTACCGCGCCCTGCACAGGGTGCCATCCCCATGGTCGTGGCGGGGCAGGCGCGTCAGACGGATGAATGGCTTGGTGCCAACATGGACGGTCGTTTCGTCTATCCCGGCGGTGTCGGGCGCATGATGAAACAGACCGAGGCATGGAGCGAGGCGACCCAAGGGCGCGGTGCCTTCATCTCGGCCTTTCATCTCGATCTCTTGGGCGATCCCGATGCGCCGAACGAGCCGATCCGCTTTGGCGGACGGATGGGACGCAAGGCGCTCATCGACATGTTCCAGCGATATGCCGCCGTGGGCGTGGACCACATCGCGGTGAACCTCCGCCAATCGGGCCGTCCCGTGGCCGAGGTTCTGGACGAACTGGCGTCGGAAGTCATTCCGGCGCTGAACGACACCAAGGCGGCACTTGCCGCTTAACACATTCCTAGGAGTATTACATGCAGACCGTTAAATCGAACGGGTACGACATTCCCGCACTGGGCTTTGGCGTCTTCCGGATGTCGGACGAAGAGCTTGAACGCGTGCTGCCTGCCGCGCTCGAGGCCGGGTTCCGTCATTTCGACACCGCCCAGATCTACAAGAACGAAGCGGCACTTGGCAAAGCGCTCGAAGACGCCGGTGTCGCGCGGGACGAGATCTTTCTGACCACCAAGGTATGGGTCGATCAGTATAGTGAGGACAAGTTCGCCGCCTCTGTCGATGAAAGCCTCGAAAAACTGCGCGTCGACAACGTCGACCTGTTGCTGCTGCACTGGCCCGCGCACGAAGTTCCCGTGGCCAAACAGATCGAGCTGATCAACGAAGTTCAAGCCGCAGGCAAAACCCGTCTGATCGGGGTCAGCAACCAGAACATCGCCCAGATGCGCGAGTCGGTCGCAACCAGCGCCGCCCCCATCGTCACCAACCAGGTCGAGGTCCACCCCTATCTGGACCAGAGCAAACTGGCGGCGGCAGCGCGCGAACTGGATGTGGCCATCACCGGTTATTACGGGATGGCCGACGGCGCAGTGCCGAAGGACGAAGTGCTGCAGCAGATCGGTGCGGAATACGGTAAGACGGCTGCTCAGGTCACGTTGCGCTGGGTCGTGCAGCAAGGCTTTGTCGCGCTGTCCAAGACCGCAAACCCCTCCCGCGCTGCGGAAAACGCGGCGATCTTCGATTTTGCCCTTTCCGATGATCACATGGCCCGGATCAGCGGGCTGGCCCGCCCCGACGGTCGTATCATCAGTCCTGAAAACCTTGCCCCAGAGTGGGACGCATAAGGAGCCTCCGTCATGTCGACGAGCATAACTCAACCAAAGACCGGATCGGGCTGGATCCTGCTGGCGCTGGCCATCGGCGCCTTCGGGATCGGCACGACCGAATTCTCTCCCATGGGCCTTTTGCCCGTGATCGCCGAAGGCGTGAACGTGTCCATCCCGACAGCCGGCCTTCTGGTCAGCGCTTACGCGATCGGCGTGATGATCGGTGCGCCGATCATGACCCTGATCTTTAGCCGGTTCGGCAAGCGCGCTGCGCTGATGTCGCTGATGGCTATCTTCACGGTCGGCAACATCATGTCTGCACTCTCGCCCGACTACTGGACCCTTTTGGTGGCGCGTCTTGTCACCTCGTTGAACCACGGGGCGTTTTTCGGCCTTGGGGCGGTCGTTGCCGCCAGCGTCGTGCCAAAGGAAAAGCAGGCAAGTGCCGTGGCGACCATGTTCATGGGTCTCACCATCGCCAATATCGGTGGCGTTCCGGCCGCGACATGGCTGGGTCAGCAGATCGGCTGGCGCATGGCCTTTGCCGGCACGGCGGTTCTGGGCGTAATCGCCATAGCAGCGCTGTGGATTGCCCTGCCCCAGGGTGAGCGCGGACAGCGTCCGGACGTGAAGAAGGAGCTTAGCGTTCTGATCCGTTCCGAAGTGCTGATCGCGATGGGAACGACGGTTCTGGGTTCGGCTGCCCTGTTCGGTGTCTACACCTACGTCGCACCGATCCTGCAGGAACTGACGCAGGTCACCGAAAGCTATGTCACCGCGATGCTGGTCCTCATCGGGATCGGATTCACCGCCGGGAACTGGCTGGGTGGCAAGCTAGCCGACTGGTCGCTGGACGGCGCAACCATCATCTTCCTCAGCGGTGCGGCGCTGGTGACCTTCATCATGCCGCTCGTGATCGGAACACAGGTGGGCGCTGCGATCTCGCTGCTGGTCTGGGGTGCCGTGGCCTTTGCGATGGTTCCGCCGGTGCAGACACGCGTCATGCTCGCCGCGTCCGAGGCGCCGGGTCTTGCATCCTCGATCAACGTGGGCGCTTTCAACTTCGGCAATGCCGTGGGGGCCGCGGTTGGCGGTTGGGTGATCCATGCCGGCCTGGGCTATGGCATGGTCCCAGTCGCGGCAGGGCTGCTGGCTGCCGGTGGTGTCCTGCTGGTCCTGATAGGCCGGCAACGCCGGAGCAGCGACGCGGTTTTTGCCTGATCCCGTCAGAGAACAAAGAACCCGCCGCTGATTTCCAGCGGCGGGTTTTGCTGTGTCCAGGTGGGTAAAGCTGCCAACCTGTGGCTCAGCGGCTGATCATCTTGGGGATCGCGTCGTATCCGCCGCTGATCAGCGATTTCCCGACAAGGTCGAACGCCTTGTCGTCACCCTTGACGCCATAGCCCTCGACCAGACGATTCATGAAGGCGAAGACCGCCGCAACCGCGATCGTGTCCTGGATATCCCGGTCTGTCGCACCCGCACGGCGCGCGTCGTCGATATCCGCCTCGCCGACCATCGACGGTGTATTCGTCAGCCGCGCGGCGAGGACCAGCAAGGCATGCAGTTTTCCATCGGGCGAACGCCCGACTTCGACCTCGGCGATCTGCTCGGCAGTTTGCCCCATCGCCAAAAGAGCGGCGCGGTGGCTACCCACGCAATAGTGGCACCGGTTGATGGCCGAGACATGCAGGGCGATCGCTTCGCGCTCGACCGCCCCAAGCGTGTCCGAGCTGCGCATGACCTCGGCCATGAACGCCGTGTAGGGGTGGAAACGGTCCTTGTCGTGTCTGAAGACTTCAGTCACCAGCCGGGCGTTTTCGACGCCTTTGAAATATCCCATCGTGCGAATCCTGTTCTTAATTTGAGCGTTGCGGGGACGTCTTGGTCACACGACAGGCAATGCCCTTGAGGTGTGGAATACCCTGTTCCATGTCGAGGTGATCGGAATCGTCCGGGCAGATCTGGGCATCGGCATGGGTCCATGCGCCGGACAGCGTGCCGTCGCCTTCGGGGCGTTCGGGCAACCACCAGCCATGCGGCACCCTGACGACCCCCTCGGGCATGTCGTCGCGCACATCCGCCTTCAGCAGGACCCGGCCCTGTCTGGTTGCGACCTCCAGGTCGTCGCCAGAGGAAATTCCCAGCCTTTCGGCATCCGTGATCGAGAGGAAAGCCAGCGGTTCGGGCTTGCGCTTGCGCAGCGAAGCAATATGCCGGTGCCCGGTCTGAAAGAACTCGTCCTCGCGCACACCGGTAAACAATGTCAAAGGCCAGTCCGCATCAGCGGGCGGTGCAGGCCGCCAGTTAGGCAGCGGGTCGAAGCCAAAGGCGTCTAGGATCGTCGAAGACAACTCGACCTTGCCCGACGGGGTCGCGAAACCGGTTGTTTCGTACTTGCGGTATTCCATACGCGGTGCGACATAGGCCCGTTCCTCGGCAAGACTTGCGAAACTGTCGGACAGCTTCGCCACACGGTGATCCAGCAGGTCATCCTGCGTGGCCCATGGAAAATGCTCGGCCATTCCCATCCTATGCGCCAGCCCGCGCCAGAAATCATAGACCGAGCGGCATTCACCCGGCGGCTGAACCGCCTGTTGGCTGGTGCGATAGATCGCGGTCCAGGCGAAGCTGTCACTGATCGCGTTTCGTTCCAGCCAGGCATCGCCGGGCAGGATGTAATCGGCCAGCTGCGCGGTGGGCGTCTTGAAATGCTCGACTGCGACGACAAGCTCCTGCGCAGTGATCGCGCGGTGAATGAGCTGCATGTTCGCATAGCTCATCAGAGCATTGTTCCCCAGAACGAAGAAGGCTCGCACCGGATAGGGGTCGCCATCGGCCATCGCGCGAAAAACTGCCGAGGGAACCGCCATACAGGCCCCGTTCACGAGGTTGGGATAGTCGTGGCCCCAGACGCGGGCGGCGGGTTCGCGCAGCATGTCGGCAGCGCGATAAGTGAACGCCGGATGTGCATCGGCCCCCAACTGCTTGGCCCGCTGCGCGTCGGGAAGGTGCTCGTGCAGTTCCAACTCGGATTCACTTACCACGTCAGGGTGGAAGCCATGAAACAACTCGCCGCCTTTGACGTCGAGATTTCCACAGATCGCGCGCAGGGCGCACATCAGCCTGATCGCGCTGGTGCTGTTGCGTTGTTGGTCGGTGATCGGCGTCCACGGGATGACCGAGGGGCCGTTGGTTGCGTAAAGCCGGGCTGCCTGGGCGATCAGGTCTGGCGCGACCCCGGTGATTTCTGCCACGCGCGACAGAGGAAATTCGTCTACCCGCCGTTTGAATTCCTCGAAGCCCAAGGTCCACTTGCGCACGAAGGAGGCGTCGTAGAGCCCCTCGTCCAGAATGACCTTGATCCAGCCAAGGCACATGGCGGCATCCGTGCCGGGCTTGAGCGGTAGCCACAGGTCGGCTGCTTCGGCGTTTTCGCTGCGGCGTGGGTCCAGAACGATCAGCTTGGCGCCGCGCTGTTGCGCCCGCCGGATCGCGTTGTGGATCGGTGTCCAGGAATGCGGTTTGGGGTTGTGGCCGAACAGGACGATGCATTCGGTATTGGGATAATCCGGAAACGGGTACCAGCCATAGACCAGCCTGTTGACCGCGGCCGTGTTGCCCGCGCACATGGCCACCCCGCTTATCCAGTTGGGTGAGCCCAACAGGTTCATGAACCGCCGTGCCGCACCATTGTCAGTCTGCGTGTTCCATTGCGAGGTCGACACCGCCAGCGCCTCGGGTCCGTGGCGCGCCACGATGTCCCCAAGCCGCGCGGCGATGTCGTCCAAGGCCTCGTCCCAGCTGACCTGTTCCCACTGGCCCGAACCCCTTGGGCCTGTTCGCCGCAACGGATAAAGTACGCGGTCGGGATTGGCGAAGCCTTCGGGCGCGTGCACGCCTTTCATGCAGATATTCGCCATCAGTGGGCGGGTATCGATGGCCTTTGTACGCACTTCGGCCACCTTGCCGCTTTCGGGAACCTCGGCATGGACCTGGCAATAGATGTCGCAGCCTGAACACAAGACGCGCCGGGTTGTCATTTTCCTGTCTCCTCTCGACGGGCTGCCTTGGCCGCCTTTTGCTGTTCATTTCGTCTTTCGGCGAAAACCGGGCTGACCTGTGCAAGCGACTCGTTGGCCGAAACGGGTTCTCCGCAGCAGGCGCAGGTGACCTGAACCACAAGCGGATGGTCTCTGCCCTTATGCTCCAACACGACAGGCGGTTGATCATCCGCCCATGGACCGAACCATTTGTCGCCCCATTGCTTGATCGCGATGATCGCGGGCCACAGTTCCAAGCCCTTTTCGGTCAGCAGGTATTGCGCCTTTCGCGGTTTGTCCTTCGGCGACCGGCGTTCGAGGATACCTGCCTCCTCCAGCCCGCCAAGACGCGCGGCGAGAGAGGCCGGCGCCATTCCGGTCTGCTGACGGATACCTTCGAAGCTGCGGTTCGACAGGAAGAGTTCTCGCAGGATCATCAGCGTCCATGCATCGACCAGTTGGGCGCCTGCCCGCGCGATCGAGCAGTATTCTTCGGCAAGTTGGGTGCGGCGCATGTGTCCTCCTTTTTGATACGAAAAATGTACCTAAATTTCATGCATGTCAAAGGAAATCGGACGCAGCGCCAAAAACGGCCTGCGTCGCGTGCCTTGTCAGAGTGCCGAGAAAAGGAGCAGGACCGCCGGAATGGTCGCAACGGCAAGCAGGGTCTGGAACGTCACGATACCCGCCATGAACGGCCCGTCACCCTTTAACTGCTGGGTCAGGACATAGGCGGTCGGTGCGGCCGGAACCGCAGAGAACACGACCAGCACCATGGCCTCTACCCCGGACAGGCCAAAGACGCGCGCCACGATGCCCGCAAGCACAGGCATGATCAACAGGCGTGCCAGACCCGCACCAAGCAAACCCTTGATGTCTTGGCGCAGTGAAGCGGGTCGGAGCGCTGCGCCAACGCAAAGCAAGCCGAGCGGAAGGCTCCCCTCTCCCATCAGTTTGAGGAATCGGTCCGAACCGTAGGGTAGGCCGACCTCGCTCAGCGCGAGGCACGCGCCGATGACGCAGGCAAGAACAAGCGGATTACGGAAAACCGTAGCGATCAGAACAAATGGCCGGTGCGCGGTTCCCGCATCGCTCAGTGCGACGATGGCGAGAACGTTGACCAACGGCACTGCGACCGCGAGATAGACCGCCGCACGCTCCAACCCCGCAATCCCTTCGAGTGTCGCCAGGATGGACAGGGCAAGGTAGGTATTGAACCGCACGATCCCTTGCACCAGCGGGCCGAAACGTGCCGGCGGCATATGGTGGACGGCTCGCAAGGCGTACAACACCGCAACGGCGATCAGGATCGTCAGCACCGTCGCCCCACCCAGTCGCAGGATCTGCGGATCACGCACCGGGGCGTTGGCAAGGCTTGAGACGAGCAAGGCCGGGAAAAGAACGTGATAGTTCAGCCGCTCTGCCGCGGGCCAGAATTCAGCCGAGGGAAAGTTGCGCCGCGCCAGCACATGGCCGAGGCATATCAACGCGAAAATCGGCCAGATCGTGATAAACAGCATTTCGGCCTCGAACAGGATCACCGTTACCGCTGTTAACAGGAGCCGGTTGCCGGATGAAAGACGTCATCCATGTTCACCAAAGGTGACGCGGGGCTGCGCGAAATCCGGCCGTGTTGACGTTTGGAAATGCCGCCGTGCGTGTCCGGCCACTTGACCTTTCGCGCCGGTCATCCTTTATACCGACTTCTGGTCGGTAAAAGAACAATGACCGACCGTGACATGAGGCACGGCATGCATACCAAGGCGGGCGGGGCGTCGATCCGCGGCGAGGAAGACGAGCGGAAACGACTGCGAATGGCGCCCGAAGAGCGGCGCGAAAGTATCCTGGACGCGGCGCAGCGCCTGTTCCTGGCGCGCGGCTGGGACGCGGTGACGATTGCCGATGTTCTGGCCGAGGCCGGCATATCCAAGGGCGGTTTCTATCATCATTTCACTGCGAAGGAAGAGTTGCTCGACGGGCTCGTGCAACGCATGACGTGGCAGGGCATGTCGGTCGCGCAGGCAGCACAAAAGGCCGCCGACGGCGACGCGCTGAGCCGGTTCAACGCCTTTATCGCCGCCACCAACCGCTGGCGGGTTCATCGAGCGCCCGAACTGAAATTCATCGCGGATGTCCTGTTGCGCCCCGAGAATGATGCGCTGTTTCACAGGATCAACGCCGAGGCCTCTCGCGTGGCTCTGCCGATGCTGCAAGAGATGATCGATGAAGGAGTGGCAGAGGGCTGTTTCACCGTGACCGACAGCCAGATGGCCGCCGAGGTGATCCTTGCCTTGGGGCCGGGACGCCGCGACATATCGCAAAAGGCCATCGCGATTGCGGAAGACGGGGATGTCGACGACGCCATACGCCTGTTGAACGAGCGCATGATTGCCGAAGGCGCGATGCTTGACCGTTTGCTTGGCCTTCCCATCGGCAGCGTTGCCTTGGCCGACCCCGACGAGTTTCGCATGATGATCGCCGAGATTGCCGGGTCGCGATGACCGGCGCGCCGAGTGTGTAACGACAGGCCTTTCCACGTCACGCGTTAGTGACCGCATCCGAACATACCTGGACCGCCGCCGTCGGCGTCACGCATAGCGGTTTCTGACGGCCAAAAACCTCTGCAAAAGGAGGCACAGAGCTTATGAGTACACCCGACGGAGCGAAGCCGCCGCTTCGGCTCGAATTCACGGACGAACCCGGTTCGGCACGGTCCAAATGGGTCGCGGGCCTGTTGGCCCTTGCCCTTGTCGGCTGGATGGCCAGCGGCCTGATCCTGCCCGCGCCGCCCGAGGACGAGGCCCAGCCTGCCGTAACGGTCAAGCCCGTTACGGTTGCCGTGCGCGACAGCACGGCGCGGCAGGTGACGCAGCTATTCACGGCGGAAGGACAGGCACAACCGGACCGCCGCGCCATCCTGCGGGCTGAAACAGACGGAGATGTCGCCACGCTGTCGGCAGAGAAAGGCGATTTTGTCGAACGGGGCGAAGAAATTGCTCGCCTCGTCACCCGAGAGCAGGAAGCTCAGGTGCAGGAAGCCCGCGAAGAGGTCGCGCGCGCCCGCCGCGAATTCGAGAACTCCCAGACGCTTCTGGAACGGGGTGTTTCGACGACCGACCGGGTTGCCGCCGCCCGTGCGACGCTTGCATCGGCCGAGGCCAAACTGACCCAGGCCGAAGAGGCGGTCGACGCCGCGGTGATCCGCGCACCTTTCGCCGGACGGCTCGATGCGCTGGACCTTGACGACGGTGCCTATGTCTCGGCGGGGACCGAGGTGGGCACGATACTCGACACCGACCCGCTCAGCATCGTGATCCAGATACCCCAGCAATCGCTTGCGCGGATCAGCGAAGGACAGGAGGCAACCGTCGATTTCATCACCGGCGAAACGCGCACCGGCACCGTTGGATATGTCAGCAAGGACGCGGCGTCGCAGACGCGTACCTTCCGCGCTGAGATAACCGTGCCGAACCCTGGTGGTGCCATTGCGTCCGGCCTGTCCGTCCAGGTGCGGATTCCCACCGGCCAGATGTCGGCGCATTTCGTCTCGCCGGCCATCCTGTCTCTTGGGCCCGACGGCGCGCTTGGCGTCAAGACGGTGAACGATGAAAACAAGGTCGTGTTTCACGAGGTCGTCCTGGAACGCGCGCAAACCGATGGCGTCTGGATCAGCGGCCTGCCCGACACGGTGCGATTGATCACGATCGGCCAGGGATTTGTCAGTGATGGCGAGCCGGTTTCGCCAAGTGTCGAGGCAGACGATACAGCAGCGCAAGGCGTCAAGATGCCCGCAACCACGAGCGGGGAAACCAACTGATGAACATGTTGATCGATGCCGCCTTCAGCCGTGCGCGGGTGGTCGCGTTGGTTCTTGGGCTTGTCCTGGCCGTCGGCGCGCTAGCCTACAGCGCGATCCCCAAGGAAAGCTCGCCCGAGATCCCGATTCCGACGGTTTACGTCTCGACCGCGCTCGAAGGCATTACCCCCGAAGATGCCGAGCGTCTGCTGATCGAACCGCTCGAAACGGAACTGGGTGCGTTGAGCGGCCTCAAGACCATGACGGCCACTGCCGCCGAAGGTTACGCCAGCGTTCAGCTTGAGTTCGAGCCCGGTTTCGACGCCGATGCGGCGCTCGACAAGGTCCGTGAGGCGGTCGACAAGGCCACGGACGAGCTGCCTGACGACGCCTCGGATCCTGTGGTGACCGAGATCAACACCGCCCTGTTCCCGATCCTGACCGCGATACTGTCCGGACCGGTACCCGAACGCACGCTCAATGCCCTTGCCGATGACCTCAAGGACAGGATCGAAAGCCTTACGGGCGTGCTCGAAGTCGATATCGGTGGTGAGCGTTTCGAGCTGATGGAGGTGTTGATCGACCCCACGGTGTTCGAGACCTACAACCTTTCCTTTGACGAGCTGATCGGCCAGATCAACCGCAACAACCGACTGATTGCCGCCGGCGCGATAGAGAACAGCGCCGGACGCATCGTGCTCAAGGTGCCGGGTCTCGTCGAAGATCTCGGCGATGTCATGGAGTTGCCGGTCAAGGTTTCGGGCGACACGGTGGTGACCTTCGGCGATGTCGCAACTGTAAGGCGCACGTTCGAAGACCCGACGAGCTTTGCGCGGATCAACGGTCAGCCTGCGCTGGCCCTCGAAGTCAAGAAACGCGTCGGCGCCAACATCATCGAAACCGTCGCCGCCGTCCGAGCCGAAATCGAGAGCGCGCAGGCCGAATGGCCCGAAAGCGTCCGCATCAACTACATGCAGGACGAGAGCGAACAGGTGGAGACGATGCTGTCGGACCTGGAATCGAATGTGATCGCGGCCGTACTTCTGGTGATGATCGTCATCGTCTGGGCCCTGGGCCTGCGGTCATCGGTTCTGGTCGGCCTGGCGATACCCGGGGCCTTCCTGGCCGGTGTCGCCGCGCTCTATTTCATGGGTTACACGATGAATATCGTGGTCCTGTTCAGCCTTATCCTCGTGGTGGGGATGCTTGTCGATGGCGCCATCGTCACGGTCGAGCTGGCAGACCGCTACCTGCACGAGGGACAGTCGGCGCGGGCTGCTTATGCCCAGGCCGCCAAACGGATGGCTTGGCCGATCATCGCCTCGACGGCGACGACGCTCAGCGTGTTTTTTCCCTTGCTGTTCTGGTCCGGCACCGTGGGGGAGTTCATGAAGTTCCTGCCGATCACCGTTCTGTTGACGCTTGCCGCGTCCTTGTTCATGGCGCTGATCTTCATCCCCGTCCTTGGCGGGTTGATCGGAAAACGCCAGCCGCAGAGTGCGAGTCAGCAGCACCAGATCGCGGCAGCCGAGTACGGCGATCCCCGCCGCATGCGAGGATTGGCGGGGATCTACGTCCGGACGCTGGAGTGGGCGATCCTGCGGCCCGGCCGCACGCTCTTGTTTGCAATCATGTCGCTGGTGGCCGCCTTTCTTGCCTATGGTCAGTTCGGCAACGGCCTTTCGTTTTTCCCAGAAGTCGAGCCTGATTTCGCGCAAGTCGAAGTACGCGCGCGGGACAATTTCTCGATCTACGAGCAGGATGCGCTGATCCGTCAGGTCGAAAACCGCCTGCTGCGCTATGACGAGGTCTCCAGTGTCTATGCACGCACCGGCTCCAGCCAGCAGGCCGATGAAGAGGTGATCGGCACCATCCAGCTGGAACTGACCGAATGGGACACCCGGCGCCCCGCGGCCCAGATCGCCGAGCAGATCCGGCAGGACATGACGGTCATTCCCGGCATCGACGTGCAGGTGCAGGTGCAGTCGGGCGGTCCGTCTGCGGGCAAGCCGGTCAGCCTCGAGATCACCTCGCGCGATCGCGCCGCACAGGCGGCTGCGGTCGAGATGATCCGCGCGCGGATGGAGGCGATCGGCGGCTTTACCGATTTAACCGACACCCGCCCGCTGCCTGGCGTCGAATGGGAGATCAAGCTTGACCGGTCCGAGGCAGCCCGTTTCGGTGCAGATGTCACCCTTTTGGGGCAAGCCGTTCAACTTCTGACGCAAGGCATCACGGTCGCCGAGTACCGGCCCGACGACGCCGAAGGGGCCGTCGATATCCGCGTAAGGTTCCCCGCGGGAGAGCGCACGCTCGCCGAGCTGGAGAGCCTGCGCGTCCCGACATCCAACGGCCTTGTACCGGTTACCAACTTCGTGAGTTTCGAACCGGCCCCGCGAAGCGGCACGATAAAGCGGATCGACCAGGAGCGCGTGACGACAATCGCCGCCAACGTGGCGCCCGGTCTTCTCGTCAATGACCAGATCGTCGCGCTGCGCTCGGCGCTTGAACAGATGGATCTGCCGGACGCCGTGTCATGGTCCTTTGCCGGCGAGGCCGAAGACCAGATGGACGCGATGATCTTTCTGGCCGGCGCGTTTGCCGCAGCCATCGGTCTGATGATCGTGATCCTTGTGACCCAGTTCAACAGCTTCTTTCAGGCCTTCGTGGTCATGAGCGCGATCATCTTCTCGATCGCGGGCGTGCTGCTGGGGCTGATGCTAACCGGACGGCCCTTTGGCGTGGTCATGGGCGGGATCGGTGTCATCGCGCTGGCAGGTATCGTGGTGAACAACAACATCGTCCTGATCGATACGTTCAACGACCTCAAGAAGACAGGAATGGAACCCCTCGAGGCGGCGTTACGGACCGGCGCACAACGCTTGCGCCCGGTCATTCTGACCTCGGTCACGACAGCACTTGGCCTGATGCCCATGGTGATCGGTATCAACATCGATTTCTTCCGGCGCGAGATCGTCTATGGTGCGCCGTCGACCCAATGGTGGACCGAACTCAGCTCGGCCATCGCCGGCGGGCTGATGGTCGCGACACTGCTGACCCTGATCGTCACGCCGGCAATGCTGATACTGGGTGAGCGCCTGACAGCCCGACGGAAACGGCGGCGGGAGCGGAACCGAACGATATCGGGGAAACGGGCAACCGCCTGACCCGTCGCCGGTCAAAAGGATTGGACGCGGCCCGGAACATGGGGCTATCTGGGGCCGCGCCCGTTTCCATCCAACCCCTTTCGGAAAGCTTGCATCGTGCCCGAACGCTTTACACTCTATTACTGGCCAATCCCCTTTCGCGCACAGTTCGCCCGCTACATCCTGGCCCATGCCGGCCAACCCTGGACAGAACCCGACAGGGATGCAGTCATGGCGCTGTATCAAACCGATATCGCCGAGCAGCCGGTGCCATTCATGGGGCCACCGGTACTGCAGGACGCCGAACATGACGCGTGGATTTCTCAGGCCCCCGCCATCTGCTCCTATCTGGGCGAAGAGCTTGACCTGATGCCGGGCGATCCGGTCGGGGATGCCATGACGCGCAAGGTTCTGGGCGATTGCATCGACGTCCTGCATGCGCTGACGCGGAATTGCGGCGACCAGATGTGGACGCAGGAAAGCTGGAACAATTTCGCCGCCCATCGCCTGCCCCGCTGGTTGCAGATCTTTGAAGATCTGGGACGCCGCAACGGTCTGGGCGCAGAGCATGGCACGCTGCTGGGAACGCCCAGTCCGGGCGTGGCCGATCTTGCCTGCTCGGCGCTTTGGGTAACGATTGTCGATACTCTTCCAGCACTGGAAGGCACGATCAGCGATCACGCGCCCAATGTGCTGGCGCTGTCGAGACGATTGGCAGCGGCGCCGGCCATCACCCGCTTGCGTGCGGAACAGGCCGAGCGTTGGGGCGATGTCTGGTGCGAGGGGCAGATCGAGGCCTCGCTCCGGTCCGTGTTGGCGGATTGGGCCGGGTGACGGCTAGGTCCTGTGCCTGACGGGGGTCTTGAGAAAGGCCTCCAACGCGTCCACGAAAACCCTTGCGTTGCTCAGCCTGCTGCGGCGCGCCGAAAACAGGGCATAAACACCTATACTGGGCATTTCCAGTTCTGGCAGGACGCGGATCAGGGACCCTTTTGACACTGCGTCCCTGACCGCGAAATCGGGAAACACAGCATAACCCGCTCCAAGCGCGATGAGGTGCCGGGTAAGCTGATCGCTGTTGACGCTCATCGCCGGAGCACCTTCGAGGGTGACCCGCGTTCCCGTTCGGCTGTCGGTGAATCCCATCCTCTCGGCCTTCATCCGTTCTGTCCGCACCCATCGAAACCGTTTCAAATCCTCGGGCTTGCGCAGGTCCGGCGCTATCTGCGGTCCGGCGCAAATCCAGCCTTCGGTTTGGAAAAGCCTGCGTGCAGGTCGGCTGTCATCCTCGGGGTTGCCGATACGGATCACGAGGTCGACACGGTCGTCGATCGCGTCCCGGTGATCGTCGCTGAGATCGACGGACAATTCGAGCGCAGGCCGGGCCGTCTGAAATTGCACGAGGAATCTTGCGAGCGCTTCGGTCGCCATGATCGTTGGCGCCGAGATCCGCAACCTTCCGCTGGCGCCGGATTTCTGGTGCCTGACGGCCTGCGCGCCCTGATCGAACGCATCCAGCATGGCCGACACGCCATCCAGGAAACGCCGCCCTGCATCCGTGAGTTCGAGCTTACGGGTCGAACGGTACAACAGCTGGACGCCCAGCCGATCCTCCAACTCTGTCACCAACTGGCTGACGAAAGGCGGCGACAGGTCCAACTGCGCGGCAGCGGAACGGAAGGAGCCATGCTCAACCACTGCAGCAAAGACAGCTGCCGGGCGCAGAAGGTCAATCTCATTATGCTTCATTGGCAAGCAATGAATTCGATAACAGCCCGATAGTCAATCAATGATGGTTGGCTCAGACTTGGTGGATCAGATCCAACCAGAGGAACCTCCGATGCGAACGACCGTCCTTGCCGCGCTGGCGCTATCCGGGCTGACCGCCACAGCCGCGACAACGGCACCTGCCGATCATGAATACCTTACCGTTCATCCCGCCGAACTGCCCCGGACCGATGCCAATATCGCCACGCTCGACAGGATCTTTGAAGCGATCTTTGCCCGCGACTGGAACGCGATGCGCGCGCTTTACTCCGACAACTACGTTCAGCACAGCCTTTACATGGAAGATGGCAAGGAAGGTGTCATCGACCTGTTCAGGGGGCTGGACTACAACCAAATGGTGTATGAGCCGGTGTTGCGCATAGCCGAAGGGCCATACGTGACAATGATGTCAAAGCTGAAGTTCAACGCGGGCGCCCCGATGATGGTCGCCATTGACCTGAACTTTATCCGCGACGGTCAGAGTCGGGAGCATTGGGACATCCTGATGCCGGTCAAGGACGCTGAGAAGGCCTTTGGCATAGCCCTCGAGACGCAGCCGGAACCGCAAGACGTGGTCGACCAGAACAAGCTGCGGGTGGCTGATTTCATCAACACCGTGTTCAACGCCAGCGGCGCGGACAAGGTGCGCGATTTCGTGTCCGGGGACTATGTTCAGCATGGCACCGGAGGGGACGGTCCGGATGCGCTGATTGAAGACGTGAAAACCCGGTTTGTCGGGGCCGAGGTCGACATCAAACGGATCATTGGCCAGAATGACTTGGTACTTGCCCATAGCCGCGTGTTCATCGGCGGCAAGCAGTTCGCCCGTGCCGACATCTGGCGCCTGCGCGACGGCATGATGGTGGAACACTGGGCCGCGATGGAGCCGGTACCCACCGAGTACCGGAACCCGAACTCGATGTTCTGAGGGCGTCGGGCGGGGCGGCCCAGACCGCCCTGGCCGTTCGGCAATATCCCCGGAAAGAATGTCGGGGATCAGAAGAAACCAGCCACGAAGACCACGGCAACGCCGACCGGGGCGACCAAGCGGGCCAGAATGGACCACAAAGCCGCGCCGCCGCCCGAGAGCCCAAGTTCATCCTGCACGCCCTGCCATTTCAGGGCCCAGCCGACGAACAGCGCGGCAAACAACCCGTTCAGTGGCAGCATGTACTGGCTGGTGATCACATCGAGAGAGTCGAACACGTTCATCCCGATTACTGGCAGCGGGGCGCTCCAGACGTTGAAGGACAGCAGCGCCGCGATCCCCAGTGCCCAGATCACGGCTCCCGCAACTGCGGTGGACACGGCCCGGCCCAGCGAACTGCGTTCCGACAGGAACTCGACGACCGGTTCCAGCAGCGAGATGGACGAGGTCAGCGCGGCAAAGGACAACAGCAGGAAGAACAGCAATCCGATCACCGTGCCGCCGATCATTTCGGCAAAGGCAAGCGGTAGCGTCACGAAGATGAGCCCCGGACCTTCGCTTGTTTCCAGCCCATTGGCGAACACGATGGGAAAGATGATCAGGCCGGCGGCCAGCGCGAAACCTGTATCGAACAGGATCACGGTGCGCGCGGTGCTGAGCAGGTTCGTTTCATGCCCGAGGTAGGAGCCGTAGGCGATCATCACGCCCGCGCCCACGGAGAGCGTGAAAAAGGCCTGCCCCATCGCGGCAAGGACGGTCCCTCCGCTGATTTCGCGGAGGTCGAACGAGAACATGTAGCTGAACGCCTCGCCAAAATGACCGGTCGAGACAGCATAGGCGAGCAGGACAAGTATCAACCCTGCCAGTGTCGGCATCAGCAGTCGGACCGAAGCTTCGATCCCGCCCTTGAGACCGCGCGCGACGATCGCCACGGTCGCGGCCATGAACACCGTATGCGCCAGCAGCAGCGTGGCCGGGCTGGCCAGCATCTGCTCGAACAAGTCCGAGATACCGGCGGCGTCCTGTTCGGCGAATTGCCCCGCGCCAGCCTGCACCGTGTAGTAGAGGGACCAGCCGCCGATGACGCTGTAGAATGACAGGATAACAGCGCCGACAAGGACCGAACTGACCCCAAGCAGTGTCCAGGCGGAACTGCGTCCGTTTTCCTTTGCCAGATCGCGCATCGTGTCGATTGCGTTCTTCTGCCCGCGACGGCCCAGCAGCCACTCGGCAATCAGCACCGGCATTCCTATGGCGGCAATGCACAGAAGGTAGACGAGCACAAACGCGGCGCCGCCGCTTTCGCCGACCATATAGGGAAACTTCCAGATGTTGCCCAAACCGACGGCGGACCCCGTCGCCGCAAGGATGAAGGTCAGCCGTGAGCCCCAGTGCTGATGCTGTGTGGTCATGAATGTCTTCCCTTGGCAATCTGTCCGAGTCGGGCGCCCTATACAACCGGCGCCCGGACAAACGAAAGGCCCGCCGGGTCTTGGCGGGCCTAATAGGCTCAAAAAAATGTCAGGTTACTGGGCGCAGTCGCGCAGAGCGGCCGCATCGGGCCCTGCCGGGGTGCGGCCCAGGTTGAAGGGGGCCGAGGCATCACGCCACTGGGCGTAGTCCTCGAGGTATTCAACCATGCTCAGATAGACCTTGGCCGAGTTCGGGTTGGCGCAGGCCGTTTCGACGATGACCTCGTTGGCCATCTCCTGCACCTTGGCCAGCGTCTCGTCGTCGTAACGGTTGATCTCGACCGCCTCGTCGAACTGGGCATAGGCTTCGGTGGCGCGCTTCTCGGTGAAGGCCAGCGACCACAGCAGCGTCGCGTCAGCCGCAATCTGCAACTTTTCCTGGGTTTCCGGGCTCAGCGCATCCCAGGCGGATTTGTTGATCATCACGCCGAAGATCGAGGCCGACTGGTGCCAGCCGGGTGTCGCCCAGTACTGGGTGACCTGCTGGAACCCTGCGGACCAGTCGACATTCGGGGTCGAGAATTCGGCACCGTCGATCACGCCGCGTTCCAGCGACTGGTAGATCTCGCCACCGGCCATCGACACCTGGTTGCCGCCCAGTTGCTCAAGCAGTTTGCCCTGCTCGAGGCCCGAAAGACGCAGACGCTTGCCCTGCAGATCGTCGAGGTTGCGGATCGGCTCGTTCGTGCGGAAGCCGGACTCGTTGTTGGTCACGCCATAAGGCAGGTAAACCATGCCGTACTGACCGTAGATCTCGTTATAGAGCTCCGCGCCGCCCCACTGCTGGATCCAGTTGACGTAATCCACGGCGTTGAACAGCGATGCCGTTGTCGCCAGCGGCGAAAAGGCCGCGTCGCGTCCGGCCCAGTAGCC
The DNA here is from genome assembly GCF_042648365.1 of Lutimaribacter marinistellae. Classification (NCBI taxonomy): domain Bacteria; kingdom Pseudomonadati; phylum Pseudomonadota; class Alphaproteobacteria; order Rhodobacterales; family Roseobacteraceae; genus Lutimaribacter; species Lutimaribacter marinistellae. The sequence goes on along the minus strand of NZ_JBHRXI010000002.1, from coordinate 122,719 downwards.
GGGCCAGTCGCCACCGGCCTGAACAGTGCCGGATTCGACCGCGCCGAACACTTCGCCCGCGGGCACGAGGCTGCCGCCTTCGAAGAACTCGATGCTCAGTTCGCCCTGCGTCAGCTTGTTGGCGAGCTCGACGAATTTCTTGTCGGTCTCGATCAGCTCCAGCGACGAGGGCCAGGTGGTCGTCATTGTCCAGCTTTCCTGAGCAAGCGCCGGACCTGCGAAGGTCGCCGCGGCCGCGGCGGCCAGGACTGTCGACTTGAACGTCATGGAATCTCTCCCTTGGGTGGTTGGGTTACTTCGTGTAGAGGGCTTCGGGCAGCCAAGTGACCAGTTGCGGGAAGCCCGCGACCAGCAGGCACATGCCCACGATCAGCCCGATGAAGGGCAGGACGCCGCGGACGATATGCCCGGTGCGAACGTCCGAAGGCGCGATGGCACGCAGATAGAACAGCGCATATCCGAACGGTGGCGTCAGGAACGAGGTCTGAAGGACGACCGCCATCAGAACGACGAACCACAGCAGGCTCACGCCCTCCATTTCCTGCACGATGGGCAGGAAGATCGGGAAGGACAGCAGCACGATCCCGGTCCAGTCGAGAAAGGCACCGAGGATGAACACGACGAACATCATCATCGCGATCAGCATCCACGGCTCCATCTCGAGTCCACGGATCAGTTCCTGCGTCGCCCGCAAACCGCCGGTGATGTTGAACACGCCGGTAAAGGCCGTGGCACCCACGACGATGAACAGGATCATGGCCGAAGTGCGCCCCGTTTCGAGCATCGCACCATAGAAGGTTTCAAGCCGGAAACGACCCCGGAAGATGACGATCAGCAGCGCAAGTGCGGCACCGATCGCGCTGGCTTCGGTCGCGGTGGCGATACCGGCGAGCAAGGAGCCGAGGATACCGAAAATCAGCACCAGCGGAGGCAGGGCTTCGATCACCAGCATCCGCATCAAAGCGCCGCGGCCGATCTTTTCATCCTCTTCGACCATCGGGGCCAGATCGGGACGCAGGACCGAGATCACGTAGACGTAAAACGCATAGCTGAGGCCCAGCAGGACACCGGGGATCATGGAGCCCGCGAAAAGCTCGCCCACCGAAAGCGGGGAATAGGACGCCATCAGGATCAGCATGATCGACGGCGGGATCAGGATACCCAGACAGCCCGAGGCCGCGATCACACCCGTGGTCAGTGTCGGCGCGTATCCGTATTGCAGCATCGGCCGCAGCGCCATGACCCCCATAACGGTGATGGACGCCCCGATGATGCCGGTGGTCGCCGCAAGCAGGATCGAGATGAACACGACCGCCAGCGCCAGCCCGCCGCGTACGCTGCTGAGCAGCAGGCGCAGCGTTTCGAACATCCGGTCGGTCACGCCGGAATCCGACAGGAACCGTGCCATCAGGACGAAGAGGGGAATTGCAATCAGCGTGTAATTGTCGAGCACATCGCCAAAAATACGGTTGATGACGATGCCCAGCACCATGGGCTTGCCCGCGACGATGGCGGTGACCACGGCGGTGCCGCCCAGTACAAAGGCCAGCGGGTGGCCCATGAACAGGCCTACGACCAGCAAGCCGAACATGAACAGAGCGATGAGTTCCGGATTCATTGCTTGGCCTCCTGCCGGTCGAGGATCAGTTTCAGCACCTCGGATACACCCTGCAGCAGCAGCAAGGCGGCAGCCGCACACATCGCCATCTTGAGCGGGTAGACCGGCATCTGGATCGCGCCGTAGGTCACCTCGGCCTGGTTCCACGAACGCAGTGCGAAATCCCACGACCGGGTCAGAAAGACCCACGCGAACGGAAAGAAGAAGATCAGATAACCCAGTACATCAACGATGCGTTGGGTCCTGTGCGAGAAGTTTTCGGTCAGGATGTCGACGCGCACATGCGCCTTGTGACGCAGGGCATAGCCACCCAAAAGCACGAAATAGAACCCGAACAACTGCTTGGACACGTCAAACGCCCACCGGGTCGGTTCATTGAAGACATAACGCAGGATCACGTCATAGATGATGACGGCCGCGAAGATCACGGCGACGACAGACACGATCCGTCCCACGATCTCGTTCACCCCGTCGATTACCTTGATCACGGTGTATCTCCCCTTGAGACTCGGCGCGTAACTTGCGTTTTTGGCATCCGAGTTCAAGGGTGAGATCGCCCCTGGCGTGTACGTGTGAATACGTACACAGCCCCCCGTTGACTATGCCGGCGAATTCTGGGGTCAAGCCGTTGATCTGCTGGATGTTCCGAGTTCCCGCCAACGTTCGAGGCCTCGCTTCCGGCCAGCCCTTGGCCGCGAGAAAAACACGTATATACAATACGGAACGGTCCTTTGGGGCGTTCAATCGCGGCAGGAAGACACATGTTTTTCGAACAGACCAACGCCATGAGCGCCATGGGCAACGAGATCGTCGGGATATTGGAGAACCGATACGCGTCCGACGGTCTGACGCGGGACACCTTTGGCCTTGTCATCGTAGAAGAATCGCCGGAAGGCCCGTCCGGTTTTGCTTATCGTGGCGAGTGGCAATGTTATCCGTGCAGCCTGGTCAAGGCCTTCCATCTGGCCCACGCTCTGCACGCGCTGGAGGCGGGACGGATCGAGCGCCATGACGAGCTTGACCGAGCAATGCATGACATGATCGCCTTCTCCTCCAACACCGCAACGAATTACGTGATCGATCTGTTGACAGGCACAACCGGCGATACGCTGCTGCCGCCGCCGGAACTTGCTGCGTGGATCGACCGACGGGAAGAGCTGAACCGGTTCTTCCAGCGACTTGGCTGGTCCGAATGGGCCGATTGCAACATTACTCAGAAACTGATGGACGACACCCGCTATGGACGCGAGGCGCAATTTGCAGGCGCGGATGGGCGGAACCTCAATGCTTTGACGCCAATTGCATCGGCCCGGTTGTTCTTCGAATTGTTCGCTAGCGCGCTACCGCTTGGCCGTGCTGCGAGACTGCAGGCGACGGCAACCTTGCTCCGCGAAAGAAGCGGACCGAAATCCCAAGACCCTCATTACCAGGTTGACGATTTCCTGGGTGGCGGCATTCCGAAGGATGTTCCGATCTGGAGCAAGGCCGGAATGAACGGCTGGACAGGCGATGAGCGCGCCTCGTATTTCAAGCACGACCTGATCCGGTTCCACGTACCGGGCAAGGCCCCGGTGATCGTGGCCTTCATGACGCAGGGAAAGACCCTGTGCGAGGACAAGCCCGACATCTTTCCGGAAATCGGAAAGGCGATGTTCGAAACGATCGAACGGCACAGGTCGGGCTAGGGAAGCTGACCCCGCGCACCTGCGACAAATATTGGACGGGCCCCGACGATAGAGCCCGTCCACATGCTCTTACTTTGCGACTGTCAGAACGCCGCCGAACTCTTCCCGCAACTTGTTCTTCAGAACCTTGCCCGTCGCACCAAGCGGCAACGCCTCGACAAAGATCACCTTGTCCGGAACCTGCCACGAGGCGATCTTGCCTTCGTAATGATGCAGGAGGGCGTCCTCGGTCACTTCGGCGCCGGGGGCCTTTACCGCGATCAGGACCGGGCGTTCGGCCCATTTCTCGTGGGCGGCCGCAATGGCGGCGGCATTCGCGATCCCGGGATGCGCAATGGCGATGTTTTCAAGCTCGACGGTCGAGATCCACTCGCCGCCGGATTTGATGATGTCCTTGGAGCGGTCGCGGATCACCATATAGCCATCGGCATCGATCGTGGCGATATCACCGGTGTCGAACCAGCCATCTTCGGTCAGGGTGGTTTCGTCGCGCTTGAGATAGCTGTCGACGATCCAGTGGCCGCGGATATGCAACTCGCCCTGCGTCTCGCCGTCATGCGGTAGTGCCGCACCGTTTTCATCGACGATGCGCAGCTCTACGCCCCAGGGCGGACGCCCCTGCCCCAGCCGGATCGCGGCCTGTTCATCCTCGGACAGCGCTTCGTGCTTTTGCAGCAGCTGGTTCAGCGTACCCAGCGGACTGGTTTCGGTCATTCCCCAGGCATGGATCAGTTCGACCCCGTACTTGTCGCGGAATTCAGGGATCATCGAGGGCGGCAAAGCCGACCCGCCAACCACTGTGCGCTTCATCGATTTCGCGGTGGCGCCGGTCTTTTCCAGCCCGTCCAGCAGGCCCATCCAGATAGTCGGAACGCCCAGCGACATGGTGACAGATTCCGCATCGATCAGCCGCGCAAGGCTCTCCCCGTCAAGGTTCGGCCCCGGCAGCACCAGCCGCGCACCGGTATGGGCGGCGACATAGGGGATACCCCAGGCGTTGACGTGAAACATGGGGACCACCGGCATGACCGAATCCTTGGCCGAGACATTCATGCCGTCCGGCTGGTTGCCCGCCAGCGAGTGCAGCACTGTCGAACGATGGGTGTATTGCACGCCTTTCGGGTTTCCGGTCGTCCCCGACGTGTAGCAGAGCGCCGATGCGCGCGTCTCGTCGATCTCGGGCCATTCAAAGTCCGCGTCGCCTCCCGCGATCCACTCGTCGTAGAACAGCAGGCCGGGGATGGTCTCGGCGGCGCGGTCATCGCGGGGGCCAAGCAGCACAAAGTGTTCGACCGTGTCGAAGTGATTGCGCACTGCGGCCACCAGCGGCAGGAAGGTCGCGTCGAACATCACGACCTTGTCCTCGGCATGGTTCACGATGTACGCGATCTGCTCGGGGAAGAGGCGCGGGTTGATCGTGTGGGTCACGCGACCGCTGCCGGCCACGCCGAAATAGATCTCAAGATGCCGGCGGTTGTTCCATGCAATGGTGGCAACCTTTGCATCGTCGGCCACGCCGAGCTTGTCCAGCGACGAGGCCAGTAGGCGGGCGTTCCGTGCGACCGCGCCCCAGCTGCTGCGCTCGACGCCGCCCTGTGTTTCGACCGAGACGATCTCGGTACCTCCATGGTACCGCGCGGCATGATCGATCAAGGAATTGATCGTCAGCTGCTGATGCATCATTGTTCCGCTCATTTCATCCTCCGTAATGCATCGCCACCGGGGCGTGCGATCATGTGCGGCCTCAGGGCTGCGCGCGCAGGCTCGTGTTTTCGGGCCGCAGGCGCAATGGCTGCGACGTGACGTAGTTTCGGGTTATGCCGCAGCTTCCCTTTGCCGGATCATGTCCAGCGCGACGTCCGTGATCATGTCCTCCTGCCCGCCAACCATCTTGCGCCGTCCCACCTCGACAAGGATGTCGCGCGTGTCGAGCCCGTACAGCTCGGCCGCGCGTTCGGCGTGTCGCAGGAACGAGGAGTAGACGCCGCTGTAGCCCAGCGTCATGGTTTCACGATCGACGCGGACGGGCCGATCCTGCAACGGGCGCACCAGGTCATCGGCGGCGTCCTGCAACTTGAACAGGTCGCAGCCATGGTCCCAGCCGTACAGGTCGGCAACCGCCACGAAAGCCTCGATCGGACAGTTCCCGGCGCCTGCGCCCATACCTGCCAGCGAGGCATCGACGCGCGTAGCGCCGTGTTCGACCGCAACGACCGAGTTGGCGACCGAGAGCGACAGGTTCTCATGCATATGCGCGCCGCGCCCGGTATCGGTGTCGAGCACCGCGCCATAGGCATCGAACCGTTCCCGCACGTCCCGCATCGTCAGACGCCCGCCCGAATCCGTTACATAGACACAATCGGCACCATGGCTTTCCATCAGCTTTGCCTGCCGGGCAAGCTCTGCTGCGGTGGTCATGTGCGACATCATCAGGAAACCGGATACGTCCAGCCCCATCTCCTTCGCGGCAGCAATATGCTGAGCGGCGACATCGGCCTCGGTACAATGCGTGGCGACGCGGACCGACCGAACACCGTTGTCGCGGGCGCGCCTCAGGTCTTCGATGGTGCCGATACCGGGCAGCAACAGCGTCGTCAGTCGTGCGGTCCGGCAGACCTTGGCCGCTTCACGGATCCAGGCCTCGTCCGTGTGCCGTCCGAACCCGTAGTTGAAGGTCGAGCCGGTCAAACCGTCGCCATGCGCCACCTCGATCGCATCGACGCCAGCCTCGTCCAGCGCCTCGGCTATGGCACGCACATGGCCAAGGTCATACTGGTGGCGGACAGCATGCATGCCGTCGCGCAATGTCACGTCCTGTATGTATAGTCTTGTCATGTCAGGCGACCTCCAACCAATTGCGCTTCAACGACAGGCGTTCGGCCGTCTTCATCGCGGCCGAGGTCATGATGTCGAGATTGCCGGCATATGCAGGGAGGTAATGGGCGGCGCCTTCGACCTCCAGAAAGATCGTCACCTTGAGACCGGTGAACTCCCGCCCCATTTCCGGAATGTGGAACGGGCCGTCGCTGCCAACCTGCTCGAACTGTACGTCCTGCTTCAGGCGGTACCCGGGCACGTAGCTTTGAACCTCGCTCACCATTGCGGCGACGGATTGGCGGATCTCCTCGGGATCGGCATCGTCGCAAAGGCAAAATACCGTGTCACGCATCATCAGCGGCGGCTCTGCAGGGTTCAGGATGATGATCGCCTTGCCCCGTGTCGCACCGCCCACCTGTTCGATGGCGGCGGCAGTCGTTTCCGTGAACTCGTCAATATTGGCGCGGGTACCCGGGCCCGCCGATCTGGAACTGATCGAAGCAACGATTTCGCCCCAATGCACCTTGGCCACGCGGTTGATGGCCGCCACCATCGGGATGGTCGCCTGGCCACCGCAAGTGACCATGTTGACGTTCGGCGCATCGAGATTGACCTCAAGGTTGACCGGTGGAACCGTATACGGACCGATTGCCGCCGGGGTCAGGTCGATCATCTGTTTGCCGTCGGCAATGGCGACCTCGGAATGCCGGGTATGAGCCCTCGCGCTCGTGGCGTCGAAAATGATCCGGATACCCGCGTATTCCGGCAGCGCGCGCAAGCCGTCGATCCCCTCATGCGTCGTCGTCACGCCCAGCCGTCTTGCCCGTTCCAGCCCGTCCGAGGCAGGGTCGATTCCGACCATGGCCGATACGTCCAGCATGTCCGATCTACGCATGATCTTGATCATAAGGTCGGTGCCGATGTTGCCGGAACCGATGATCGCGCATTTGATCTTTTTCATGCCGCATCTCCGAACTGCACGGCCACCTTGCCCAGCCCATCGATCGAGGCCTCGTAGCGTGTGCCGGGCGTGGCGGCGATCATCGGCCCCAATGCGCCCGACAGGACCACGTCTCCGGCTTTCAACGACCGGTCCGCTGCCTGCATGACCCGCGCAAGCCAAAGCGCCGCGTTGAGGGGGGAGCCATAGCAGGCTGCGCCCGTGCCTTCGGATTTGCTGCCATCCGATCCGGCCATGTGCATTTTGCAACCGACAAGGTCGACTGCATCCGGGCGACGTATGCCTGAGCCAAGCACGAAATGCGCCGAGGACCCGTTATCGGCCACCGTATCGACGAAACGGATGTCCCAGTTCTGGATCCGCGAACCGACGATCTCGATGGCGGGAACCACCCAATCAATGGCCCGGATCAGATCGGCCGAGGTGATCTGCTCATGCGCAAGATCGCGACCGAGGATAAAGGCGATTTCGGCCTCGACCTTGTACTGCGCCGCGTCCGACCATGGGATCATCGCGTCATGCATCACCTCCATATCGGCAAAAAGCATGCCGTAATCGGGTTGGTCGACGCCCAGCTGCGCCTGCACCGCCGGATTGGTCAGCCCGACCTTGCGGCCGACCAGCCGCCCGCCCGCGGCAAGCCGGGCCTTGGTATTGATCTCTTGCACCGCATAGGCCTCTTCAGCGGTGGTGATCCGGTCGCGTACGGGCGGGATGTTGAACGCGCCCTCTTCGGCCTCACGCAGGGCGGTTGCGACGGTTTCCAGTGTCATGCGGCCTTCCTTTCGACGGTATGCTCGGGGCTTCCCAGCTTGTTGAACAATTGTTGGCTGACCGCTTCCATGGTCTGCGGCCTTGCCACGGCGGCAACGACGCGGTCAGGCCGGACGATCAGAACATCACCTTGGCCGACGCCGTGCTTGCGGCAGAACACGCTCAACTCGTTCGTGGTATCTTCGATCTCGATGGTTTCGGGCGAAAGCGCCCCGAACGTACGCACGCCCTGTGGCCGCTTGGTATAGGTCCAGAGCGCCGCGCTTTGCACACCGATGCCCTGCCATCTGAGCTTCGCCGCATCCGAGAGTTCCGCCCAAGGGTCGGTGCCGATGCCGATCAACGAGAACCCCTCGCCCAGTACATCGTCCGCCCGCGTGATCTTGCCGAGGAAACTGCGCACCTGCGGCTGCGGGATCAGGCGCCCTTCGGCCCCATTCCGGCGGTCACGCGGAAGGCCCCAGAAACGGCCTTTCCGAAAATCCGGTCCGGGTTTGAACGCGCCACGGCGCAATTCGCCCTTGACCCATGGCAGTTTGCCAGCCGCGACCATGGCAGAGTTGCGCAGCGCTGCAAGCAGACGGCTGCGAACGGAAACGACCTTCATCATCATGATCGACACATCGATCATCGACTGGGCATGGGGGCGGCGTTCGCTCATGTAGCTGTCGAGCAATGCATCACCCGCCTGCCCGCGCAGGATCATGTCCAGTTTCCACGCGATGTTGGCAGCGTCACGGATACCCGAGCTCATCCCCTGCCCCATGAACTGCGGCGTCATGTGGGCGGCATCGCCGGCGAGTATCACCCGTCCCTTGCGCCATTGTTCGGCGTTGAGCGCGTTGAACGTGTAAACCAGCTTGCGCAGCACTTTGGCCTTGTTCGGGTCGATGAAGCGGCTGAGCAGCGAGCGTACCTTCTCGTCGCTTTCCCATTCTTCCTTGTCGTCATCTTCGTTGAGCATGAACTCGAACCGGTGATGGGCACCCGGTTGCGGGCAGTTCACGATCGGACGCTCAGGATCGCAGACGAAGCTGAAGTAAGGCAAGTGTCGCAGGGTCGTGTCGGCATCTTCGACCTCCAGGTCGATGACCAGCCAGCGTTCGGGAAAACTCCCCCCTGTCATCTTGATGCCAAGCCCTTCTTCGCGGGTCTTCGACCGGCCGCCGTCACATGCGACAAGGTAGGTGGCGCGGGTTGTCTGCTCGTCCGCGCCATCGACCGGTCGGTGGCGAAGCGTCACCCCATCCGCGTCCTGCTCGAACCCCAGGACCTCGACCCCGCGATGCAAGGAGACGTTGGGATAACGTTCCCGGATCAGGCTTTCCATCTTGGTCTCGAGCCAGGGTTGGTAAAGGAAATTCATCACCGGCCAGCCATGGGGCCGGTCGGTCAGCACCATCTGCGACAGCACTCTGCCGTCAGGCCGTACCCATTGGGCAACCTGGTCCTGGATCATGTCGGGCGCCAGCTCGTCCGCGATCCCGGCCCATTGCCATGCCCGCATGCATTCATCGTCGGTATAGACCGCGCGGGCGCGTCCATAGAATTCCTTGTCTCGCTCAAAGACCTTCACGCTCAGACCACGCTTGCCCAGAAAATGCGCAAGGGTCAGGCCGGTGGGTCCAAGGCCGATAATGGCAACATCTACCGCATTCATGATCAGAACACCTTGTACTCGGGCCGGAACAACGACGAGACGCCACGGCGCAACTGTGCGATCTCGTCACGGATGCCGCGACCTTCGGGCAGGTGCCCCCATTCAGAGATGCCATGGTGAACCTTGCCCTCAGGGAAATCCTCGAGAGCGTCATTCACGCGGATGCCGTCGCAGCTGAACTCGACATCGAAGCCAGAGGGCGACTGCACGTAGAATGAGATCGCGTGATCATTGGTGTGCCTGCCGATCGACATCGAGATCTTGTAACCAAGCGCCCGACAGCGTTCGTAGGCCCCGATCACGTCGTGAACATCGGCTACTTCCAGCGCCATGTGATGGATCCGCGCCGGCATCGGGTCCATCTTCATCCCTTTTGTTTCCGCCACGGCAATCGAGTGATGGCGCTCGTTGAACCGGGTGAAGGTGATCAACAACTCCACGCCTGGTACCTTCTCGACGATCTGGTCCGAAGTCCTTGCGTCGAAGATCTCGCGCCAGAAGCCCAGCATCGAAGCGGGTTCGCGCGAGGTTATGGCAAGGTGACACAGCCCGCCCTCGTCAACCTTGAACCCGCTCGGCTTGATCTCTGGCGCCGTGGCTATCGTGCGAGCCGTCAGGAACATCTCGACGGCGATCTTCTTGGGGCCAACCAGCTTCCAGAACCGGTCTACACCGCGAATGTCGGCTTCCTTGCCTGCGACCTCGGTCACGTCGACACTGCGCTCCTTGAGCCGCGACAGGATGGTTTCCAACGCATCCTCGTTCGCGATCTCGAGACCGATGGTCGCGATGTCATTCGTCTCACCCTTCCGGATGATCAGCCTCCGCTCGCGGTCATCGACGCGAAAGCTCAGCAAGTCCGGCCCGCGCACATCCATGTGCAGCCCGAGCGCCTCTCCGCCAAAGCGTTTCCAATCGTCGATATCGGTCGTAGTGGCAACAACGTAGCCAGTCTTGACCTTGTCATAGACGGTGTTGAGTTTCATGGGGTCTCCTCCGGAAATCTCTGGTCAGCGCTCAGGGGGGTGCCGCGATCGGCCGGAAAGAGTGCTGCGCACATCCCGACCGTGCCCGCCACGATGGCGGGATCTTTTTCATCAGCAATCTGCATGTTTCACACGTCGGCGTTCGCCGACAGGAAGGCAGTACAGACCGCGTTGAATTCAGCGGCGCGTTCCCACTGCACCCAGTGACCGACCCCGGCAAAGATGTAGAGGTCGCAAGACTTCATGTTTTCCCGAAGCCAGTGCCCGCCCGTAAGCAGGTTCACCCGGTCTGCATCGCCCCACAGGGCAAGCGTCGGATGATCGATCTGGGTCATGCGCGGATCTGCCGACAGGTCCAGCCGCGCCATGGCCTGCGGATCGTTGGGTACCTGAAGCGGCGGGTTGGCGACTACCTCGGGGTCGATCGACGCCCGGTAGCGCGCCTCGATCATCTCGTCCGATACGGCGGTTCCGTCGGCGACCAGGAACTCCCGCAGGAACTCGGCCAGTTTTTCGCGGCTGGGGCCGTCGCCCTTGTAGTAACCGATAAGCTTTTGCAGCCCCAGGCTCGGCCCGCCCTGCAGGCCTCCTACTCCGCCCGGCCCCATAAGGACGAGACGGTCGATCCGGCCGGGATGGTCCATCGCCATGCGCAGCGCCGTCGCACCCCCAAGCGAATTGCCGACCACGCTGGCCCGTTCGATCCCAAGCGCGTCCATCAAGCCGATCATCGAATGCGCCAGGTCACCGAAAACGTCGGACTGGTCCAACCTCTTGGTCGACTGACCATATCCCGGCATGTCCGGCACGATGACGCGAAACCTCTGGGCCAGGGTGGAAACGTTCCTTGAGAAATTGGACATCCCCGACGCGCCGGGCCCGCCACCGTGCAACTTGATGACGACTGGCCCGTCGCCCACTTCCGTAACATGGATTTCGCGCGCCCCGACGGCAACGACCTGCTCTTTCAAGCCTTCTGGATCTGGTGTTTGCAGCATGAATTCCTCCTGTTTGAAGTATGCTGACAATTTCGTCATTATGACGCAAGTGTCATTTTTACTTTCTTGTAAGCTGCGGTAAAGAAGAGTGAAACAGGAGCAGGAAGATGGCCACGAAGCCCGAAACAGACCACCGGACACGTGCCGCTGCTGCACGACGTGCCAAGATGCGCGAACGCCTGATCGAGAGCGCCGTGCTGGTGTTTGCCGAAAAAGGCGTGGATGCGTCCGTGATCGATGACGTCATCGCAACGGCCGGCGTGTCACGCGGGACATTCTACAATTATTTCCGCTCGAACCAGGAGTTGTTGTCCGCGGCAGGCGATCAGCTTGGCGACGAGCTTGTCGAGATCATCGAACATAAGGTCAGTACCCTTCCCGACCCGGCCGAACGGCTGGCCACCGGCATACGCCTGTTCATCGAAACCGCGCGCCGTTATCCCCTTCTGGGTCGGTTCACCGCGCGTGCAGGGTTGGAATCCGGTGGGCCGGGCAACCTGATCTACGATTATCTGCCTGTCCATATCCGCCAGGGCATTGCGCAGGGCCGGTTCATCAACATGCCCATGACCGTTGCACTGGATCTCATCCGTGGAACTGCGGTTATCACCGTCTATCGGCTCAGCATCGGTAATGGCGATGAGACGGATGCCGATGAATCCGTTGCCGCGATCCTTCGCGGTCTCGGGCTTTCACCTGCGGATGCGCAAGAACTGGTGAAGCGTGACCTGCCCGAGCTTGTCGTGTCCAACACAGGTTTGCTGGAGCGCAGCAAAAAGCGCGCAGAAGAAGCCGGTATCGAACTCGTCAAATCGTGACCGCCGCAAAAGCGGCAGCCTCTTCATGGTCCAGCGTCTGCTGAAGCGTCGGACCAAGTTACCAAAAGTATACTGGTTGATATCTGTATACCTGCAATCCAAGATCCGGCGAGTCCCCGCCCGGCCGACAAGGATTGCCCAATGCCCTTCTCCCTTCCCGCCCCTTCCCCCGAACGTCGGAGCATGTGATGCGTCCGATCGTCTACCTCGCGCATCCCCGGCTCGACCGGTCCGAGATCAACGGCCCGATGTTCCGTATCGCGCAGGAACTGCCCGGTATCACCTGCGTGGATCTCTACGCCGAATACCCCACGTTCCACATCGACATCCCTCACGAACAGGCGCGGCTTGTCACGCATGACGCGGTCATCTTTCTGCACCCGGTTTACTGGTATTCCTGCCCCGCCCTGATGAAGGAGTGGATCGACCTGGTTTTCGAACACGGCTTTGCCTACGGGCAGGACGGTCATGCGCTGGACAACAAGGTGATGATGCAGGCCGTTACCTGCGGAGCCGCTGCACAGACATATCATCCGGACGGCGCCAATGGCGCCCATTTGCGCGATCTGCTGGCCCCGTTCGAGAAATCCGCAGACCTGTGCAGGATGCGTTACCTCGCGCCCTTCACCTTGTTCAGCGCGGGCAAGGCCGAGGAGGACGGCCGCGACGCGGTTCACCTTGGGCAATGGCGCGCCCTGCTGACCGCCCTGCGCGACGATACGCTGAACATTCCCGCTGCGCGCAAGGCGCTGACGCTCAACGACATCGCGGCCACCCTCGCCGCCAGCCCGGAGACCGCGTGATGGAGCTGTTGTCCACCGCCTTTGTCTATCTCGTCGCCGCCGTCATCGCGGTGCCGATTGCCAAACGGCTTGGCCTTGGTTCGGTCCTTGGCTACCTCATCGCGGGTGTGGTCATCGGACCGGCCCTGGGCATCGTGGGCGGCGAAACCGTCGAGATCCAGCATTTCGCGGAATTCGGTGTGGTCATGATGCTGTTCCTCGTCGGGCTGGAGTTACAGCCCGCGATGCTCTGGCGGATGCGCACGCAGCTACTGGGCCTCGGCGGGTTACAGGTCGTTGGCACCACGCTCGCCATGGCCGCGTTCGGCCTGCTCTTCGACCTCACCTGGCAGGCCGCCGTGGCGCTTGGCATGATCCTTGCCCTGTCATCGACCGCCATCGTACTGCAAACGCTCAACGAAAAGGGCTGGATGCGCAGCAATGGCGGGCAAAGCGCCTTTTCCGTGTTGCTGACGCAGGACATCGCCGTCATCCCGATGCTGGCGCTCATGCCGCTGCTGGCGGTGGGTGGCCCACCCTTGCTGGACGGCCATGCCTTTGCACCCTCGGACAATCCGTGGGGCGCGGCGCATGCCGCGACGCCAGCTGACGGTCACGCCGCCCCTACAGCCTTCGAAACCCTTCCGGAATGGGGTCAGGTACTGGCCATCCTCGCCATCATCGCGGGGATCATCGTAGCGGGCCGAACGATCATGCGACCGATCTTTCGCTTTATCGCCGAGTCGAAGCTGCGCGAGATCTTTACCGCCGCGGCGCTCATGCTGGTGATCGGCATTGCCCTGCTGATGACCTATGTCGGCCTTTCTCCTGCACTTGGCACATTTCTGGCCGGCGTCGTCCTGTCGGATTCCGAATATCGTCACGAGCTTGAATCCGACATTGAACCGTTCAAGGGCCTGTTGCTGGGCCTGTTCTTTCTCACCGTCGGTGCGGGCATCGATTTCGGCCTGCTCCTGTCGAACCCGGCTGGCTTGGTCGGTCTTGCTGTCGGGCTCATGGTCCTCAAAGGGGCATTGCTATACGTCTTGGGCACGGCGTTCGGCCTGAAGGGCGCTGATCGCTGGCTCTTTACCCTCGGACTTGCCCAGGCAGGTGAATTCGCCTTTGTGCTTTTCGGCTTTGCCAGCAGTGCCGGGGTGTTGCAGCCCGACATCGTGAAACCGATGACGCTGGTTGTCGCGCTGACGATGGTCCTGACGCCCCTGACCTTCATCCTCTACGAAAAGGTCCTTGCGCCGCGCTCAGTTTCGACCTCGGACCGGCCGGCTGACACGGTAGACCAGCAAGGGAGTGTCATTATTGCGGGCATGGGCCGGGTTGGGCAGATCGTCACGCGCCTTCTGATGACGAACGGCCACACGGTGACGGTTCTGGACCATGACCCCGAAACGATCGAGAACCTGTCGCGCATCGGCTTTCGGGCCTTTTACGGCGATGCACTGAGGCCCGACCTGCTGCACGGCGCGGGGCTGGAAGAGGCTGACCTGTTCGTTGCGGCACTGGATGATCGCGAGAAGCAGACACAGCTGGTGGCGCATGTGGCGCATGCCTACCCGCATGTGCGCATCCACGCCCGGGCCCATGACCGACATCATGTCTACGAGTTGGAAAATGCGGGCGCGCATCTTGCGCAGCGAGAAACCTTTGAGGCGGCGCTTGCCATGGGCCGCGACGCTCTTGTCGAGATGGGGTATCATCCGTTCCGCGCGGAAACCGCCCGGCGCAAGTTCCGCGCACATGATTTCCAGTCGCTCAACAACCTGCGCGATGCCTGGAATGCAGAGGGCGTATCACGCAACTATGTCGATACCATGCGCGCCCACCAGCAGACCCTGTTCGACCTGATGAGTACCGATCGCGCCGAAAATCACGACCGTTCCGAGCGCGGCTGGACACCGCCACCGCGTGGAGATGCCGGTCAATGATCCACGGAAACGGCGGTTTGGTGCCGCCGCTCCCGTGACCCATACAGGTCATGATCGCCAGTCACCCATTTGCGAAAGTGCGCTTGGCGGACCACTGACCATCGCGCGATGCGTGCTTCTGCTCGCTCGGCCACGGTCAACTGCCGATGCGCAGCGTTGCGGTATCGTGGCGCAACGCGGCCAGGATGCTCAGCGCGACAACCATGCTGGTGCGATTGTTGTCGGGCGAGGGGAAGTTCTGCGATTCCATGTCCAGCTCGACCGCGCGCGCCTTGACCGTCAACCGGTGTCGCGCGCCGGGCAAGGTTCCGTCGGCGCGAATGCGCACCCGTGTCCGGTCCAGCCCGATCCCCGCCAGCCCGAGCGTCACCGCGACGTTGAAATGGCGCGGAAAGTACCCCGCCGCCTCGCGCGCGCTGCCCTCGAAAACCTCGACAGGTCCGGCGGCAGCGGCATCGAGGTCGATACCGTGTTCCTTCACATAGGGTTCATGCGCGAAAGAGGCCGGGTTGATGTGCGAGGTCAACAGGACCTCGTCAATCTCGTCCTCGGCCGCCGCGCGGATGATGTCGATCCCCGGCAGGGTGCCGCCCGCGATCTGTAAAACGGCGTCGCTGTCTTGGGCGATGTCGATCAGGTCCAGATTCTTGGCCAGCGCGCCAACGCTGACCGCCACGACATGGCCACCGGCGCGCAAGGTCGGCTCCACCACGTCGCGGAAGCCGTCATAGGTCGAACACTCCACCAGGATCGCGTCAAAGCCGGGCGCCTCGGCAGAGGTGATAATCGGCACGTCGAGGCCCAATTCCTCCGCCGCCCGCGCGGCCTTGTCCTTGTCCCGCGCGACGATGGCCGCGATGCTCAGATCGGGATCTGCACCGCCGCCCAAGCGTCGCGCAAGCTGGCGTCCTATATTGCCGAAGCCACCCAGAATGATCCGTTTCGGTTTGGCCATGACAATCCTTCCGCGTGAAATCACCCTTTTGGGTCAATATGTATTCTTGCATGTATACATTTATTCATGCAACATGAAACGAGACCGGACAGGAGGCCCTGATGACCGCGCGTGCCCCGATCACCGACCAGCTTGCCAGATTTATCGCGGATTTCAGCCCGCAGGTCCTGCCTGAAGACGTGATGGCCTATACCCGCGTGCTTACCAGTGATGGTCTCGGTGTGCTCTGCGCGGCGACCCACTCTGACGTGACCGCCGCGCAAGGCATTGGTGCCTTTGCCGAAGCGGTCGGTGGAAATGGCCAGGCGACCCTGATCGGGAGGGGCCGCAAGACGGACCCGGTCACCGCAGCGCTGGCCAACGGAACGCTTGGCTATGCCGCCGATTTCGAACCTCACCACCCCGAGGCGATCCTCCACCCGGTCGCCGTGATGATCCCGACCGCGCTTGCCCTGTGCGAAACCCACGGGCGCAGCGGGGCCGATGCGCTCGCCGCCGTGGCGCTGGGATGCGAGATCACCTGCCGCGTCTCGATGGCGATGAACCCGCGTGAGCTTTATGCGCGCGGTTTTCACCCCTCGGCCATCGCGGGTAGTTTCGGGGCCGCCGCCGCCTCGGCCTTTCTGCTGCGGCTCGAGCCTGAGCAGACTGCGCGCGCCCTTGGGCTTGCCGCGCTGCAAACCAGCGGCTTGCTGGCGTGGCAGGACGACCCGCGCGAGGATGCCCGCCCCTTTCAGATGGGACTGGCCGCGCGCAACGGGGTGATGTCGGCCATGTTGGCCAAGCAGGGGTTCGGCGCGCCTGACCGTATCTTTGACGGCGGACATGTCGTGCTCGACGCCTATAGCGGCGTGGCCGATCCGGGGCACCTTACCCACGGGTTGGGTGAGGTCTGGGATGGCGTGATGGAGCTTGCGATCAAGCCTTACCCTTGTGTTTCCTTCCTGCATCCTGCGCTGGATGCGCTGGTGCGACTGATCGAAGACCATGACCTGAAATCGGAGCAGATCGACGGCCTTTCGCTGCGCTTTGCCGAAGCGGGCGCGCATTGCGTCGACGACAACCCCCTCAAGGGTCATTCGGCACAGTACATTCTGCCCGTGCGCGCTGCGATGGGGCGGCTGTCCTTTCTCGACCTGTTCACGGATCGACGCAAGACCGAGCCCGAGGTCGCCCGTCTTGCCAACGCTGCCACAGTGATCCGCGACACGGGGGCGTTCAACGATGCCTTTCCCGATTTCTACATGGGCGACGTCACGCTGACATTGACGGACGGCCGGCAGGTTTCGGCGACTGGAAAGATCGCGCGCGGCTACCCCGAAGAGCCACTGCCCCAAAGCGTGCTTGACGACAAGTTCGCCGAGGTCACCGGCACCGTCTACTCCCCAGAACGACAAGCTGCGCTGATACGCGCAGTCCAGGGTTTGCACGACGCACCGGATGTCACCACGCTCACCGCCCTGCTTGAACAGCCGCCTGATGCATGACGCCCCGCAAGCTTGACGCCTTCCCCTGACAGAACGCATACATATTCAAATACAGGAAGAGGACAGCGCATGGCGACCGCACAAGACAGCAAAAGGATTCGGCCCACGCCCTCGACCTCGCAGCGTGCCTATTCCCAGCTCCGCGAGCAATTGCTGCGGTTCAAGTTCCTGCCAAACCAGAAGATCAACGAGGTGTTGCTGGCCAGCGATCTCGAGATCAGCCGCACGCCCCTGCGGGAGGCGTTGAACCGTCTGGCCGCCGAAGGGTTGCTGATCGACCGGGGCCGCGGCTTTTCCGTGCCGGGGCTGGAACCTGCGGTGATCTTTGACCTGTTCGAAGCCCGGCAAGAGATCGAATGCGCCATCGTGCGACTGGCCTGCACACGCGCCGAAGACGCCGAGCTGGATAGCCTGTCCGATTTCCTCGAGGCGAGCATGGCGGAATCGCCGGACGCTTCGGTTGATCGCCTGATGGAACTCGACATCGGCTTTCACGACGCTATCGCGCAAATGGCCCGCAACGCCGTGTTGCGGCAAACCCTCACCAATCTCAACGACCGGGTACACCTTGTCCGCTGGATCGCGATGGAGGGGCGTCGCGACCGCACGCAAGCCCAGCACCTTGAGATACTCGGGCATCTGCGCGCCCGTGACGAGACTGCCGCGATGGCCGCGATGAGAAACCACATACTGCACCGCAACGAGGATATCATGGCCGCCATCAAGTCCGCCTATGGCCATGTCTACACCCGCGACACAAGCTGAACGGATGGAGCGCTACCTGATCATCGGCTCGGGATCGGGCATCGGGGCCGCACTGGCCCGGACTCTTGCCGGACCCGGGGTGGAGTTGATGCTGCATACCGGCAGCAATGCCGAAAGGCTCGCCCGCGTCGAAAACACGTGCCGGGAGGCCGGGGCCACGGTTAACAGCCTGTTGGGCCGGACCGAGGAGGCCGCGTTGGCCGAACGTGTTGGCGACTGGCTCAACACCCTGCCGCCGGGGGGGCTGACAGGCTTTGCCTTTGCTGCAGGGTATGCCCGTCTAGGGAGGCTCGATCATGCCGATACCGATGCCCTGCGCGCGGCCCTGAATGCGATGCCGGTAGCCTTTCAGACGCTGGCTGCCTTGACCGCGCCGAAACTGGCTGAGGGACGCGGTCGCATGCTGTGCGTCAGCGCGTTCGGTGCGCATCGGACGAAAACTCACTCCTATGCTCCCACCGCCCCGGCCAAGGCCGCGCTCGAGGCGCAGGTACGCGTTTTCGCGGCCAATCTCGCACCGCGTGGAATCACCGTGAACGCGGTGGTGCCGGGCTTCGTGGCAAAGGATCCGGGCACGCCGTCCTCGCTGACGCCCGAACAATGGGCCGAGGTGACCGGAACGATCCCGATGGAGCGGTTGGGCACACCCGACGAAGTCGCCGCCATGTCTGCCTTCCTGCTGTCCGAACCGGCAGGCTACGTCACCGGGCAGAGCATTCACGTGAATGGCGGCCTGACCCTCTGAATGATCGTGCAGCAGGGCATTGCGTCACTGCCGACATCATTGTATACATTTAAGCATTCAATGTTCTTTCGGCTATTATCGGTTGTCCCGATATCGCGCCCAAAGGGGGACCCATGCAGAACAAGCTCAACGGCGCCGAGGCGATGGTGCGGATGCTCGAGGCGCACGGCGTCTCGCATATCTTCGGCCTGTGTGGCGACACTACGCTGCCATTCTACGACGCACTGCATCTGCTCGATCACGATATTAACCATGTCCTGACACGAGATGAGCGCAGTGCAGGCTATATGGCCGACGGATACTCGCGCGTGACCGGTCGCCCCGGTGTTTGCGAAGGGCCGTCGGGTGGCGGGGCGACCTATATCCTTCCCGGATTGATCGAAGCATCCGAAAGCTCTTATGCGATGCTGGCGATCACCACCGATATTTCGGTCGGGACGTACGGAAAATTTCCCCTGACCGAGGTCGATCAGGACGCATTGATGCGGCCTTTGACCAAGTGGAACACCGTCATCAAGCAGGCCGATCACATTCCGCGCATGGTCCGCGCGGCATTCCGAGCGATGACGACCGCGCGCCCCGGCTCGGCCCATCTCGGCCTGCCCTATGACATTCAGTATCACCCGGTCGACCCCGAGGATATCTGGGCCGATCAGCGCCTGTCCACCTACCCGGCCTATCCGACCGGCCCTGACGAGGGATCCGTCCGCGCGGCTGTCGATGCGATCCTGTCGGCGAAATCCCCCCTCATCGTCTGTGGCGGCGGTGTAGTTGTCGCCGGCGCAATGAACGCGCTTGAGCGGATCGCCACCCGGCTCGATATCGCGGTGGCGACCTCGATCTCGGGCCAGGGCGCGCTGGCCGACACCCATCCCAACGCGCTTGGTGTCGTCGGCTCCAACGGCGGCACGGACGAGACATGGGAGATGATGCAGGCCGCGGACCTGATCGTGTTCATGGGATGTCGCGCAGGTTCCACCACCACGGCCCGGTGGGAGGCGCCCAGCGTCGGCACCCGCATCGTGCATTTCGACGTCGACCCCATGGTGATCGGGGCCAACCTGCCCACCGAGGTGGGAGTCGTCGGAGACCTGTCGATGTCACTGGCCATGGTCAATGCCGAACTCGACCGCCGAAACCAGGGCGCGGGAACCTTCGGGGGTGCCGCAGCCGTGGCCGACATCAAGCGGCGCAAGTTCGAGATCTTCGACCGCATCGCCGCCGAAGAAAACCGCCCGATCCGCCCCGAACGCATCATCGCCGACCTGATGAAGGTGCTGCCGCCGGATGCCACGGTGGTGTCCGACCCCGGCACCTCCTGCCCCTATTACTCGGCTTATTACCAGCAACAGCTGGCCGGGCGCTATTTCATTACCAACCGCGCGCATGGCGCCCTTGGATATGCGATGGCGGCCTCGTTGGGCGCCTGGCACGGGAGGCCAGCGTCAAAGACGGTGGCGTTGATGGGCGACGGTTCCTTCGGCTTCACGGTGGGGGAGCTGGAAACCGTGTGCCGCTGCCGTGCGCCGATCACCTTCGTGGTTTTCTCGAATTCGAATTTCGGCTGGATCAAGGCCAGCCAGATGGCCGACAAGGGATCGCGCTACTACAACGTCGACTTCGGCCGCGTCGACCAGGCCGCCGTCGCCGCCGCCTATGGTGTGAAATCCTGGCGCGTCGAAGACCCGGCACAGCTGCAATCCGTGCTGAAGGAAGCCGTGGAACATGACGGCCCCACCCTCGTCGACGTGATCTGCCAGCCGCTGGAAGAGGCCAACGCACCCGTGCGCCGCTGGATGGGCTGAGCCGCCCGCATACCGAAACACTCCCCCTGCCCCGGCCCGCGTGCCGGGGCTTTTCTTTTCCGAATGCCCGTCAGTCCCGACAGGTGACACTGCGGAGGCTGGATGCGGCCGCAATGAGAGGATCGAGCCCTTTTTGACCGTGATCCGACACACGGATACATGAGGTCAATAAAGACGCGTTCGACTGGCGACAGGGGCTTGCTTGTCGAGAGGAGGATCAATGGACGACAATCCGACCACCGGGCAATGCCTTTGTGGCGCTGTGAAATTCCGCATATCGGGAGAGTTCGAGGCCTTTTTTCTGTGCCACTGCTCCCGCTGCCGCAAGGACAGCGGTTCGGCCCATTCTGCAAGCTTGTTTTCGTCTACTGCCAGCCTCACCTGGGTATCAGGCGAGCAAAGCATCAAGACGTTCCGGCTCTCGGGTTCACGCCACATGAAGAGCTTTTGCGCAAGCTGCGGATCCGCACTGCCAGTTTGCCAGCCGGAAGTTGGTTTGCTCGTGGTGCCGGCAGGGTCTATCGACAGCCCGATCGACATACGACCCAACGCGCATATCTGCTGTTCCAGCCGGGCGAATTGGGACAACGACCTGGCCTCGATCGCAAGGATCGACGAGCTTCCCGGCTGAAAGGTCAAGCCGATGATGAATCTCGGACAATAGCCAGACCACTAGGACGCGACCGTAAGCTTCATCCGGCCAACCGACCGAAACACTCTACGCGCAATACCGGCCTTGCCTCAGTCGAACTTCGGCGCGCGGATGCGCAGGAAATAAATGAACACCCCTGTCATCACGTACAGGCCGATACTGATCGGGCTCGCGAAAAACGTCATGACATCACCGTCCGAGGTGATGAGTGCGCGGCGCAGGTAGAGCTCGAGGTAGGGACCAAGGATGATCCCCATCAGCATCGGTACCAGCGGATAGGACATCAACCTTAGCGCCCAGGCAAAAACACCGATCGCCAGCGCCATCCACATCTGGAACACCGAATAGGTCGAGGCATAGGTGCCAACCATCGCGATCATGGCGATGAACGCATATAGGACGCCCCGGTTCATCCGTGCCAGCCAGATGTAATAGGGGCCAAAAACCAGCACAGACAGAAAGACAAAGACCGCAGCCACCATCAGCGCGGCAAACATCGGTGCGATCGTCGCCATCTCGTTCGTCAACAGGCCCGGCCCCGGCACCAGACCGTGAATGAGCAGCACGCCAAAGATGATCGCCGTCACCGAGTCGCCCGGAATTCCCAGCGTCAACAACGGCACGACGGCCCCGCCGCACATCGCGTTATTGGCCGATTCAGCCGCGGCCAGCCCCTCGTGCGAGCCGGAACCGTATTCCTCGGGTTTGCGGCTGACGCGCTTGGCCTCGGCATAGGCGACGAAAGATGCCATCGAGGCACCCCCACCGGGCAGCATCCCGATCAACACGCCGATGACCGAGCTTTTCGCGTAGGTCAGGAACCCGATCTCGCGGATTTCGGACCATTTCGGAACGAAGTCACGATGCCCGACCTTGAACTCCGGCGCGTCGAGCGCTCCTCGCTTGGGCGCGCCGCCTTGCAGAAGCAATTCGCAGATCGCGAACAGGCCGATCACCGCGGGCAACAGCTGCACCCCTTCGATCAGGTTGGCGCTGCCGAAATCGAACCGCCCCTGTGCCACCATGTTGTCGAAGCCGACGGTCGAGATCATCAGCCCCAGCGTAACGGTGACGAGGCTTTTCCAGATCGACCCCTTGGCGACGATCACCACCGTCACCACCGCCATGAAGACCAGCGCGAACTTGTCCGGGGTCCGAAACAGCAGGGCAAACTCGCTCATCGGGATGGCCACGAACATCAGCACGGCCGCGCCGATCACGCCACCGATCGAGGAAGCCAGCGCATCGAGGCTCAACGCCTTGGCCCCATGGCCGCGCTTCATCAGCGCATGGCCCTCCATCGTGGTGATCGCGCCCGAGGCCGCCCCGGGAATATTCACCGTGATACCCGTCACGCTACCCGCATAGATGCCGGCCATGAAGATCGACATTACCATGACGAGCGCGTTGGTCAGTTCCATCGCAAAGGTGAACGGCAGCAAAAGGGCGATGGCCAGCGTCGCCGTCAGCCCCGGAATCGCGCCGAAGACCAGCCCCATGACAAAGCCGCCGACGAGGTAGAGAAAGGTCTCGACATTTGCCAGCGCGCCGAACCCGCCAAGGATTTCACCGAACATCAGAACATCCCCTGCGGCAGAAACAGATCGAAGAGCTGTACGAAGAACAGCCAGCCCACCCCGGTAACGCCAGCCGCGATCAGGGCCGATGTACCCAGAGCCTTGACCGGGCCAATGCGTTCTTGTTCGAATAACCAGCCGACGGCAAAGGTATATAGAACCGTCGCGCCCCAGTATCCGAGCAGTTCGAAGGCTGCGATGAAACCCCCGGTCAGGACGATCAGCGCAACGCTGCGCATCGCGAAATCAGCCTCGCGTTCTTCGCCGTCAAGCCCGCCGCGCAACGCTTCGATCATGACGCCAAGCGCCCCGATGGCGAGGAGCGCGACAAGGATCAGCGGCAGGAACGAAGGTCCGGGTTCACCCCGCTCGAATGGCAGCGGCAATTCCAGCGCCTGAACAAGATAGCCCAGGTCGAGAACGAGAATGAAAAGGGCGAAAACGACCTGGCGGTTCATCGTCACGAGGCGGCCTTCTTGTTGTCAGGGGTCAGTGATACGTCGACCCGACTGCTTTGCGCAGCCGGGTCGAACTTGCTGCAAGACGGGCAAACTCACTCGCCGATGACGCCGTCCGCCTTGAGCTTGTCGAGCATCGCGGTCGCACGTTCGCGCGTCTTCTGAACGAAGGCTTCGGTTTCCGCCCCGTCCATCCAATAGGCGTTCATGCCCGTGGCGCTGGCCTTCTCCTGGAACTCGGGGTTGTCGAATGCGGCCTTGAACCCCTCGGTCAGCGTCTGCTTGATGTCATCGGGCGTGTCTGCCGGAACGGCCAGCACGCGCATTCCGCCCCAAACGACGTCATACCCAAGTTCCTTGAAGGTCGGCACATCGGGCAGGCTGGGGTCACGCTTGTCACCCATGACGGCAAGCACGTTGACCTGCCCCGCGTCATGGGCACCGGCCACTGTGGCATAGCTGAGGCTGCCAGCGTCGTTCTCGCCCGAAATCAGGGCCTCGCGCTGCTCGGCGGATCCGTTGGGGAAGGGTACGTGGTTCAACTCGACCCCAATCTGGTCGGCCATGTCGAGCGCATGAAGATGCCAGATTCCCGCGATGCCAGAGTTCGAGATGGTGACATCGCCCGGTGCCTCCTTGGCCGCGGCGATGAAATCATCCAGCGTTTCCCAACCGGTATCGGCGTTCACCGCCAGAACCGTCGGATACAGCGTGACATTGGCAAGGTAGCTGAGCTGCGACATGTCGTAGCCCGGCACCAGGTTCTTGTAGGGCACGGTGATCATGCTGTCCCATGTGAGGGATCCGATCGTGTAGCCGTCGGGCCGCGATTTCATCAGCCGCAACGTGCCGACGCCGGATTGCGCGCCCGTCACGTTCTGGGTACGAATACCCACGCCGAGCGGTTCCTCGGCATATTGCAGAAAGGTGCGCATCACCGTGTCGGTCCCGCCACCCGCGCTCCACGGCATGATGTGGGTGATATCCTTGGCCGGATAGTCCTGTGCACCGGCGGTAACGGCAGCGGTGGCGGCCAGGGCCAGTCCAGCGATACCTGCACGAATGCTGTTTCGGATGGTCATGATGATCCTCTCTCTGTCTGTTGGGCCGCGTGGATCCGCCCGTGCGGGCGATGCCTGACCGTTCTTTGCGGTCTCCGTAGCGGGTGGCTCAATTTGTATACAACATGCTATACATTAAAGAGTGCAATGCAACGGTTTTCGATAGAGCCGTGTCAAAGACTGCCCAAACACACAGGAGACTGCCCATGAATGCCGCAAATATCCCTGGTCCCGGATCGATAACGCTGGACCATAGCGGCAGTTTCGTTACCGACCCCGAGGCCGCGCGCATCGCGCTGGCAGAACTGGGCTTTATGGTGACGCCATGGTCGGCGCAGGTGCAGCCCGATCCGGACACGGGCGAAATGCGTCTGACCGGTACAGGCAACATCTGCGTCATGCTGTCCGAAGGTTACCTCGAGTTTCTTGCGCATACCGCCGATACACCGCTTGGGCTGGAATTCCGGGCCGCGCTGGAGCGTCGGGCCGGCTTGCACCTCGCCGCCTTCGGCAGTGCCGATGCCGCCGCCGAACATGCCGCATTGTCCGCTCGCGGGGTTGACATGCGCCCGCTGGTCCATTTTTCACGCGAGATCGACACCGAAACCGGCCCCGGCAATGTTGCCTTTACGGTCGCACGTCTTGCTGCCGGAACCATGACAGAGGGCCGGGTGCAGATCGTCACGCATCACAGCGTCCCCGCGATGTGGCAAGACCGCTGGGTCCGGCATCCCAACGGGGCCATCGCCCTCCGATCGATGATCGTCTCGACGCCCGATCCCGAGGAAACTGCGGCACGGTTTTCCCGCGTCCTGAATCGACCGGCGACCCCGAATGGCGACGGGCTGCTGATTGATCTGGATCGGGGTGCGCTCGAGATCCTGCCCGAGGCCACTGCAACGCACCTTGTCGGTACGGTGGTCGATCCGGGCCAATCCTGCCTTGTCGCGCTGCGCATTGTGGTCGGCGACCTTGCACCGTTCCGCGACCGGTCCGGCGCGCGGATGCTGGACGACGGCACACTCGCCCTGCCTTTTGCCCCCGCCCTTGGGCGCGGATGCTGGGTGTTCGAGCGCACCTAAGCGAAGCGCGCGGCGGCAAAGGGCGCAAGGTCGATCCCCGGTGCCTCTCCGGTCACCAGCTGGGCGACCAACTCGCCCGTCCGCGCCGACCCGACAAGACCGACATGGCCATGACCAAAGGCGTGGATCACACCCCCAAGCCGTGCCTGCCCGATCACCGGCAGCCCGTCGGGCGTAGAGGGGCGCGAGCCCAGCCAGACCCTTGCCTCACCCACGTCGAGCCCGGGAAAAACCTCGGCGAGATGTTTGCGCAGGATCTCGGCCCGCCGCCAGTCGGGTGCTGCATCGACGTCCGCGATCTCGACCTGACCGGCAACTCGGATGCCATTTTCCAAGCGACTGATGACGACCTTGCGATCCCCCACCATGATCGAGCTGCGCGGCCCCGGCAGGTTGCCGCCCCCCTCGACCATGACGTGATAGCCCCGCTCAGCCTCCAGCGGCACCCGATCCCCGGACTGACGGGCCAGCGCGGCTGACCGTGCGCCGCTGGCGATCACCGCCGCGTCGCAGGCGATGTCGCCCTGAGTGGTGCGTACGGCAACGAGGCGACCCGCCTTTTCATGAAACCCTGTCGCGCGCGCCGCGACATGTCTCCAACCCCGCGCAATGGAATGGGCAATCAATCCCGCGCAATAGGCACCGGGGTTCAAGCATTGGCCCGCCTCCGGCACAAAGATGCCAAACCGGTAACCGGGCGCAAGGTCAGGCTGGCGCTGCGCCAGTTCCGCGCCTTCGATTTCCTCATGGACTATCCCCAACTCAGACCGGATGCGCCAGGCCAACGCCTCAGCCTCGAAGCCGGAGCGATCGGGATAGACATGCATCAACCCCGAATTCGCATCTATCAGGTCGGGCAGGCCCGCCCGCCCGGCCACCTCGGCATGGCGCTGCGGCGCTGCGGCCAGCAATGTGCGCAGGGCTGCCGCGGTCTTGCGCAGCTTCTCTTCGGTCGAGGCCGAAGCGAGATAGCGCCACAGCCACCCTGCTGCGCGCGGCAGGTGGCCGGGCCTTATGCGCAGCGGCCCCATCGGATCGGCCAGCCAGCCGGGCACCTGTCGCCACACACCCGGCGAGGCTGGCGGCAGAACCGAATGCGAAGAAAGCCACGCCGCGTTGCCGTAACTCGCCGCCTGCTCACCGCCGGGAGGGCCGGGGTCGACCAGCACACCCGTCACCCCGCGTTCGGCAAGCTGGAAAGCAGCATGGGCACCGACCACCCCTGCCCCGATAATCACGACTTCCGCCTTCATCGCGTGTCCTTTCCGCTGGTGGTCAACGCGATCAATTCTGTATACATCCGTGTGGACGAATACAATTGCCCGGACAGGAGAGCCGCATGACGCTCAGATACGAACCCGTCTATCCCTCGCGCCGTTCCGCCGTTCTGGCCGACAATGTCGTGGCGACGTCTCAGCCCCTTGCCGCACAGGCCGGGCTGGAGATGTTGCGGCGCGGCGGCAATGCCGTCGATGCCGCCATTGCCACAGCCGCGGCACTGACCATCGTCGAACCGACCGGCAATGGGCTTGGCTCGGACGCGTTCTGCATTCTCTGGGACGGCAGCCAGTTGCACGGCCTCAACGCCTCGGGCCGCGCGCCGGCGGCATGGACGGCCGAACGCTTCCCGGACGGGATGCCACGTCGCGGCTGGGACAGTGTCACCGTGCCCGGTGCCGTCAGCGCTTGGGTAGACCTGTCGACCCGGTTCGGTTCGCTCGACCTTGCGACCCTGCTGGCCCCGGCGATCCGTTACGCCGAAGAGGGCTTTCCCGTCTCCCCGGTGATCGCCGCATTGTGGGAGAAAGGGGCCGAGACACTGAAGGACCAGCCCGGATTTGCCGAAACCTTCATGCCCCGCGGGCGCGCGCCCCGCGCTGGCGAAAGGTTCCGAAACCCCGGTGCCGCCCGGACGCTGCGCGCCATCGCCGAAACCGGGGGCCGCGCCTTTTACGAGGGCGAGATCGCAGAAGAGATCGCTGCATTCGCTGAGGCCCATGGCGGCGCGATGACGGTCGAGGACCTTGCCGCGCACCAGAACGACTGGTGCGGGACGGTCAGCCAGGGCTTTGACGACGTCACCCTTCATGAGATCCCGCCCAATGGACAGGGCATTGCCGCGTTGATGGCGCTGGGGATGCTGGACCATACCGACATCCGCGACCACGGGCCGGACGATGTCGCGGCGATCCATCTTCAGATCGAGGCGATCAAGCTCGCCTATGCCGATCTTCACCGTTTCGTCGCGGATCGAAACCATATGTCCGATGTGCCAGAGACCGCGCTGCTGGACCCCGGCTACCTGCGGTCGCGCGCCACGCTGATCGACCCGGCCCGCGCGCAGGATCATGGCCCCGGCGCCCCGAAACGCGGCGGTACGGTGCTGCTGAGTGCTGCCGACGCATCGGGCATGATGGTCAGCTTCATCCAGTCAAATTACATGGGGTTCGGCTCGGGCGTGGTGGTTCCGGGCACCGGCATCTCGATGCAGAACCGTGGTGCAGGTTTCACATTGGAAGAGGGTCACCCGAACCGCGTGGCCCCGGGCAAGCGGCCATTCCACACGATCATTCCGGGCTTCATCATGAAAGGCGACCAGCCGTTGATGGCCTATGGCATGATGGGCGGTCCGATCCAGGCCCAGGGCCATCTGCAACTTCTGCTCAGAACGCAGCTTTGGGATCAGGACGTACAGGTTGCCGCCGACGCGCCGCGCTGGCGGATGATCTCGGGTCTCGACATCGCGTGCGAACCTGACCTCGGCGCGATCGAAGGGCTGCGCGCCATGGGCCACAAGGTGCAGGTCGAGGCACCGGACAACGCGTTCGGCTTTGGCGGCGCACAACTGGTCCAGCGCCTGCCGGGCGGTGGTTATGCGGCGGGCTCGGATCCACGCAAGGATGGCCAGGCAATCGGGTTCTGAGCGCCGGCACACGCCGCGCAGGGCGATCTTAGCAAATCAACGGCACTTGCGCGGTCATAAACAGCGCAAGTTAAAGAGCGCCGGACATGACCGCGAGCCGCAAGAGCAATCTGTCGACTTCAACCCGACGTCTCCGTATCGGAGAGCGGGCTGTCGGATAGCAGCGCATCGGGGTCAATCCCGCGCTTTTTGGCGCTTTCGCGGACGGCCTGCCGGATCGGCTCACTTCGGCGCAACAGACGGCGGAACCTGTCTTCGTCAAGGATCAGCAACGTGGTAGGTGCAATTGCGCGCACCTCTACCCGGCGGGGGCTGCGCATCAGGATCGCCATCTGCCCGAACATCTCGCCCCGACCAAGAAGCCAGCTTTGCCCCGCGCTTTCCAGCTCCACCGCCCCCGACGCGATGAAGAACACGCGCTTGCCCACGCCATCGCGCGACAGGATCACATCGCCGGGATTGACGTAACGCGTCTTGAGCGCCCGCCCCAGCCGCCGCAGCGCCCCAGCATCGAGGTTGGCAAAAAAGGGAAATTCCCGGATCAACTCGTCCCGGCGCAGCGCGATATCCAGTCGGGGACGGTCTTCGGCCCCTGCGCGGCGCCGCGACAGACCCTCCATCAGGGCGGTATGCACCTCGGCCCCGATCAACCCGTCCTCGCGCATGGTGTCGTATTCGCGCTCCTCCAGCCGCAGGGCGGTACGCCGAATAAAGCGGCGCTCCAGCTCTTCGGCATAGCCGGGATATTGCAGGCGCAACCCTTCGAGCGCGGTTTCGACCGCTTCGGTCCGTCGGGCCAGCAATTCATGCAGCAGATCGGCCACCCGACGGCCGTGGATGCGCCGGATACGTCCGTCGATAAAGGCACCGAGATCGCGCAGGATCAGGCGCTGCGAAAGCAAGTGCTCGAACCGGTCGGCCGTCATCCGCGCCAGAGGAAGCGACACGCGCAGCCTGTTATGCAGTGCAACCGCCAAGCGGAAGCCCCGGCCATAAGCCACGATGCCCCGCGCCGCACGCTGGTATCCGCTGCGTCCACCGCTGCGCGCTCCTTCGATCAACCGGTCGGCATCCGACAACAGCCGTTCGGACATGCGCGCCGAGACCGTGCGTTCGCGCACGCGGGCCAGTACGGTATCGCGTTCGTGACCTGCCAGCGCGATCAGGCCCAGCGTGATACGGTCACGGTCCAGGATGTCCTCGCTGTCCTCGGCGCTCTTGACGGACACGTCCAGCCGCTCGGCAAAACGCTTTGCCTCCGAGCGGACGATCTCGCGCGTCAGCTCGTAATTCTCGGTGGTGCGCGACACGTCCTCGCGCACGGTCTGAAGCGCGACGGCCACCACCTGGCGCGACAGTGCCTCGTCCAGGGGCGACAGACGATCCAGGCCCAGCCAGCCGATGACCCGGCGCAGCGTGGTCCCCTGCACGATCAGCGTGAACAGGGTAAAGCCGGTGGCAAGAATGCCCACCACGCGCTTGACCTCGACCGGGACACGGAAACTCTCGGTCACTGCCAGGGCCAGCGCCAGCGTGACCGCCCCGCGCAGACCACCCCACAGGATCGCGACGCGATAGGGTCGTTCCACCGGCGGTGAAACCCGCAGCCGAGCCATAAGCGGCAGCAGCACGAACAGGATCACGCTGCGTGCGGCTATGGCTGCCAGAACAACGACACCGATCAGGCCGATATCGGACAGGCGAACCTCCTCCAACAGGCGGGGGATCAACAGCGCAGCAAGGATAAAGATCAACGCCCCGGCCCAATGCGCCAACAGGTCCCACACCTCTCGAAGGTACGCCCAGGCCTGCGGTGGCATCCGCCCCGGCCCGGTCAGGTTCAGCGTCAGCCCCGCCGCCACCACGGCGATCACACCCGAGGCGCCGACGGTTTGTTCCGCCAGAACGAATGCCAGGTAGGGCAGCGCGACCGAGATCGAGATCTGCGCCATCGCGAACCGGTTGAACAGCGCCATGATCCAGACCGCCACCCGCGCCGCGACCCAGCCGGTAATGGCGCCTCCCACGATCAGAACCGGAAAGCGCGACAGCGCGTCGCCCAGTTCAGGATCGGGCACGCCCAGCATGACATAGCCCATGAACAGGCCGAACAACGCGATGGCCGCGGCGTCGTTGAGCAGGCTTTCGCCCTCGATGATGCGTGCCAGCCGCCGCGGGGCCGAGATGGATCGAAAGATCGACACCACCGCCGAGGGATCAGTGGTCGAGACGATGGACCCGATCAGAAGGCAGGCCACCAGTGGCAAGGCGCTGGCCCAGTAAAGCGCATAGCCCACGCTGAGCGTCGCCACCACCACCGCGACGACCGCCAGCACCAGGATCGGCACCCAGTCGTCCAGCATCCGCCGCAGGTTCATGCCGATCGTGGCCTGGAACAACAACGTCGGCAGGAAGACGTAGATAAAGACGTTGGACCGGATCGGCAGGCCAAGTATCGCACTGGCCACGGGATTCAGCGCGTCGGTCAGATCGGTCGCCAGAAAGAACGCAGCCCCCACGCCGATCAGGATGCCCAGAACCGCCAGGATCACGCTGTACGGCAGCCGCAGCCGGTCCGCCAACGGCTCGGCCGCGCCGATCACGAAGAACAGCGATGCGATGACAGTGGTGACGACGACGATATCCATGCCGCCGGGTTACCCGAAACTCGCCCCGGTTGGCATCCCCAATCGCTCTCCCGACCGCCTGCCGTGCATTTGGTCGCGGGTAACGCGCTCTGCCGCGGGCGTTCGCACCTGCCAAGCGACACGACCCCGCAAAGCATCTGAAGCGCAATGCAGCGCCACCCCAAAGAAAGCCCCAAGGGATCAATCAACCCAAGCACTGATGCACCTTGGATCGCCTAACGGTAGGCCTGTCTGGGGCTTTGCGCCGGAGAACAACCAGTCGAACCGCGACAGACGTTTATCCGAGCTCCTTCAACAGCCACTCGGCACGTTTTTCCTGGGCACGGGCGACTTCCAGCTTTCTTTCCAGCCGGGTTCGTTTGTCCGTTGACCTCGCAGAGTCAATCTCCGCTTCCAGCTCGGCGGACTTCTTTCGAAGCCTCTCAAGCACTTTCCGGACATGGGCGGGCTTGATCTTGCTCGCCTTGCCACTTTCGAGGCGCTCGTTGTAGTCGGCCAGTTTCACAGCAAGCTTCTTCAGGCCCATCTGTGGATCTCCGATGCTCTCGGTTGCATTCCACCCTAGTCCTTTTTCATGACGACCCGGTGACGGTTTTCCTCCGCCCGCAGGTCATCGGTATGTTCCACGCCGGCCTGGGGTTCGATCAGTTCGTCCTCTTCAAGCGAGAGGATCTGTTCGACCTCGGCAATGGCGTCGTCGCGTTCCCTGTAGTAACCGCGCGCCGCATCGATCAGGTCGCGCATGGCACTGTGCGCATATCCGGCGTCGTTCAGAAACGAGGTTGCCGCAGTGGCGCTCAGACCTCCGCTTCGGATCAGGGCATCGACCCGATCCGTCGTCGAACGTGCCGCATCTTCGACTTCGACCCTCTCCTGATCGAGCCACAGAACACTTCGGTCTTCGGGCGCGGCAAGGCCCAGTTCGTGGATCTCGGCGGTGATCCGGGCGATCTCGGTGCGCAACCCGTCGTAAAGATCGGTAACGGACCCTTGTGGATGCGTCGTGTAGCGCAGGATGTTCTTTCGCAGGTGTTTGACCGACTTCACCGCCTGAACCACATCGCTCGAGATATCGCGCAAGGCGTAAATCGAGTTGGCTGTATCCCGGGTGAGATGCTTGTCGCCGGCACGGGTCGCGAACTCTACAATCGCCGAGTAAAGCGTTTTCACGTGATGCTCATAGCCCTCGTCGATGTCGAACTCGATGGGTGTCCGGCTTCGGCGCACTGTCCCCGCGATATCATCGGTCGAAAAAATGTCTTCGCGGTGGAGGTTCAGACCGTGCAGGATCAGACCGACAGCATTGTCATAAAGGTGAAGAACCTCTTTTCTGAGAGCAATCTCAAGCGTCTGCGGGAAATCGTCGACAGCCTCGTTCAGGAAACGGGGGCGGCTTACATCCGGCAGGGGTTCAGGGATGCGGCGTTCGAGGAATGCGACCAGCCTTGTCAGCAATGGCAGCATCATGGCGACACCAAGCACGTTGAATATCGTATGAAAGACGGCCAGTTTCATCGCGAAATCGTCGGCTGCGATCCCGATACTCGCACTGATCCAGTCCACGGCTTCGCGCAGCGGCGAGATCAAGGCAAGGGCGACAATGGCGGTCGACAGGTTGAAGATGAGATGAGCAAGCGCCAGGCGCCTGCCCTGAAAGTTCGCACCGATCGCGCCGATGATCGCCGTGATCGTGGTGCCGACGTTCGAACCAATCGCCAGCGCAAGCGCGTTGTCGTAACTGATCTGGCCCGCCGCAAGGGCGGTGAGGATCAGAACCATCGTGGCATGGCTGGATTGCATGATGACAGTCGCCACCGCGCCGATCACGGAATAGACCACCAGCCCGATCAAACCGGGCAGAGCGAACCTAGTCAGGTCGATGTGATCCTGGACCGCCTCGAAACCTGTTTTCATGTAGTGGATGCCGAGAAACAGAAATCCGAGGCCGGCAAGCGCGTAACCGGCCCCCCGCAAAAGCTTCGATTTCTGGAACACCAATATGATGCTCACGGCAATCATTGGCATTGCGTAGGCCGCGATGTTGATCTTGAGTCCCAGCCCAGCCACTAGCCACGCGCCGGTGGTCGTTCCGATATTGGAACCGAAAATGATGCCGACCCCGCCGATCAAGGAAATCAGCCCGGCGCTCAAAAACGAAATGGTGATTATCGAGACAAGCGAGCTGGATTGCAGAAAGGTCGTCGAAATGATCCCGAATGTCAGCGCCTTGGGCGTCGACCGCGTCGCCCCTTCCAGCACCCGCTCCAACGTACCGCCGCCAAAAAGCTTGAACCCATCCTCGAGCATGAGCATGCCAAACAAGAAAATCGCGACGCCAGCCGCGATTTCCTGCACTTCGGGGCTGAACCAAAAGGCCAAAAGAATGGCGCCGATGGCAACCGGAAGGGCATAGCGGCTCATTGTCGGCCCCCGGTCCCCGGCTCCGCCCCTTGCTTTGGCAACGGGCGGCCTCCGGTCCATGCTCGTATCTGATCCGACCTATCTTTCAGCGGACAACCTCATCTCGTTCAATGACGCCATGGAGACATATTGATCTTAATATGTGTCGTCCTTGACCTGCGTCATTTGCGATTCTGCTCAATGCGTGATCATGCCATCAGCCATCGAAGCAGCAAGGGAGGACTGCGTCTTGATGAGAACGGAAACCGTCGAGTCCGTCGTTCAACGGAACCGGGGAGAACTTTTTCGGTTTGGGACCGCGTTGATTTTCATCGTCGGGATCATGCTGTTCGCCATTGTACGCATAGATGGCGGGGTTGACGGAACTCTTCTTGTCGTTGCCGCAATGATCGGCGGTTACATGGCGATGAACATCGGTGCGAACGATGTGGCAAACAACGTTGGCCCCGCAGTGGGGTCTCATGCCATTACTCTGACTGGTGCGATTATAATAGCAGCCTTTTTCGAGGCTGGCGGCGCGCTGATTGCCGGAGGCGACGTTGTCGGAACCATCAAGAGCGGCATAATCGATCCTGATTTGGTCGCCGATCGGGACACCTTCATTTGGTTGATGATCGCCGCGCTTCTGGCAGCGGCGGTATGGCTCAACTTCGCAACCGCCATCGGCGCACCGGTATCAACGACACATTCCATCGTGGGCGGCGTTCTTGGCGCGGGTATCGCAGCGGCCGGCTGGAGCGTTGCGGACTGGTCTGTCGTCGGCCAGATCGCAGCAAGCTGGATTATCTCACCGGTGTTGGGCGGATTGATCGCAGCTGCCTTTCTGTACCTGATCAAGCACACGATCACCTATCAAAGGGATGTGCTGGATTCCGCGAACCGAATGGTGCCTGTTCTGGTTGCTATCATGGCGTGGGCTTTTGCAACCTACCTGATGCTCAAGGGCGTCAAAAAGATCGTTGCGGTCCCATTTCCTCTGGCCGTCCTGATTGGAGCAATACTCGCCTTGGCGGTCTACTTGGTCATGCGGCCTCATATTGCGAATATGACCTCGACGCTTGAGAACGACAAGTCCAGCGTCAACGAACTCTTTACCATCCCATTGATCTGTGCTGCCGCCCTTCTGAGCTTCGCCCACGGGGCGAATGACGTTGCCAACGCAGTAGGGCCACTGGCTGGTATCAACGAAGCCATCGTTTCAGGCGGCATTTCCACGAAGGCCGGCATCCCGCTTTGGGTCATGGCCGTAGGTGCCGTGGGTATCTCGTTGGGATTGGCTCTTTACGGGCCAAAGCTCATCAGAACAGTCGGGAGTGAGATCACGGAACTCGACAAGATGCGCGCCTTTTGCATTGCCATGGCTGCAGCCATCACAGTAATCATCGCGTCACAATTGGGACTTCCCGTCAGTTCGACCCATATCGCGGTTGGTGGTGTCTTCGGCGTTGGCTTCCTGCGGGAATACATCAAGTCGAGCTACGCAAGAATGCTTGCCGAAATCCGCGAGCATCACGCAGATCACGACCCAGAGGCTGTTGAGGGCTTCCTTGCACGTTTCGAAGCTGCGGACGTTACTACGAAAGGCGAAATGCTTCGCCGGATGAAGGCACAAGCTGCCAAGGACAGACTACTCGCCAAACGGGAACGCCGGGGGCTTCGTCGTGTCCATCGGGTTGAACTGGTCAAGCGCAACCTACTTCTGCGCATAGCCGCCGCGTGGGTGATCACCGTCCCCCTCGCGGCAATTCTTGCTGCGATGTTCTTCTTCATGCTTCGAGGTATGCTTTTGCCGTGAGTGATCGAAGTTCTTTTGGACCCGACCGCTGACGTAGGGTGCAGCCTGGGCCGCTGCAGCGTCGGATTTCGCTGCGACCTGCGAAACGCCTGTGGCATGCTGCACGTTCCTATGACGAACAGCGAGTCGCCAGCTTCCGACATCTCGGAACCCGCCCAATCCTGTACCATGAGCATTATGTTCTTCAGATCGAGTTGCGAGATCGGGATCAATTGTAGTTGCTATGAAAGTGGAACGAACTGGCATCGTCGTGGACCGGCTTGTCGGACTTGCCGAAACCCAGCCAGTCGGGCGCGATGACGCAAGCTCCGGTCGCAGCGAAATGGACGTCCGCGCGAAAGCCGAACTGCGTGATCATCAGTTTCGTGAGCGACATATCGCCAGAGCCGAGGGAACAACCAAGTAAAATGCCGTGACATTAACTTTCTCCATCGGAATCTTTTTTGAAGGATGACTGCTCCGCCAGTGCGGTCCCGCGAACAGCGAGGTTGTTTTCGCCTGAAAACGTCATCCAAAACAGCAATAAGCCGATGATCAGAACGCAGGTCGCACCAGCCAACCGTGCGCCAGTCTCGAACTGCACACGCTTGGCATCGTTGGAACCGAACCGGCGCTCTGCCCAGCCGCGCCCCCAAAGGGCAGCGATCCCGATGGCTGACATCGAGGCTGCCATACCCAGTGAGATGGCCACAACCATGGCGATGGCCGGCCCCACGAGATCGTTAGCCAAGCCGAAGAGCATGACCAGCAGAGCGCCAGTACAAGGCACAATCCCAATGGCCGCCGCGACCCATCCGCTGCCTTTTGGACCTGACGCCGCGCTGCAGGCGGCACAGCCGGTATGGCCATGAGCCTCATGCGTATGACCATGCGCGTGGGCTTGGCAATCGACCGTTGATGCGCTTTTTCGCGCTCGAACCGATGCCAGAGCCTGCCACAGCATGAAGGCGCCAATCAGAACGATGAGTGCATAACTTCCCAAACGGATCGCGCGGTAATCCGAGGGCGCGGCACCTGTCGTCTGACGCACGGCGAAGTCCAGCAGAAAGACCAACACGACGGATGACAGAACATGGAACACCGCGATGCGCGTGCCCATCTTCAGGCCGCGCGTCAGACTGCCGCCGCTTCCGACGAAATAGGACACAATAACCGCCTTGCCGTGACCGGGGCCCAGCGTGTGCAAGGCGCCGTAGCCAAAGGAAATGAGGAGCGCAAAGACGAGCGCGTTCCAAGATCCGTTTTTGCCGAACGCCGTCATGCTGTCGGTAAAGAGGGTGCTGATCCAGATCTGTGCGCGTGCCGCGAGGGGCACGTCGCTTACGGAAGATGCGATCACCTTTCCGGGCTGACCGCCAAGAGTCGCCTCGGCCAGTGCGTACGATGCGGGAACATTCCGGCGCCCGTCGACCAGGAAGAGACTGCGGTCGGCCGGTTCGTGTTTGAGCGTGCCCGTTAGGCGGACCGCGTCGAATTCCCGCTCAAGGGTGAGCCCTTCCGGATAGGAAACATGAATGATCTGGTTGGGCGGCGGTGCCGGAGTGTGGATACAGGCCCCGACCCAAGGCACCAGCAGAAAGTCGACCACGCGCCCGTTCTCCATTGTGAGGGGCAGGACATATCCGTCGATCGTGATCCGAGTGTCCAAGATGTTCGACGCGACGTCGTAGGCAGTCTCTTCCCACTCTTCGACAACTACGCTTCCCGTCGCCAGCGGATCGAAGGGATTGATAGCCGGGATCGGTGCACTCGAACCACTCAGCGACGCCCCGCCCGTTCGAATGTGTCGATCCGCTTGTTCACTTGCCTCTCCAATCTGTCCCGGAACCAGCGTGTCCCACGTGACGACTGCAGATGTCTGCGCAGGGACACCGGTCGACATCATTACGGCCAACAGCAAGACCAGCAGCGTTAAGCCAAACCGCTTCAAATCCCTGGTCGATCTGTTCATCTTGAAACCCATTGCCAGTACGATGGCCACTATCGCTGCGAGGGGCAGAGCTGTTGCGAAGCGCAGAACTGGTATGACCAACCAATAATCATTGGCCTAACACCGAAGTTCGCGGCGTATCTCTCTGATTTTTTGCGACACCTACAGACCGATCGTTGGTCGCGACTGACTGCACTTCAGTTTTGCGACCAAAGGTTTCGACCTGGACCACATCCATCGAGAAAGTGGCACGCATAGGAACAAACCCGTCCACGACCACCATTCGCCTCTCCGAAGGGTCGATGTCAATTCGGCCAGTCACCACGACAGGCTCATGGATCATGGCCGGTTGCCAGCCATTGGTCAGGCGCAAGCGCACCATCTGATTTGGCGGCGGCGGCGGAACGTGACTACACATGCCCCGCTCGGGAACGAGATAGGCCATCGCTGTGCCATCTTCAGCCGGAGGCGCAGAAATGGCAAAACCGCCAAGTTTGACTGTCTCGCCGTCATAGGCTGGGTTTCCTGCCGCATCTGCCAGCTCTCTTTTTTCAGCTACAATCCAGCGTTGCGATATCAGCCAATCGGCGTCTAAACCTTGGGATGAAAGTGATGCTTTGACTTGCTGAAGCTCAGTTCCTGCTTTCGCCGACGGACTTCCGCCGTCTAACGCAGTTTGCAGTCGAACAATACGGCGAAGGTCATCAATCTGATCGTAGCTCAGGTCTCGGAAAGGATCCTCAAAGGATTGGGCACTTTCATCGATGAGATCGGACCAATCGATTTGATTTTCTTCAGCGGAAAGAGGCGAAAATCCAATAAGGATCGCGATAGTGATCAGGAAACGTCGCATCTCAGATTCTCTCTTTCGTCGGAGCTTTTGGTTGCCGAATGGCCATGCTCATTCAATCGGTGTCGTCAAATCCGGCACTCGTTTCAGCGCCTCGACCATGTCAGAGCTCGTCATCAGTTCGATAAATCTATAGTCTCTAAGGACACCCTGACTTAGCCTCGACAAGTACATGGCTTGGATCATCCCGGGGTCGTCCGGCAGCCGGACGGTGATGTAGTTTTTTCCGTCAGCCAGGCCCCAAAAATAACTGATCATCTCGCCGCCTATTGCGGCCAACGCAGCACCCATCTCCTTTTCTCGGTCGGTGGGATTGTCGATCATAATTATCCATGCTTCGGCAGACGGTTCGCCAACACCCAAATAGTATCGACTACGCTCTTCATCCGCCGTGACTGACTGCGATGACAAAAGCAACACCATTCCAAAAAACGCGAAAACTCCTCTTTTCTGGATATCCATTACAGTTCTCCAATGGTTAGTGACGCTTTGGCAAAATCGTATCCAGTTCCAGCGGCTTCTGATTAACATCATTCGACAAACCTCGACACTACAGTTACCTTTGCGCCCGGACGAAGTACCAAATCCGGGTTTGGAAACTCCGCCAGAACCTCAAGAGTTTGAGTTTCTTCGTCAATGCTAAAAGCCCCACCGAAGTATCGGCCTTTGTGCGGGTAGTCATCCCCGTTGGGTAACAGCAAACTCAGTTCCAGAGCTGCAAATCCCTCTTCGTCTGTTGCTAAAATTGAACGTCGCGCGAGAAACTGCTCGTAAGGTACTATTACGACCACATGGACAGGGTCGATGTCCGCGAGAAACGCAAGTGTCTGATCACGGTTTCGACCAGTATCCAGGTATTTGAACAGTTTTACAAAAGGCTCACTTATGACACCGGAAAACGGCGCTCTAATTTCTGTGAAACCGTAAGCAAGTTCTGCGCCATCGTAGATTAGTTCCGCACGTTCTACCGCGACCTCGGATATATCTCGTTGCGCTTGTATAAATTGCAACTCGGCATCCGAAATCAGTTCTTTCAGGAATAGTTGCGACTTTCGTTGCAAATCCGCCTCGACAAGGCGCAGTTGAGCCTTGGCATCCTTCAAAGCTGTCTCAGCCAGCCTTAATTCAATCGCCGGCGCGCGTTTACCGAACTCGAAAAGTAAGTCTCCTTCCTCTACATACTGACCGGCGCGAAAATGTATCTCTGTTACTGCATTATCCACCAGCGGCGACAACTCTGCCTCACGGTTCGGGCGCACGACGCCCTCGAAGAGAAGTGGCTCAACGCCAACCGCACGTTTTTCTTCGGCGACGACTGGAGAAAATGACAACGCCATCGAGCAAAGGGTATTCGCGGCAATGATGCGGAGGATCTTTGTTTGCATAGTCAATTTCTTGCTTTGCGCGTCGTTTGCGTCTTCGGTATTTTATTTTGGAGCGATGCTGCCATGCGCTGTTTTTCTGGAGGATTCAGGCAATCGCAACAGGAGCCAGTCAAAGTGCCTCCCAAACAACTATTGCTTTGATCGAGAGTGAATACATATCCACATTTCAACTTCTTCACTTCAGGTATGGAAAAAGTGCGCGGGGTGCCCGGGTCATTTCCTCCCGTGCTACACTCAATTGAGTGTATTCTTGTAAATTACACCGTCCTTCATGATCAGGCGGATCGTTTCTACTTCTTCACGTTCTGGCGCGTTGAACCACTCTGGATTTGCGCCAATGACGGTAATGTCTTCGAGTGGGTTCCCGTCGACCAGCAAAATATCGGCATAAGCATCCTCCTCAATCACCCCCAGCTTTTTGGGATACGGGTTTTGCTTGCCAGTCAGTGCCATCAGTTCGCCGGCGGTTGATGTCATGGCACGCAGCGCCCGAAGGTTGCCCACAAAATCAGCCAGCGTCCACTTTTCAAAGTCGATGCCACGCCGCAGATCGTAACCAAGTGTAAACACGAGATCCGTTTGGAAAACTACTTTCAATTCTGGATTGTCGTTCAGGACGGTTTTGAAATTCGCAACTCCATCCAGAAACTGCTTGGTTTTTACGTAAATCGGTGACCCTTCAGTTCCATAAAGCGGGTGCGTCAAAACCTCCTGAGTGCTACCGGCAAGGTTCGTCACAATGAACGCGCCCTTTTCAATAGCCAGTTTTGCTGTTTCGTCGGTGAGAAACTGACCATGCTCGATGGACAAGACGCCGTTGTTCAGCGCGCGCTGAATGTCATAGTCGTTATATACGTGCACCATTACATACGTGTCCCATGCCGCCGCGGCGTCTACGGCAGCACGGATTTCTTCCTCGGTCATTTGAGATGAGTGCAGGGGGTCTTTCAGAGATGACACGCCCCCCGACACCATGATCTTGATCTGAGAGGCGCCGAGCGACAGGTTCTTGCGCACCGCCGCAGTCACCTGATCCGCACCATCTGCATTTATCGAGATACCAAGGCGGTACAGATTGCTTTCGCTTTGGTCGAACTGACCGTAGGTCACAAAATCCTGGTGGCCGGATGTCTGACCAATCCATGCGCCAGAGGGGTAAACGCGTGGACCTTCGATGTAACCTTCATCAATGGCTTTCTTGAACCCGGGTCCGACGGCACCACCACCCGCTTCGCGAACGGTTGTGAAACCATTGTACAAGTGTTCTTTCGCGGCGTATGTCGCCATAGCACCGATGTATTGCCAATGCGTTTGCTCTGCCGCGGCGACACCGCCGGGAAGCTGGAACAGGAAATGCGTATGACTGTCGATCAGGCCGGGCATCAATGTGCGACCGCCGCCGTCGATGACGGTGGCATCTGGCGCTTCGATGGCATCGGTGGACACGGTCTTGATCAGGTTGCCTTCGACCAGAACGCTTGCATTTTCGATCCGCTGTTCGTTGATGCCGTCAAAAACATGGACGTTTGTAAACAAGGTTTGCGGCAGGGAGTCCTGAGCAAGCGCACCTCCGGCCGCCAGTGTAACAACACTGACGAATGCCATCACTTTGGTTCTCAGTTTCATGTTTCGGTTCTCCAATCCGCGTCATGAGGTTGATCCGGGGGCCGAGGCAAGCTTACCCAGCGCAACACTCAATCGAGTGTATTCTTGTAGATTACGCCGTCCTTCATGATCATCCGGATCGTTTCGAAACCGCGATCACGTGGCGGTGCGTCGAACCATTCGGGATTGGCACCCAGCACCGACAAGTCTTCCAGAGGATTTCCATCGACGACCAAGATGTCCGCATAAGCACCTGCCTCGATCACCCCGAGTTTATTGGGATAGGGGTTTCGTTTACCCGTAAGCTGAGCCAGTTCTCCGCCGGTAGATGTCGCTGCGACAAGAAAGGCGTGGTTGCCAAACAATTCAGCAAAGTAGTATTTCTCGAAATCCCGATGCGCCCGCCCGAAACTGATCGTCGAAAGAACCGTATCGACGTTGTGGACGATCTTGGGCCTGTACTTTTTTACATATTCGACAAGGTTTTCAGATCCGTCCAGATATGCCTCCAGCTTTGGCTTCACTGTTGGTTGTGCGTAATTGGGGTGACTCAAGAGCTGCGGGTCCAAACCGGCGACATTGATCGCCCAAAAAATTCCCTCATCGGCAATACGCTTCACTGTTTCCTCGGTAACCATTTGACCGTGCTCTATGGACTTAACTCCCGCATCCAGCGCCATGTTTACGGTTTCATCCGTGTAGGCATGAACGGTCGCATAGGTGTCAAAGAATGAGGCGGCCTCAACCGCGGCTGCGATTTCGTCGACTCTGTAGGCAACCGACCACAACGGGTCGAGCTCAGAGGAGACGCCGCCACCGGCCATGAGCTTGAGGAAATGAGCACCATGCGCGAAATTCAAACGCGAGGCCTTGCGCACTTCCTCTACGCCGTCGGCGATGTAAGAGAGGTTGAGCGTGTTGCCGACGTCATTGGAACCCATGTTGAACGTTCGCTGAACCGGATTGCGCCAGTCGCCGTGACCGGACGACGGCCCGATGGCCGCACCGGCCGCATAGATTCGTGGACCGTCAACCGTCCCCTGATCGATCAGTTCCTTCAGGCCGGCCCCCATGCCGCCTGTATCCCGAACTGTGGTGTAACCATCGAATAGATAGTCGCGCGCGTTTTCAGCGGCTACGGCACCGATCTGGTCCCATTTCGCTGCCTGCAATCCGGCAAAAGTCTGGAAAACCCCGGTTGCATAAAGGTGCGTGTGACTGTCGATAAGGCCGGGCATCAACGTGCGCCCACCGCCATCAATGACGATGGCATCCGGCGCATCGATGGGATCGGTGGATACGGTCTTGATCAGGTTGCCTTCGACCAGAACGCTTGCATTTTCGATCCGTTGTTCGTTGACGCCATCGAAAACATGGACGTTGGTAAACAGGGTCTTCGGCAGAGCGTCTTGGGCCAAGGCACCTCCAGCCCCCAGCGTGATAATGCTGACGAGGGTGATCACTGTAGATGCCAGTTTCATATTCCGGTTCTCCAATACGCGTCACAGGGGTGCGCGGGGTGCCGAGGGAAATTCACCCCGCGCGACACTCAATTGAGTGTATTCTTGTAGATCACACCGTCTTTCATGATCAGATCGATGTTGGCCTCGTAATCGACCAGCAATTCCACATCTTCGACAGGGTTGCCTTCGACCAAAAGCAGGTCGGCGTAAGCGCCTTCTTGGATCACCCCAAGCGGCCCTGCTTTGTAGGGATTGAGTTCGCCGGAAAGCGCCAGGAGTTCGGCTGCTTTGGACGTTGCCTGTTGCAGGATCTCATGGCTTGTCCAGACTTCGAGGCGATACTTGAACTCATCGTTTTGCCTGGTGAGGGCGACCGGGTCGCCAATAATGTCGGTCGAGAACGCAACATTCTTGATCCCGAAATCCTTGATCAGCCGCATCTGGTTGCGCGCTCCGGCTTGAACGCTGAGGAACTTCTCGCCTGACGCAGGTCCAAGTGCCTTGATCGCGGTTTGCTCATCGAGACCCAAAAGAGAATAGAATGGCACAATCCATGCATCCGCATCCTTTATGGCCTGAGCCCCGACTTCGGTCATCAGTTGGCCGTGTTCAATACTGATCACGCCCGCTTCAATCGACCGCACGATGGACTCGTCTGCATAGGCGTGAACCATCACATAGGTGCCCCAATCAGCGGCGGCCCGCACGGATGCCTCAAGCTCTTCCGGAAGCCCCTGAACGGTGTGTAACGGATCAACCTGAGAGGACACGCCGCCGCCAGCCATCACCTTGATCTGAACAGCGCCAAGACGCAGGGCTTCGCGGGTCGTACGCAGAGTTTCCGGCACGCCATCGGCCAGAAACTCCAGGTGCTGATTGAAGAACGACGGTTGCGCTCCCATGAAATTCGGGTGGGGTTCGGTGTAGACGCGATGTTCTCCATGTCCCGATGTCTGAGAAATGACCGGGCCGGATGCGTAAATGCGCGGACCAACAGCCTTGCCGCGCTCGATGGCCTTGTGCAGCCCGATCGCCGGACCACCGGCATCGCGCACGGTCGTGAAGCCCCGCAGAAGCATCTTTTCGGCTTCAATTGTGGAGACCGCCCCCCAATACATCCAATCAAAATTGTCTCTCAAGTCCGCAACGGGCTCGGTGACAGTCATATGCACATGCGCATCAATCAGTCCGGGCATTAAAGTCCGCCCACCACCGTCAATGATCTGCGCGTTAGCTGCCGCGAGAGGTTCAGCGGACACCTCGGCGATCAGGTTGTCCACGACCAGCACGTTGGCATTCTCGATCCGTTGTTCGTTCACGCCGTCAAAGACGTGGACGTTGGTGAACAGAATCGGGAAGCTCTCTTCCTGCGCCATAGCGGCCTGAGCACTCAGTCCGAAAATGGCAAGCGCGGCGACGCTTGAGGGCAACTTGCCTGCTATCCGCTTGCGATTGTTCTTGGCACACATCGGCATCCCCACCCCACTTTTGATTTGCGTTCCCACAAAATCTTAGCAACGTTTCGAAGTGTTTTGCATTGCCACCTCAGGACAAACAGATGCGCCTCAGTCTTGAAATGATAAGCGAACATCTATGCCGAAGAGTCCTATGAGCATTCCAACCATGGAGTCGGTATTCCTGTCGAAGGTCGTAGAACGCGCGGCATGCTTGGGTGCTGACAGCAGTGAAATTCTGC
The DNA here is from genome assembly GCF_042648365.1 of Lutimaribacter marinistellae. Lineage (NCBI taxonomy): Bacteria > Pseudomonadati > Pseudomonadota > Alphaproteobacteria > Rhodobacterales > Roseobacteraceae > Lutimaribacter > Lutimaribacter marinistellae. The sequence continues at coordinate 78,371 of NZ_JBHRXI010000002.1, read as the reverse complement.
GCGGTTCATTACTTCGCACAGAAGTTCTGCAAGGGCCGAGCACGCCGATACCCTGCGCTTCTGTTTATCTGGCCTCAAGCCGTGCAGCTGAACTCTCTGGAAACAGATTTCTTTGTGCAGAACTGGGAGAGCAATACGACTGGAGTAGCGGGTTCGCCATGCCGCTCTCACTGGGAGAGCGCCCCAGTCTTGGAGACATGCTCCTCGCGTGGCTACAGTTCACTGAACATGTGCAGGAGTCCATGCGGTACCGCCTTACTGTAGAAGGTCACAAGGCACAGTTGTCCGGGCGACGTTTCGTGATGGCATCTCATCCCCCGGGTCAGGCCGACGCATGGGACCTTGCGTCCTGGGTGCAAATGTTTGGACGTCTGATCGGATCAACGTGGAAAAGCGCGTCAGTTGAAGCCGCAGTCTTTGACCCAAAGGCCATTCCAAGCCGCTTGATCCCGGAAGCGCAAGTCAAAGAGAGTGATGCTTGGGGTCTCGGTATCACCTTTCCATCCTCTTGGCTGATGGAACGGATCAAACGACCTGATTACGGCAATAAACCAGATTTGCATCTGTCTGACGCGGCCGTGGATTTAAGCCAATTGTTTGATACTTTGGACTACGCCTCTTGGCCGGGCAGTGACGGTTTTGCAAAGTTTCTCGGACTGCATCCGAAGGCATTCCAACGGTCGCTTGCGGAGCGCGGAACGAATTGCACCGCTCTGGTCGACGCCGCGAAATCACGCCTCGCCTCGAAGTGGGTCAGTGACCGTGAGATGCCATTCAACGAAATTGCAAAGCGTCTCGGCTATCGGAACCCCAGCGCGTTCACGCGAGCCTGCCACAGATGGTTTGGTTGCGCTCCGGACGAAATACGATCGCGGTCCGAACTAAAAAACTAAGCGCTCTCCCGGAAGTCGAGACCGCCGTGTTTAGCGTTTGATCGCGGTTATGATGCTGAGCAATGTGCAGTACTAATTCAAAACATGGGATGACGTCCTGACGACGTTACCGCGCGCCTGCGCTACATCATCTGCGCCGGTCTTACCCATGGGGAAGGCCTGCCTCCACACTGCCGAACCTTTCGCGAGCTTTGGGCTCTTTCGAACCGCAATGCAGTTTTCCACCAATGCCGCATGGAGCATTACCGGTGCTTCACGGAAAAGCTGTTCGGCTGCGCGATACAGGTCTCGCCCGACAAGGCGACCCGTGCGCGGATGATCTGCCTGCTGGTCCCGTATCTCGAAGGTTGCTTGATCACCGCGCCATCGCTGCCATCTGACGCCGACACTGTCGCGGATATGATTGCCGAACCCGCCCTGTCATTGGCGGACCGCCAGATGGACGATCGATAATCCTTGCGAAAGCTCCGCGTTATCATGCACCGATGGGGCTGATCGCAAACGAACTCACCGATTGGCGCCGGGAACCCACAACACGTCTTGGTTGCCGTTGTCATTGGCAACGCGCGCAGCGACGAACAGCCAGTCGCTAAGGCGGTTCAGGTATTTGACGGCAAGCGGGTTGACGTCTTCGATCTGCGCAAGTTCGACGGCCAGCCGTTCCGCCCGACGCGACACCGTGCGGCCCAGGTGCAGGTGCGCGGCCAGTGCCGACCCGCCCGGCAGGATGAAGCTGCGCAAAGGCGACAGCGCCTTGTTCATCGCGTCGATTTCGGTTTCCAGCCGGGTAACCTGCGTTTCCGCGATGCGCAGGGGCGGGTATTCCGCCTCTGGATCCTTGGCAATGTCGGGCCGGCAAAGATCGGCGCCCAGATCGAACAGGTCATTCTGTATCCGTTCCAGCCCGGCATCCATATCCCCGGTGGCGTACAAACGGGCCAGGGCCAGCGTCGCGTTCGTTTCATCGACCGTGCCATAAGCGTTCACGCGGGCGGCATTCTTGGCCACACGCTGACCATTGCCCAGTGCGGTATCGCCCTTGTCACCGGTGCGGGTGTAAATCTTGTTCAGAACGACCATAGGGTCCAATTCCCCTGCATTTCAGAGTCAAAGCCAACTCGGCTGCAATCGTGGTTCGCGGTGTTCGTCGCGCGGTTTCTGACTGCTCAAATCAGCAATCCACCCCCGATGACCAGAACCTGACCAGAGACATAGTTCGCCTCGGGCGCACACAGCAGGTAGACGCCGTCCGCGGCCTCCTCGGGCGTGCCGCCGCGCCCGAGCGGAACCTGCGATCCGAATGCTTCGGCGGCGGCCTTGGGTATTCCGACCCCGATGGCGTTACCATCGACGACGACCTGTTCCTTGACCTCTCGTGCTTCGGTCAGACGGGTTTCGATATACCCGAAGGCGGCGCAATTCACGTTCACCTTGTGGCGCCCCCATTCCTTGGCAAGCGTCTTGGTCAGGCCGATAACGGCCGCTTTGCCCGCGGCATAGTTCGCCTGACCGGGATTGCCCCCCAGCCCCGCGATCGAGGACACGTTGACGACCTTGCGAAAAACCTCTTCGCCGCGGGCTGCTTCCGCCTCGGCGCGTTTGCGGATATGCGGCGCGGCCGCACGCAAAACCCTGAACGGCGCTTTCACATGCACGTCCATCATGGCGTCGAACTGCGCATCGCTCATTTTGGCGAGATAGGTATCCCACGTATAGCCCGCGTTATTGACGACAATGTCGATCTCGCCAAAGGCATCCAGCCCTTGCTGGATGAAATGATCGGCAAATCCCTCCTCGGTGACGCTTCCTATGACCGGAAGCGCTGTGCCACCAAGGCCAGATATCGCCCCTGCAACTTCGTTCGCCGGCTCGCCGTCCAGGTCGTTGATCACGACATTGGCGCCCTCTCGGGCCAGCTTGAGCGCGACGGCGCGGCCGATACCGCGCCCCGCACCGGTAACATATGCCGTTTTTCCCTTTAGCCTCTGGCTTTCCATGATATTTCCTTCGGTTCTACGGCCAGCACATGACTTGCCTTTAATTTGAAACGGTTTCTACTAGGCCTCGACCACAACTTCTGCTCGCCCCGAAAAGGCCTTGAGCCCCCCCTCCAGGAACGCTTCCAGATCCAGGATTACGATTGTCTTCCCAGCGGCCTCGGCGCGCGCGGCAACCTTGCCGGTGAACCGCAGTTTCGAGCCGACGGGCACGATTGCGGTAAAGCGTGTGGACAGGCTTTGCAGTGCTTCGATGGAGGCCCAGTTCGATACCAGTCGACCAAACTGGGCCATTCCCAGCATGCCATGGGCAAACACATCGTCCTGTCCGGCCTCTTTGGCAAAATCGCTGTCGATATGTATCGGGTTATGGTCCAGTGAAGCGCCCGCATAGAGACAGAGCATCGTTCTGGTCACGGGACCGAAGGCCAGATCTCCAATGGTGTCGCCAACCTGAATCGTTCGCGGTGTCTTGATCTGGCTCATCGACTGGCAAGCCCTTTGAGATTGTGAATGAGAGCCCGCCTGCTATCCACGAGCAGTCCCCGTTCGGGATGCGCAATGGATGTCTGAAGATGCGCTATTTCGATGCGGCCACCCGTAGCCTGGGAAAACCCAAGGACCGTGGACTGGTGGGTGACGGTATCGCCGGCAAAAATCGGGCCGTGATAGGTGTATTTTTCCTCACCATGCAAAAGAAATCGGAAATCCGCTTTGATCAGCTGGTGGATATCCGGATCACCGTCTCGCGCCGTGTCCTGAAGGGCGGCCATGTCGATCACCGTCCCGAAAGTGGGTGGAGCAACGACATCCGGGTATCCTGCCGCCCGGGCTGCGTCGCGGCGCAAGTGAATGGAATTGGTTTCGCCGATCGCTTCGGAGAAAAGCGTCACGCGCAACCGTTCGATCACGATGTCACGGGGTTTCGTGGTTTGCCCTGCCGTGCCGCGATCAAAGAGGCAAACCGCGTTTTCAGTCGATCCCGTCATGGCGACTCCTGGATTTCGTATCGAAGAGGTGCTGTTTGCGCGGCACAACGCAGGCGTCAGTTGCGAGCTTATCCATGATGTCGGGCCTTCCGTTTCTTGAAGGCCCGAAGGTCGTGCGCGCGCGGCAATTGACGCGGGTCTTCGCCGTCTTTGAAAATCATGTGCTTGAGCACTTTTTGTGTTCCCGTCACCGGCAGATCATCGACGAAAACGATCCAACCCGGCGCCTTGTAGTAGGCGAGTTCGGAATACGCGTGATCAAACAGTGCCTTTGCCTGCCCCTTATCGCCCTGCGCGTGTTGCGCGACGACGCAGGCCATGACCTCCTCGTCGCGCAACTCGTCCTCGATCGCGATGACCGCGACCTGTGCCACCGTGTCATGCCCTTGCAGGCAGGCTTCGATCTCGGCCGCAGCGATGTTTTCGCCGGACCGCCGAATGATGTTCTTCTTGCGGTCAAAGAAAAAAAGCATCCCGGTGTCATCCTGGCGTACGGTGTCGCCGGTATGAAACCAGCCGCCGCGCCACGCCTTTTCGGTTGCTTCGGGCAGGTTGAGATAGCCCGAGAACGCACCTTTCCTTGGCGTTTCGGCGGAATGACGGACCAGCAGCTCTCCGGTATCCCCGACCGGCACGTCACGGTCCTGTTCATCCACGACGCGCACCTCAAGACCCGGTTGAGGACGTCCCATCGCACGCGTGTTCACCCGTCTCGGCTCATGGCAGTTTGCCAGTACCCGGCACATTTCGGTCATTCCCCAGACCTCGATCAGCGGGAAACCGAACCGCGCCTCGAATGCCGCGTGCAATGACGGCTCGACGCCCGCACCGAAGCCCCAGCGGACCTTGTGATCGCGATCCTGTTCCTAGGGCGGATCGTTCATCAATACCGGAATGATCACGCCCAGATAATGCAGCCCCGTCGCGCCGGTTTCGCGAATTTCGCGCCACCAGACGGTCTTGCTGAAACGTTCGGGCACGATTTGGCACCCGCCGGTCAGGATCATGCCGAAAAACAAGAGTATGGCGGCATTGACGTGAAATAGCGGGAGAGGGCAGTAAACCCGTTCCCCTTCGGGGTCAAAGCTCAGATACCCGCCGCGCGACGCGTACCATGCCCCCATTTCCAGCTCATATTCGTGGCTGAGTATGCAGCCCTTGGGTTTGCCCGTCGTCCCCGAGGTATAGAGCAGGCTGGCTTCGCTTTGCGGGCTGACCTCCTCCTTGATCGGGGCGGCGCGCCCGGCCACAGGAAAGGTATCGTCCCCGTCCAAAAGATGCAGCGGGACGACACGACCGCTGCCAGCAATCCCCTCTGTCATCAGTTCCTTGTGATCGGGAAAGCAAATCGCCAGATCCGCGCCTGAATCCTGCAGGAGAAAGGCGATTTCGCTTGGCCGGTAATCAGGGTTGATCGGTACCCACGATATTCCCAGCGCACTGAAGGCAAGCTTGAACAGCAGCATCTCGGGCCGGTTTTCAAGCAAGACCGCAATTCGGTGCCCGTGCCCATATCCCGCCGATTGGAGCGCGTCTGCGATCCTGTCCACCGCCTCGGCTGCCTCGGCATAGGCAATCGTGCGCCCAGCGGGATCATAACGCCTTTGCGGATTGGGCGGAATGATCAGCAAGGGCCGGGATGCGTACAGTGCAGCAGTGTCCTGGAAGACCTTTCCGATTGTTGCAATCTCGTTGTCCAGCATTATTCCGCCCCCTGTTTTCATAGGGAAATCAAACCCGCTCGATCAGGACAGCCATGCCCTGACCGGCGCCGAGACACATCGAAATGATGGCGTAGCGCCCACCCGTATCATCAAGGTGATCGAATGCTGTCAGCGTCATACGCACACCGGTTGCGCCGGGCGGGTGGCCGATGGAAATTCCGCCGCCATACAGGTTGGTCCGGTCCCGTGGCACACCCAGCATCTTCTCGGCATGCAGGTTCACCACGGCAAAGGCTTCGTTGATTTCGAAATAGTCGATATCATCGACCTCCATCCCGCGGCGCTTGAGCAAGCGATCAATTGCGGGAACGGGCCCACACCCCATGATGCGCGGTGGGACGCCAACGATCTCCCAATCCACCAGACGCGCTCGGGGAGCGAGATTTTCAACCTTGGCACTTTCAGCGTCGCAAACCAAAAGAAAGGCCGCGCCGTCTGTCAGGCCGCTTGAGTTCCCGGCGGTCACCTGGCCGCCTTCGCGGAAGGCGGGCTTCAAGCCGGCCAGTTTTTCTGGGGTGACTGTCGGCCGGGGAAACTCATCCGTTTCGAACAAGCGGCTTCCACGTTTTTCCGGCACCTCGATTGGCGCGATCTGACGCGCGAGAAATCCCGACCGGATCGCGGCACCGGCGCGTTGCTGGCTTGTCAGCGCATAGTCATCCATCTCTTCACGGATGTAGCCGAAATCTTTGGTGAGGTTCTCGGCGGTCTCGCCCATAAGCGAGAGGTCGAACGGATCTCGATAGGCGTAGTCGATCATATCGATCACCGCACCCGCACCGCGTTTCATGCCCCACCGGCTGCCTGTCAGGATGTACGGCACCCGCGAGGCGTTCTCGTACCCGCCGGCCAACGCGATCTTGCTGTGCCCCGAGATGATCTGCTCGGCGGCCGAGACGATCGCCTGCGTACCGGACCCACAGGCGCGCGACACGTTCAAAGCGCGGCTGTCCTCCCGCATGCCAGTTCCCAATGCGATCACGCGCGAGGAAAAAAGCCCGCCCTGACCCACCGGGATCACGTTCCCGCAAACAAGGTGGTCAACCTTCGCGGCGTCGACGGCATTGACTTCGAGACAGGCCCTGGCCGCGTGGATCGACAGGTCTGTTCCCTCCAAGTCTTTCAAAGATTTACCAAAATCTCCGAACGGCGTGCGTTTTCCAGAGCAAAGAAATACCTCTTGGGTCATGATATGCCCAACTCCCAGTTTCGAATTTGGATTGACGGCGCCGCGACGGCGCCCGTTCACATGTGTTGGCGTGCCTTAACCATCGGCATCTCCCTTCGGGCTTTTCGAACCCTTGGGTTTCCGGCCCGTGCGCGCTCGGGCGGGCGCCTCGGCGGTGCGGTCCAGCTCTTCGAACTCTTCCTGCGTCACGCCATTCTCGCGCAGCCGTTCGACGGCAAAGGTCAGGATCTGATCCAGCCCCTTGATCCCTTCGTCCAGCGCCTCGCGCCGTTTCTGGAAGTCTTCCAGAAACCCGTAAGTATAGCGATACAGGGTCTTGATCGCCTCCACCTCGCTTGCACTTGCATCATAAGCCTCGAGGTATTTGCCGATCTGGTGCAGTGTCAGCCCGATCTGCTGGCTGGACCGCACGATGATCCTGATGCGGCCCCGGTCAGCGCGGGTGAACACGCGTTGACCACCAAATCGCGCAGGCTTGATCAGGCCCTTTTCCTCGTAGAAGCGTATCGTCTTTTCGCTGACGCCAACCTGCTCCGCGATCTCGGAAATCGTGAAGATTTCCGGCTCTGCCGAAGACCTTTGGCCTTCAAATTCCTGGCCGATTGTGCGTGGCTGTGAAGCAGACATTGGTTTCTCCGAGGTTCGGCAGCGCCCGATGGGTTTCGGGTGCTCCAAATTTTAATAAGGAAGTTCTTCCTGTATAACGACCCAAGCGCCATCTTGCACCTGTGACAGCACCAGAGAGTCCATTCCGCTGCGCTTGGTCTTGCTGTAGGACACGGTCGGCCCGCCAAAGATATCCTGATAGCCCGAGATACCTTCGATGGCCTCCATGACGCCCTCGGCTGTCAGGTCCTTGCCTGCCGCTTCCATCGCGGTGACGGTCAGGTCCGCAATGACATAGCCGATATAGGCCTGCGGGTTCGGTTCCTGCCCATAGGTTTCGACATACTTGTTGAACCAGGCATATGCCTCGGGGTTGCTATCAGCGGCATCCTTGAAATCGGGCAGAGCGAAAGGCGCGACCACGTAAAGGCCATTCATCCCTTCGGTTTGGGCCGTCAGCGGGATCAGGGGCACCATGTTGGCGAGGACGGGAATGTCCCAGCCGGCTTCACGTACCGCCGAATAAATCTGCATCGTGTCGCGCACGAACGTGCCAAGGACAAGGATTTCGCAGCCAGAATTCTTGAGGCTCGTCACCGCGCCGGTGAACTCGGTTTCCGAGGTTTTGTGGCTTCCGACGGAAGTTACCTCGAGCCCCATTTCATCGACCGCCTTGTTGAACCCATCCTCGACCTCCTTGCCGTAATCCGTGGCCTGGGTCTGAAGGCAGACGCGTTTCTTTCCGGTCTTTTCGACGAGATAGCGCATCCCGCCCACGGCCTGATCGCGATAGCTGGTCAGATATCCCATCGTCAGGGGGTGCGCAGGGTCGAACATCGAGATCGCCGCCGTCAACGGAAAGAGGTTCGGAACCCCGGCGTCCAACTGCTTGGGCATCGTGGCGTTGTTGTGTGGCGTACCGAGGTTGCCCACCATCAGAAACACCTTGTCACGGTTGAGTAGGCGGTTCGCGGCGCGAACGGCCAGTGGCACCTGGTACTGCATGTCTTCGACCAGGAAAGTGATCTTTCGACCATGAATGCCGCCCGCTTCGTTTGCCTCTTCGTAGCGCATGCGCTGCGCGTTGGTTGCGGGAACCCCCCAGACCGCGACCGGACCCGACAAATCCGAGTAGGAGCCGATCCGGATCTCGTCATCCGTGACCCCCCGCGGCTCGGCCAATACCGCGCTACCCAGGCTCAGCGCGAAGGCAGCCGTCAATAGTGTGTTCAATTTCATTTCTTCCTCCCGGAATGGAGCGGCTTACTGGCCGCGGGGTTAAGCGCTGTACATGTCGTTGATGAGTGCGCTGTACTTCTCGCTGACGAAGCTGCGTTTCAGCTTCATCGTCGGTGTGAGCTCTTCGTCCTCGGCGGTCAGCAACACGTCGATCAGCCGGAATTTCTTGAGCTGTTCGACGGGCGAGAAATTCCGGTTCACGGCTTCGATCTCGGCCCGGATCAGTTCGACCACTTCGGGACGCGCACAAAGCGAGCGGTAGTCCGTGAACGGGATCGCGTTGGTCTGCGCGTAGTGCTCGACATTTTCCTTGTCGATCATGATCAGCACCGTCAGGTATTTCCGCCTGTCGCCAATCACGACGCTGTCGGAGATGTACGGCGAAAACTTGAGCTCGTTTTCGATCTGGCTTGGCGTGATGTTCTTGCCGCCAGCGGTGATGATGATGTCCTTGATGCGGTCCGTAATGCTCAGGTTGCCGTCTTCGTCGAGATGGCCGACATCGCCCGTGTGAATCCACCCGTTCACGATCGTCTCGGCGGATTTCTCGGGCTGGTTGAGGTAGCCTTTGAACGCACCGTCGGTACGGATCAGGATTTCGCCGTTATCCGCCAGCCGCACTTCGGAACCGGGGACGGCGGGGCCCACGCTCCCGGGCTTGTATTGCCCCGCGCGGGTCAAGGTCGCCAATCCGCTGGTTTCGGTCTGGCCGTACGCTTCGGTGATCGAAAGACCCAAGCTCAGATACCATTTGAGCAGGCTTTCCGAGATGGGCGCTGCGCCCGACGCCAGGAATGTCGCACGGTCCAAACCGATCAGCTGCTTGATGTTGTGAAAGACCAGCCGGTCCACCGCGGCAAACGCCACCTTGTCCCAAAAAGACAGATCACGCCCGGCAATCAGTTTCTCGGCCCGACGCATGCCGACGCTCATCGCGGCCTGATAGGTCTTGCGACCGATCCATGTCGCCTCGCTCATCAACGTGTTGATCCGCGAGTAGGACTTTTCCCAGATCCGGGGCACACCGAAAATAACCGTCGGAGAAAGCTCTTGCAGGTTCTTGGGAACGGATTCCGGAGACTCGGCGAAATTGATGACCGCACCTGTCGCCTGGTGCATGCATAAGGAAAAAACCCGCTCCGCCACATGACACAATGGCAAGTAGGTGAGGAGTTCATCGTCTTGCGTGACTTTGAAATACTCCGGCGCCAACGTCATCTGATAGATCAGGGCGCGCTGCGGGATCATCGCACCCTTCGGCTTTCCGGTCGTCCCGGAAGTGTAGCACAGGATGGCCAGGTCTTCCGGGTCGGACCGTGCCGCGATCTCTTCGACCAGCGCCTCATTGGCGCCCCAAGCCAGCTTACCCTCTTCGTACAGGTGCTCGATCGGTTGGATCCGGTCGTCACGAAACGTGCGCAGCCCCTTGTCATCAAAGAAATAAACGGCCTCGACCTCCGGCACCTCGCTGCGCACGGTGATATACTTGTCAAGCTGCTCTTCGTTTTCGACGAACAGGAACCGCGTCCTGCTGTCGTTGAGCACATAGCCCAGCTGGTCCGGCTGGTAGGTCGGGTAGATGCCGTTGACGGTGCCGCCGGCCAGCATGATCCCCATGTCGGCCCAAACCCATTCCTTGCAGTCGTCCGACAGGATCGACACGACGTCGCCCTTTTGCAGGCCGAGCTTCAAAAGACCGTGTGCGATCCGCATGGCGCGGTCGTGAAAATCGTTCCATGAAAAGGTCTGCCACAGACCAAAGTCCTTTTCGCGCATGGCGATCCGGTCGCCGCGTTGTTTCACCTTTTCGAGGAACAGCTTCGGGATCGTGTCGCAGCCATCGATCTTGTGGATCACCGGCTCGAAGGGCTGGCTTTCTATGCGTGAAACCTGGTTCATTATGCCCTCACCTCCAAGTCTTCTGCTTTTTCCAGCGCCGGTTTTCACGTGCGCCTTCTTCCTTCTGGCCGAGGTAGAACTCTTGTATGTCCTTGCTTTCCATGAGCTCTTTCGAAGGGCCGTCCATCACGACGCCACCAACCTCCATCACGTAGGCGCGGTGGGACACTTGCAGCGCCACGTTGGCGTTCTGCTCGACCACGAGGATGGTGAGGCCTTCTTCCTCGTTCAGTTTCCGGATGATCGCGAAGATCTCCTCCACCAGTTTCGGTGACAGTCCGAGACTGGGTTCGTCGAGGATCATCAAACGCGGACGGGACATGTAACCGCGACCGATCGCCAGCATCTGTTGCTGGCCTCCCGAGAGATACCCGGCCATCTTGCTTTCGAAGGTTTTCAAGATCGGGAAATAGCCGTAGACCTCGTCGAGATCCCTTGCGACCTCGGAACGATCCCGGCGCTTGTACGCGCCCAGCATCAGGTTTTCCCTGACCGAAAGGAACGGAAAGACTTCGCGGCCTTCGGGCACATGCGCGACCCCAAGGGCCGCCACCCAGTCGGGGTCGCGCCCCTGGATTTCATTGCCATCCAGCAGGACCTTGCCCTTGCGGGTGTCAAGTGCGCCGGAGATGGATTTCATCAGCGTGGTTTTCCCCGCGCCGTTGGCGCCCAATACGGCCACCGTTTCGCCCGGCTCCACGGTCAGGCTGACACCGCGGATCGCCATGATAGGTCCGTAATAGGTTTCGAGGTTTTGCACCGCGAGCAACGGGTCAGTCATAGGTGCCTCCCAGGTAAGCAGATTGCACTTTCGGGTCGGCTTGCACTTCGGCCGGCGTCCCCAGTGCCAGCGTTGCCCCGTTGTTCAACGCGAGCACACGGTCTGCCATTCGATTGACCAGCGACATGTCGTGTTCGACCATCATCAGGGTGATCCCCAGATCATCGCGGATGTCCTCGAGCCAGAAGGCGAGATCGTCCGTTTCTTCGCTGTTGAGCCCCGAGGCAGGTTCGTCCAGCAGCAATAGCGACGGCTCGGAACACAGGGCCCGCGCGATTTCGACGTTCTTGCGCGCGCCATAGGGTAGGTCGCTGATGCGCTCGTCGCGGATATGCGACATGTCCAAAAGGTCGATGATCCCCTCGACCGCCAGCCTGTGTTCGCGTTCCTCGGCCCGCATCTTGCGAGAGAACAGCATTTCGCGGACCAAGTTGGGGCGCGTGTGGCGGTGGCGTCCGATCAGCAGGTTCTGCAAAACGGTTGCGTTTTCAAACAGTTCGATGTTCTGGAACGTCCGGGCGATCCCGAAATCGACTATCCGGTGCGGGTCGGCGGCAAGCAGGTCATGCGCACCGTATGCCACCTTACCCGTCGAGGGACGATAGATCCGGCTGAGCAGGTTGAAAATCGTCGATTTGCCTGCTCCGTTCGGTCCGATGACGGCAAAGATCTCGCCCGGCTCGACCATGAAGGACACGTCATCGACTGCCTTCACCCCGCCGAATTCAACCGACAGGTTTTCGACATGCAGCTGGTTCATCGCATCCGCTCCGTCTTGAGATAACTCTTCTGACGAACGAAGCTGGCGCGCTTGTAGTAGGGGAAGGTTTCGAGGAAGAGGCGGAACTTGTGCCAGCGGCCTGCCATCCCTTCGGGTTCGTAGATAAGCACCAGCACGATCACGATCCCGAAGAGCAGCGGCTCCAGCCCGGCCTGGTTCGCGATGCTGTCGGGTAGCATGCTGCGCAGGATGCTGATCCCGAAGGGCAGCGCGGTGATAAAGACCGCTCCCAGAATGGCGCCCAACAGCGTTCCGACACCGCCCACGACCACCATCAAAAGCAGCCGCAAAGATTCCGATATGCCGAACGTCTCGGGAGACAGGAAGTACAGGTGATGGGCCATCAGCACGCCTGCCAGCCCGGTGATTGCCGCGCTCAGGCCGAATGCCTTGATCTTGTACCACGCGATATCGACACCCAGGCCCCTGGCCGACAATTCGGAGTCGCGTATGGCCTGAAACGCGCGTCCGGTCGGCGCCCGAAGCAGGTTCGCCGCCGCGACCAGCACAATCAGGGTGAAGATGAGGTCCAGGTAATACTGGTGGATCGGTTCAGTCAGGTAGATCCCGAAGATCTTGATGTCAGGCACGGCAATTCCCGCATGCCCGCCGGTAACATGTTCCCATTCACCGATCAGAGTTTCGACCAGAACCGCAAAGACCAGCGTCGCGATCGCAAGGTAGAAGCCGTGCATCTTGGAAGCCGAGCGGCCAAGGATCAGCCCCGCGATGCCGGATAGAAGAACCGTAAGGACAACCGACGGCAGGAACGGCACACCAAGGGTCAGGAACACGGTATGCGCGTAGGCGCCTATCCCGAGGAAAGCCGAGTGGCCAAAGCTTACCTGCCCTGTAAACCCGACGAGGAGCATCAGGCCGATGCCTGCAACGACATACGCAAAAAGCAGGCCGATTTCGGTCAGGTAGAACGGATCAACCAATAGCGGCAGGACGACCACGGCGATAAGAGCGGCGAAAACCCTGATCTTTTCGCCACGCTTGGGCAGGTGATCAATGTCCTGATCGTAGCTGGTTTTGAACAAAACCTGCATGGCTTAAACCTTTTTCTGGAAGGTCTGTACGATCAGACCCTCGGGCTTGATGAAGAGAACGGCGAGCATCAGGATGTAAGCGGACACCCCCTTGATGGCGGGCAGGAAGTAGTCGGCAAACGGCTCCGCGACGCCGATCAGAAGGCATCCCAGAAGCGCACCGGGAATGGACCCGAAACCGCCGATCACCGCTCCTGCCAGCGCCTTGAGGCCAAGGGCACCGATCTGCGTATCGACCTGGGTAAAAGGGGCGTTGAAGATGCCTGCAAGCGCGGCGATGATCGCGCCGATGGCCCAGACGACCGAAACAAGCTTCTTCACCGGAATGGCCATGTAATATGCCGCCAACTGGTTCTGGCTGGCCGCCTGCATGGCAACGCCAACACGGCTGCGTGCAAAGAAGAAGTAGAGGCCCACGCACATGATTGCCGTGACCAGTATGATGGCCAACCGGTCCGCACGCACCGATACGCTTGCGATATCGAGACTACCGGAGAACGGCGTGTTCAGCGCCAAAAGATCCCAGCCCCAGATCATCCCGGCGATGGAACGGAAAATGAAACCGAACGCGACCGTCAGGATGAAAACGCTGGCCTGGCTTTGCCCGATGATGCGTCGCATCACGACCGCATCCAAGAGATACCCGACCACACCGACGGCGAGGGCCGCGCATACCAGTCCGATCCAGAAACCAAACAGGCTTGAAAAGGTCACGGCCGCGAATGCGCCCAACATCATGAATTCGCCATGCGCGAAATTCACCACTTCGGTTGCCTTGTATATTAGGACAAAGCCCAAGGCGATGAGCCCGTAGGCGCAGCCCTGGCTGAGACCTGTCAAAAGCAACGTCATGTTGTCTTGCAGTGAAAGCATTTCCTCCCCCTCTCTCCCGTATTTTGGCGAACACTCCTTTATAAAGGAGTTCAGGGCCAAAATTTTTTCCTATGCCACCCGCTCTGTCACGGCCGGGCGCTGTACCCGCCTTTCACTAAACCAGCGACCGCGAAATAAGCTCGAGCATGATTTCAGAGGTTCCTCCATAGATCCTCTGTACCCGGGCATTTGCGTAGAATTGGCTGATCGGATACTCGCTCATGTAGCCGTAGCCGCCGTGAAGTTGCAGACAGGCGTCGATCACCTCGCCCTGGGCCTCGGTTGCCCAGAGCTTGGCAATGGACGCCGACGCCGCGTCCAGTTCGCCGGCCAGATATTGCACCATGCACTTGTCGACATAGGCACGTGTCAGCTCGAGCTTCATCTTGCATCTCGCAAGAACAAAGCGCGTGTTCTGAAAATCCATGACGTGCCGGCCAAACGCCTTGCGGTCATTCACGTAGTCTATGGTCAGGTCGAGCGCGCCCTCGATTGCCCCCAAGGACCAGTAGGCAATCATCAGCCGTTCCCACGGCAACTCTTGCATCAGCTGACCAAACCCCCGGCCTTCCACGCCGCCCAGGATGTTTTCCTTTGGCACACGGACGCCATCGAACCGGAGTTCCGACGTGTCCTGCGCCTTCATCCCGATCTTGTCGAGGTTCCTCCCCCGGATGACCTGATCGGCCTGTTCGGGCTCCACGACCACAAGTGAAATGTCCCTGGCAGACCCGGTGTCCCCGGTTCGCGCCACGACGATCAGCATGTTCGACGTCTGACCGTTGCTGATGAATATCTTGGACCCGTCGATGACAAGGTCATCGCCATCTCGAACGGCGCGCGTCCGGATGCCCTTCAGGTCCGATCCGGCACCCGGTTCGCTCATAACGATGGAGGGAATGGCTTGACCGGATGCAAGTTGGGGAAGCCATTTCGCCTTCTGCTCTGGCGTGCCCTGCATGACGATGTAGTTCTTGACGATCGTATGCACGACAAAGCCCCACCCAAGAGCATTCACGCGCCCCTGTTCGGCACAGATCAGCGCATCGATGCCAGCGTCGATACCCAGGCCACCAAACGCCTCGGGGATGCCTCCGCCGAGAAGCCCGAGTGCACCGGCAGTGGTCCACACGGACTCGTCAACCTGCCCTGCCTTTTCCCACTCAGGTTCATTAGGAACGATTTCCTCGGCGAAGAACCGTTTTATCGTGTCTTCGATCAGCAGGTGATCTTCGGTTTGCCAGGAACTTTCGAACGGCATCTAGTCCTCCATTTCCGCAGAGAGTGCTGCGAGGGATTGCTTGATCATCCGGTCGAACTCTTCCTGCCCCAAGGCTGCGAGTTCCTTCTCCGGAATGCCCGCCGAAATCCTGCTGGCAAGAATCTGAACCGTCATAGCCAGCTTGTGCGCCTTGCGTTTCGCCAGCCGGTCGGACGTGCTCTCGCTGAGAAGCCGGTTGAGGGTATCCGCAAGCTGGGACACACCGGTTCCGTTCGAGGCCGACACCCGCAGGACCGGCACGTTACGGTGCTTTTCCGAGCGCAGTGCAAGCATGCTTTCCAGGTGTTTGGCCGTTTGATCGGCATCGTCCCGGTCCGCCTTGTTCACGACCAGCACATCGCCGATTTCCAGAATGCCCGCCTTGATCGCCTGCAAGTCGTCGCCCAAACCCGGCGCCGAGATCACGACACTCAGGTCCGCCACCTGCGCGATTTCCGTTTCCGATTGCCCGGCCCCGACAGTTTCGATCAGGATCAAGGGCCAGCCCGCCGCATCCATGACGTAAGCCATGTCGTGGGCCGCCACGCTCAGTCCGCCAAGATGTCCTCGGGCCGAAACGGAGCGAATGAAAACACCATCATCCAGCGTGTGCGCCCCCATTCGCGTGCGGTCTCCGAGAACCGCCCCGCCCGAGACGGGGCTGACGGGATCCACGGCAAGGACGGCGACGGGCAACCCTGCGCTGCGCCATTCATGGATCAGCGCATCGACCAACGTTGACTTGCCCGCGCCCGGAGGGCCCGTGAAGCCAATGATCCGCGCCTGACCACACCTGTTTTCCAGCTGTTTCAGAAGGGCCCTGCCATCTGCCTCCCCGACTTCGACCAGGGTCAGAGCGCGGCCCAGGGCCATCAGGTCGCCATCTGCAACCTTCTGCGCGAGCCGCTCGACATTAATTCTGCTCGACTCTGACATCAGGCCACCATCTGCGGATGGCCAAAGCCCAGTTCACCGCGCAGGCAGGCAATGATTTCGCCATGTGTCACACCATTCAGGGCACTGTCGACAACCTGCTCGTACACGTTTTCCGACCCGTTTGCCGCACGCGCCAGGCTGTCGAGTGCCTTGCGGACCACATCCTGATCGCGCGATGCCTTGAACTCCTTGAACGCGGCAACCTGCGCCTCCATCGCGGCCCGCTTGGGTCGGTAGGTTTCGACCTCCTGTGTCTCGTCCTCGGCCTGGTAGCAGTTCACACCAACGACTTTCTCGGCACCGGTTTCGATGCGGTTCTGATACTTGAAGGCCGACTTGCCGATCATGCGCTGAACGATTCCCTGATCCACGGCTGCGTACATGCCGCCCGCGTTTTCGATCACCTCCATGACCTCGAGGATCTTTTCCTCCATCTCGTTGGTCAGCGCCTCGACATAGTAGGAGCCGCCCAGCGGATCGATCACATCGCAAAGATGCGCCTCTTCGCGAAGGATGTTCTGCGTCGCCACGGCAATGCGGGCCGAGGCCTCGGTCGGACAGGCCAGCGCTTCGTCGAAACCGTCGGTGTGCATCGACTGCAAGCCGCCGAAGATCCCGGCAATCGCCTGTGCCGTGACGCGGGCGATGTTGTTGAGCGGTTGCTGTTGCGTGAGATCCACACCCGATGTCTGACCGTGGAACTTGAACCGCCAGGACCGCGGGTCCTTGGCTCCGAACCGCTCTTTGGTGATCCGTGCCCAGATCCTGCGCCCGGCGCGAAACTTGGCCACCTCTTCAAAGAAGCTGATCGAGATATCGAAGAAATAGGTAAAGCGCGGCAGGATATTGTCGGGGTCCATGCCCGCGTTGATGCAATCTTCGGCATATTGGATCGCGGTCGAGAGCGTCAGACCCATTGTTTCGGCTGGCGTCGCGCCCGCCTGCTGCATGTGTTGCCCGACCACCGAAACCGGGTTCCAGTTCGGCACGTTTTCCCGGCAGAACTTTACGTGGTCCACGAACACCCGCCGTGCCCCCGGCTGGCTGAGCCGATAGAACATGTGGTTGGCGACGTAGTGCGAAATGTAATCCGACTGGTTTGCCGTCCCGGTGATCTTGTCGAACGGAATGCCGCGCCGTTTCGCAACCCCGAGCAGAAACGCAAAGAGGGTAAACGGCGTGGGATCGTTCATCGCCGTCGAAATCTTGTCGATCTCGACCCCGTCAAGCGCCGCGTCCATGTGATCGACCGTGTTGATCACCGTGCCGCAAGTTCCCAGAAGCGGGATCGGGCTTTCATCGCAATCAATGCCCCGGAAGCCAGAGTTGCACGGCAGCAGGCTGATCGCGGATGCGCCCTGTGACAGCAGCATGCGAACGCGCTCATTGTAATCTTCGGGCGTCCCCAGCCCGATCAGCTGTCGCTGCGTCCAGGTCCGCCCGCGATGCATGGTGTTGTAGATACCGCGCGTGTAGGGCGGTTCGCCTGGCATCCCGAGATCTTGACCGTAGCGGTTTTCGGACCAGTCAAGCGGCGTATACAGCGGCCGGACCTCGATTCCGGACCGGTTGATGACCGTTCGGTCCTGCCCGATCTCGCGGTCATAGCGGGCACGCCAGTTGGCTTCCTGCGATTGCAGATCGGGCGCATCGGTGTTTGCAGGTTTTCCAGACATCAGACTGCCTCCGCTTCGTTGCGTTCTGCGCGCGCTTCCTTGGCAAGCGCACGCACTCGGCCCACGATTTCTTCGCTGGTCGCGCCGGGGTTGAAGATCGCGCTCACCCCAGCGGAAACCAGATCAGGCTGCTCGTTCTGAGGGATGATCCCGCCCACGATCACACGAACATGAGAAAGCCCGCTCTCTCGCAACGCACGAACCAAATCGGGGAGGATCAAATGGTCGGTTGCGAGAGAGCTCACGCCGACGACATCGACGTCTTCCTGCATGGCAAGCTTCACGACCGCGGCAATCTCTTGCCAGGGCGGCGTGTAGATCACCTCCATGCCCGCATCACGCAGATAGGCGGCGACAACCCGGCTGCCACGATCATGGCCGTCGAACCCGATTTTCGTCACCAGGATTCTTTCAGGGTATCCCATTAGCTAGATCCTTCTGAATTGCTTTGGGCCGGGCACCGGAAGTACCTCAGCAGTTCTTTGGCAATCTCGGATGGGCTGGACCCGCCCGGCTGGTACCAAACATGGACGTGGTTGACCGCGCCTATGAGGAACAGCCGCATCAGGCGGCGATCACAGCCAAGTGGGAGAGGCAGAGCCCCCACCAGGTCACGCAGGACCACTTCGTACTGGTCGCGCAGCCGGGTCAGTTCTGCCTCGACGGACGGAACATTGTCGGGAAGAATCCGAATGATCACGCTCGCATAAGCCGTTGGCTCCACGATCATTTCGATATGCGTTGCCAGCATCAGCTCCAGACGCTCCCAGGGATCGTCCGACGTTGCCAAAACTGACTGCACGCGTTCGGTCAGCTGGCGAACACCCTCTTGGTAAACCGCAACCAGGAGCGCCTCTTTGTTGGGGTAGTGGTAATAGATCGACCCGGGGAGCATTCCGCATTTCTTGGCAATGTCTCTCGTGGTGGTTGCCTGGTAGCCGAACGTGGAAAACAGCTCGGCAGCGCTGCTGAGCAGAACTTCCAGCCGGTTGTTCGAACGACTCGCGGTTTTCATGATCACTCCATTAACCAAGCAATCGCTTGCTTAAAGTGATTCCACCAATCTGTCAACAATTCCTTTATAGAGCAATCTTTGACGGCTGATCCTGCGGGTTGATACCCCGATCCGTTCGCTGGAATGGAGAAGACCCTACAGTCCGGATGCGTTGTGTCCGTGCGAATACTTCGAACGGGCATGCAGCGTTCGATCGCTCCGAACACGAAGAGGACCGCACCGGTCACAAGGAACAGTTCGATCAGGCGGCTTCAGCTGCCTCAAATGGCAATGCGAACAATTGTGCGCCCGAAAAGGCGCCTAAGTCGCTCTTTGTAGAAGGTCATGTTGATCGCCATGCGAAGCGCTTTCGGCAGCGAGGCTATTCAGCATTTCTCAAAAAGCACTACTTGCAATTTGTTACGTCAGCCGACTCAGCCCACCCAAAGGCAAGGTTTGCAGACCCGTTATCGCGGTGATCGAGGGTCCAAGAAACCAATTCAGGCTCGCTTTCGGATTGTTATCCGAAAGTGTCTTTTCGATCCGCGCGCCCCGAACGGCGGGGCGCGCGGCGATTGATCATTCGGCGGCTTCGCGCGGGATGCTCTCGGCCGAGGCGAGGCCCGGCGCGTCAGAAGCACCGCCCAGTTTCTCGCGTACCCCGGATTCTATCCGATCGCCGGTCTCCGTGTCGATTTTGCGCCAGTAGTCGAATGCGCGTTGCAGGATCTTCTCGCTGACCCCGTCGCACAGGTGCCCGACCACGTTCGACACCAACCGATCGCGGGCGGGTTCGTCCATCACGTCACGCACCAGCGCGCGCGCCTGGCTCCAGTCGTCGTCATCGGGGCGCTTGGTATAGGCCTGCCGCACCATGTCGCCATCGGCAAACCAGCGTCCCGCTTCACCTGCAGGGTCCGGCTGGGCCGCCGGGCCGCCATAGGAATTGGGCGCGTAGACCGGATCGACACTATTACCGATGCGACCCTTTCCGTCCTTGCTATAGCTGTGCACCGGCGCTTTGGGGCTGTTGACGGGAATTTCCTTGTAATTCACGCCAAGCCGCGCGCGATGCGCGTCGGCATAAGAAAACCCGCGCGCCATCAGCATCTTGTCGGGCGACAAACCCACACCCGGCACCATGTTGTTCGGCTCGAACGCAAGCTGTTCGATCTCGGTATGGAAATCGGTCGGATTGCGGTCGAGTGTCAGCTTTCCGACCTCGATCAGCGGGTAATCGGCATGGGGCCAGGTCTTGGTCAGGTCGAACGGGTTGATGCGATAGGTCTTGGCGTCCTCATATGGCATGACCTGCCATTTCAGCGTCCAACTGGGAAAATCCCCGTCAGCAATGGCGTTGAACAGGTCGCGACGATGATAGTCACTGTCCTGGCCGGCCATCTTGTCGGCCTCTTCCTGTGTGAAATGCGCGTTGCCATCGCCCAGATCAGTATGGAAGTGGAACTTGACCCAAAACCGTTCGCCCTCGGCATTGATGAGAGAGTAGGTATGGCTGGAATAACCGTTCATCTCGCGCCACGTCCGCGGAATTCCACGATCGCCCATCAGGTACGCCACCTGGTGCGCGCTTTCCGGCGAAAGCGTCCAGAAATCCCACTGCATGTCGTGATCGCGAAGCCCGTTATCGGCGCGGCGCTTCTGGCTGCGGATGAAATGCTGGAACTTCATCGGGTCGCGGATGAAAAAGATGGGCGTGTTGTTGCCCACCATGTCGAAATTGCCCTCTTCGGTGTACATCTTGACTGAAAATCCGCGCGGGTCGCGCCAGGTATCTGGGCTGCCGCGTTCGCCCGCCACAGTCGAAAACCGCATCGCCACGTCGCACGATGCGCCGGGCTGAAAGATCGCGGCCTTGGTATAGCGCGACACATCCTGCGTCGTCTCGAACCGGCCGAACGCACCAGAGCCCTTGGCGTGGGGTTGCCGCTCGGGGATACGCTCGCGATTGAAATTCGCCATCTGCTCAAGAAGATAGTGATCGTTCAGAACGATCGGACCATCTGGACCGACGGTCAGCGAATGCTCATCGCTTTCCACGCGGATGCCGGCATCGGTAGTGGTGGGCGGAACGGATTTGTTACTGGTCATAATGGGCCTCTTTCCAAGTCGCTGGTGAGGTAACGGCCCCGCCGGGCGCAGGTTCCGGACCTTCTGCGAGATCTGTTGCCCAGCCATGGCGTCGGCGCGGGCCATGCAATCCCAAGGCCCGCCACCTTGGCCGCGCATGACATCTGCGCCATGCGCGGCATCCAAAGATTTCGGCTTGTTTCCAGTCGCTCAAAACGTTCCTTGCGCAGCTATAGCGAAAGGCTGAACGAAAACCGGAGACTACCGCTCAAAGATCGCGATACGGTCCCCCCGGAAGGTGCCGACCCAGATTTCGTCACCGACTTCGATCCCGCCGGTGGCGGCGCCAAGCTGACCGTAAATGCCGCCCGCAACGACTTCCGTGATTTGTCCCGTGACAGGATCAAAGCGGTCGATGCGCAGCCCAAGTTCGGGGCAATTCACATTGTCCGAAACAAAACAGGCAAAGGCGTCGGCGACACTGGCGGTGATCCCACCCATCAGGATCGTTTTGCCATCGGCCGACCAGTTAAGGTTGTCGACCGGATAGCCGACATCGATCGTCTCGATGGCGGGCGTTTCATCCATATGGATATGCACCAGCTGCTGGCCCGACCATGCCGCGACATAGACATCCTTGCCGTCCGGTGTTGCAACGACCCCATTGGGGCCCGACAAGCCCTCGGTGCCGGGAATGACCTTCCAACCTTCATTGGCACTCCAGGTCGTCAGCCCGCCGACGGGCTCACCCTTCATCAGTTTCTCGAAACGGCCCTCGTCACGCGGATCCCACAGGCTGGTGACCACCATCCGTCCGTCGGGCAGAACCCATAGATCATCAGGCCACTGATCCTCGGGCGCGGGAATGCAACCGGTCCACGTCAGTTCGGGCGTATCGCCTTTCATCGCCACTTCGAAGATCTCGAGGCTTTCGCGCCCACCGTGATTTGTGGCAATCAAGCGTCCGCCATCACCATGCGGCTCGAAACTCAACCCGTGAGGCTCAAAGATCGACCAGTCCGGCGCACCGGGACAACTTGCATCGCCGTCTCCGCTACCGATTACGATCTCCGAAGGGTCGATGGCCCGGACAGATCCTGTCACGTCGAACAACCAGAAATGTCCCTGGTGACCATGACCGCTTAGGTCGCTGCCAATCACGGTGTTACCGCCGGGAAGCAGAACCAGATCCTCGACGTTGTTCACCCCGCATACGAACCGCGCACCATCTGCCGGTGCGCAGTCTTCGGCCGCCATCGCGCCGCCAGCCCATAGCGACACCAACAGTGCGCCTCCTGCTGCCTTCACCCTGAATTGTCCGGTCATCGCTTTTCCTCCTGTGACGATGAAATCCTTTGCGTTGGCCGAGCGGATTCGCCCCGTTCCGGATAGCCCGGATCGGGAAAATGAAATTCCGACAGCCGTGGATCAGGTGCTCGCGATCACAGCTTGATCGTGACGCATTTCAACTGCGTGTAATGGTGCAGGGCCTCGATGCCCTTTTCATGGCCGTACCCGCTCTGCTTGAAGCCGCCCAAGGGTGTTTCGACCCCGCCGGCCGAGTACTCGTTGACATAGATCTGCCCCGCCTCGACGGCGGCTGCCACACGATGCGCCCGGCCAAGGTTCTGGGTCCAGATTCCGGCGGCCAAACCATAGTCGGTGTCGTTGGCGATACGGATGGCATCTGCTTCGTCTTCGAACGGAATGACCGTCAGGACCGGCCCGAAAATCTCCTCGCGTGCAATTCTCATATCGTTGGTCACGTCGGTGTAGACCGTCAGCGGCAAAAACCAGCCCTCGCCCCATTCCTCGCGCCGCTCTGCGGCGCCACCCAATACAGCCTTGGCACCCTCGTCGCGCGCAATGTCAAAAAACTCCTGCACGCGCTCGTACTGCGCCTTTGTCGTAATTGAACCGACAAGCGCATTATCACCCGGCCCAACCTCGACCTTTTTCAGCTGTTCGACCAAGGCATTCACGAAGCGGTCCGCAATCGACTTCTGAACCAGAAGCCGCGTCCCTGCCAGGCAGATCTGGCCGGCATTTACCACGAAAGCCTTGACCGCACCGCCAACGGCCTCTTCGAAATCGGCGTCATCGAAAACAATGTTCGGTGACTTGCCGCCCAGCTCCAACGTAAGCGGGATGATCCGGTGCGCCGCGACCTTGCCAATCTCGCGCGCGGCGCGGATAGAACCGGTAAAGGCCATCTTGCGGATACCGGGGTGTTCGGTGATCGCCGCCCCTACCGTGGCCCCTTCGCCCAAAACGATGTTGAGAACGCCGGGAGCAAGTCCGCATTCCGCTGCCACCTGCGCCAGCAGAACCGTCGTCCCCGAGGTGAATTCCGACGGCTTCGAAACCACGGTATTGCCAGCAGCCAAGGCCGGCGCGATGCCGCGTGCGGCCTGGTTGACGGGCGCGTTCCACGGGGTGATGACCCCAACCACACCGAACGGCTCACGTCGCGTGTAAGAGTGATAGCCCGCCCCCAGACCGATCGTTTCACCCTGGTAGAGGTTCACCAACCCGCCATAGAACTCGAAATACTGCGCGGCGATCTCGATCTCGAACTTCGCCTGCCACAACGGCTTGCCGCCTTCGGCTCTCTCGATGGCCGCGAAATCGTCCAATCGGGCACGGATGGCTGCGGCAATCGCCGTCAGAATGCGGCCCCGCTCGATCGGGCGACAGTCGCGCCAGGCGGGCAAGGCACGCTCGGCGGCCTTGACGGCGGCATCGACATCCGCTGCCGTTCCGCTGGCGACCTGTGCGCCCGCCTGACCTGTGCAGGGGGTATTGGCTGAAAAATAGGTCTCGGCTTCAACCGTCTTTCCATCGATGAAATGGTTCCAGGTTTTTGTCATCACTTACCCCTTCGCGGTCAGTTCTTTGCATCCTGGCGGATCATGTCAGCGGCCTTTTCGGCCACCATGATCGTCGGAGCGTTGGTGTTGCCGGACACGATGGTCGGCATGATCGAGGCATCGACGACCCGCAGCCCGTCAATGCCGCGTACGCGCAGCCTTTCATCGACAACGCTCATCTCGTCGCTGCCCATCTTGCAGGTACCAACGGGGTGGTACATCGACTGTCCGTTGGCCCGGATGAACGCGTCTATGTCCTCGTCTTCCCGGCACTCCGCACCGGGCACACGCTCGTTGAGGAAAACGTCCTGCATGGGTGCC
Organism: Lutimaribacter marinistellae; assembly: GCF_042648365.1. Taxonomy (NCBI): domain Bacteria; kingdom Pseudomonadati; phylum Pseudomonadota; class Alphaproteobacteria; order Rhodobacterales; family Roseobacteraceae; genus Lutimaribacter; species Lutimaribacter marinistellae. Next base: position 54,202 of record NZ_JBHRXI010000002.1, on the reverse strand, counting down.
GCGTTGAAGATGTCGCGTATCTTTCGCACACCGGCGATCATCGCTGCCTGGTCGCGCGGGTCGGAATAGTAGTTGGCAAAGATGCGCGGCGCCTGTTTCGGGTCCGGCGAACCGATCAGAACCTCGCCCCGCGAGTTCGGCCTCAGGAAACAGACCGATCCCGTAACGGCCGGAACGGGGTCGGCAGCCCATTCCATCTTGCCTTGCGGAACGATCGTGCTGAACGGACGGAACGCAATCTGCAGATCAGGGTGTTCAGCCCCTTCCAGCCCCTTGACGAATGCATAGACCTGCGATGCGGCGAGTGTCAGAACACCCTTGCCCGTCGCCAGGTATTTCATCCCGTGCCAGTAAGCCCGCGGCGCTCGGATCTCCTTGTTCAGGGATCCCGACGGTACCGTGTTGGCAAGGTAATGCACATACATATGGTCCTGCAGGTTCCGCCCGACGCCGGGCAGATCACGGCGCACCGTGACACCCTGTTGTTGCAGCACCTCGCCCGGGCCAATTCCAGACAGTTGCAACAATTGCGGCGACGCAATTGTACCTGCGCTCATGATGACTTCGACGGCGGCTTTGGCGGTCTTGACCGAGCCGTTCTGCCAATACCGCAGCCCGGTGCAGCGGTCACCTTCGAACAAGAGCTCCTGCGCATATGCGCCGGTCTCGATCTGCAGATTGGGCCGCTTCTGGGTAGGTCGCAGGAAGGCCTTTGCCGTCGACTGGCGCGACCCCTTTTCCATGGTGAACTGGATGAAACCGGCACCTTCTTGCTGCGCCCCGTTGAAATCCGAGGTACGCGGAACGCCCGTCGCAACCGCCGCATCAAGAAACTTGTGACTGCTTGGATGGATGTAGCCTGGGCTGGACACGCCAAGCTCGCCGTCCTTTCCATGCCAGTCATCCGCAATGTCGTTGTTGCGCTCCGACTTCAGGAAATAGGGCAGGACGTCATCATACCCCCAACCGGAATTTCCCGATTGCCGCCAACGGTCGTAATCCATGGCATGACCGCGAATGTATGCCAGACCGTTGATCGCGCTGCTGCCACCAAGGGTCTTGCCTTTCGGCCAATAGATCCGGCGGCCGTTCAGCTCGGGCTCCGGCTCTGTCATGTAGCGCCAGTTCACCTTGGGATCGCCGAACAGGTACACGACACCTGCCGGGATATTGATCCAGGGGTTCGTGTCTTTCGGTCCGGCCTCAAGCAAAAGAACCCGCTTGGCCGGATCTTCGGACAATCTGGCCGCAAGGACGCAACCGGCCGAACCGGCACCTATGATGATATAGTCGTACATGTCGTTCCCGAGTGATTGGGTCAGTCTGTGGTGGTGCGAGTCATGGTGCGATTCCGACTGGACCCGTTGTGCGGGGCCTCCCGGATCTGTCCTCGTATCCTCCTCGCAGCCCGGAAGTTCCGCCGGACTGTTTTCCTCCGATACCGGTGATTTGACCTTCTTCCGAGCGGCCAATCAACGTGTATCGCAAATGTAGAAGTCGAAATTGCATATGTGATCTGTTGCTCTGTTCCTTGCGCGACCAACGCTGTCGAAGCGGCCCCATCACTGATAGACGATCGATGGAAGCCAGAGCGCGAGTTCGGGAAAGGCAAAGACCAGCGCCAGCCCGACCAGTTGCAACAGCACGAAGGGCACCACGCCCTTGTAGACGTCGATCATCGACACCGAGGGCGGCGAAGCGGATTTCACGAAGAACAGTGCAAATCCCACCGGCGGCGTCAGGAACGAGGTTTGCATACAAACGGCCACGAGGATCGCGAACCACACAAGATCGAACCCAAGCGCGGCAACGGAAGACGCGACAAGGGGCAGCACGATCATGGCGATCTCGATCCAGTCCAGGACGAAACCCAGCAGAAAGACGATGCCCAGAATGGCCAGAACGGTCCCCTCGGGCCCAAAAGGCAGCGAAAGGATCGTCTGGTCGATCACTTCGTCGCCACCCAGACCACGCAGAACGACAGCGAATGTCGTGGCACCAACCAGAGCGCCCAAGATAAAGGCCGTCGTCTTTGCTGTGCTGTAGCAGACATCCCGAAGCGTCTCGAAATCCAACCGCCTCTTGATCCAGGCAAGAAGCGTTGCACCTGCGGCGCCGACGCCCGCGGCCTCGGTCGGCGACGCGATCCCGAAAAAGATCGAGCCCAGAACCGAGAATATCAGCAGGACGGGCGGCATGAGCGCTTTGAGAATTCGCAGCACTGCCGCAATCCTGTCCCGCCCACTGGCCGGCGCACCCCCACGCGGGGCATGCGACGGGAAGATGAAGGCAAAGGCGATTACGAAAACGAAGTACAGCGCCGCAAGCACGAGGCCCGGCAAAAGCGCCGCCATGAACAGATCACCCACCGACAAGGCCAGCTGATCGGCCATCACGATCAACATGATCGAAGGCGGAATCAGAATGCCCAGGGTTCCCGAGGCGGCCACCACGCCTGTCGCAAGGCTTTTTGAGTACCGCGCTTCAAGCATCGACGGCAGCGCAAGCGATGCAAGAAGCACAACCGAGGCACCGATGATTCCGGTGCTGGCCGCCAGCACCACACCGATCGCGGTCACCGAAATGGCCAGCCCGCCCGGAAGGCGCACCAGCGCCTCTTGCATGGCATCCAGAAGCTCGCGCGCGATGTCAGAGCGATCGAGCATGAGGCCCATGAAAATGAAAAGAGGCAGCGGGATCAGGCTGTAGCTGCTGACGGTCGAAAAGATCCGCCGCACGGCAAGCTTGAGAAAACTCAGATCGGCATCCAGCCAGATGTCGAAATAGGTGTTCGCGATCTCGCCTGCGAAGGCGAACAGGACCGCGACGCCCCCAAGTACGAAAACCATCGGGTACCCGCTGAACAGGCACAGGATGAATGTCGCGAACATCACGAGGACAAAGACCGTGTTGATGTCCATCGAAAACCTCCAGAAAGGTGCGGGTGGGACGGCGTTCAGACGCCGCGGGAGCCGCGTGCAGACAGGGTTGCCACACTGCGCAGCAACGCGGCGATGCCCTGCACGAACAGCAGAACGAAACTGACGAACATCAGGAACTTGATTGCATAGCGCGCGGGCAGGCCGCCGGGTTCGGGCGACACCTCGTTCAACTCCCACGACTCGAGGAAATAGAACCAACTGTTATAGGCAATCAGACCTGCAAACGGCAGCAGGAAGATCAAGGTGAACACAAGCTCGACCCCGGCCTTGCCGCGCTTACTGAAACGTTCGTAAAGAATATCGACTCGAACATGCGCATCTTCGGCATAGGCATAGGCAAATCCGAGAAAGAATGCCGCGGCCATCAGGTGCCACTGGATCTCTTCCATCGTGATCGAACCCCTGTTGAACCCATATCGCAGGGTCACGTTCGCCAGCACGACAACCGTGAGAATGGCATAAAGCCATGAGGCCGAGCGTCCGATGAAGACGTTGAAGCGGTCAATCTGATCCGCAACCAGCACGAACCGCGATACGCGGTCCGTGCCGATGCCGTCTTGATTGGCATGTTGCATGATTGGCCTCAGTCGACGCTGGACTTCGACGTCCAGACCCGCAGGCTTTCGACATAATCCGCGACCGAGCGGTACGCGTTGGCATAGCTTTCGTCGGCAGCGATTTCTTCTTCGATCAACTGGTTGAAGGTCTCACGAAACTTGGCAAGGTCTTCCTTGCTCCACTCGTGAACCTGCACGCCTTCCTGCTCGTAGAAGGCCATCGCCTCGGCCTGCTCACCAAGGCCGCGGGCATAGGTCCAGGTCACGTTCGCCTGACAGGCGACCTCGATCATCGCGCGTTGACGATCCGACGCACCGTCCCAGACGTCCTTGTTCACCATCAGGAACTCGCTCTGATACGGCGAATGCCAGCCGGGGACGTAGAAATGCTTGGCGATCTTGTAGAGGCCAAGATTGCGATCGACCGAGGGAAGGCTGAACTCGGTGGCATCGAGAACCCCGCGCTCCATGTTCGGAAAGATTTCGCCCGCAGGCACCATGCTGATCGAGGCGCCCATCTTTTGCAGTACACGACCACCGGTTCCCGACCAGCGGATTTTCTTGCCGACGAGATCGTCGGACGAACCCAGGGCCTCGCGGAACCAACCGCCGCCTTCGCTGGGAATGAGGCCGCACAGAACGGCATGTACCCCGTGCTCCTCGAAGATCTCGTTTGCAAGTTCCGAACCTTCGCCCTCGTACATCCAGGTCATGTACTCTTCGGGGCGGGGTCCGAACGGGATGGCGGCAAAGACGGTCAGGGCAGGCAACTGACCCGCAAAGTAACCCGGCCAGCCGATCACCGCATCGATCGTGCCGTCGCGAACCGCCCCGAAGGTATCCACCGTGGGCGCAAGTTTGTTGGCCTCGTAAAACCGTATCTTGATGTCATCGCCCGCGATGCTCTCGATCGTCTTGACGAGGTTTTCGGACGCCTCGCCAATCACCGACAGAGACGGGTTGAAATGCGTCTGAAGTTTCAGCTTCAGCGTCTCGGCAAGACCGAGTTGCGGGGTTGTTGCCAGTGCGGCGGCCAGGATCAGGCCGGAGCGGCGGAGCTTGTCAAACATGGGGTCCTCCCTTGAACCAATCGATGGGCGGGCGCTTCGGGCATACACACACCTGCACCGGACGCCTCGCCGAGGCGCCTTGCCTTCTTCACATTCGGAAGGTCGGGCAGTGTTGGGTCGCGCTGAAACAGCGTCCGTTCCGATTGCGAGCCTCGTTTCGACGATCGACAAAGTCCACAAAAATCACATGTGTGCTGAAATGATTTTACATATGTGATAGATTGCGTTTGTGCGCCTAAGTCTCAAAGCAAGCTTTGTCCGGATCTGATCGGAAGCTCTACCAAGACGTTGGGGCAAAAATGCTAAACTCTTGTCCATCGCATATGTGATTTTGACTATCGCATATTCGATTTAGGTTGATCCCGCTTCAAGATCTTTCCTACCGTCCGGGGACCGGAGGCAGCCGCGGCATGGACGGCGCCACCTGCAAGGGAGGTTCAAAATCTTGTCTGAAAACCAGACACATATGATTGCGTCTTGGGTCGCGCGGACCAAAGCGGACGACATTCCCGACAACGTTTTCGCATGGGCGCGTCACTGTGTTCTCGACTGGATCGCTGTCACCATTGCCGGCGCGAACGACCCCGACGTTAACAAGCTGGTCGATCTTGCGCTTTCCAGCGGTTTCGGAACGGCACGCGTCATCGGACATGGCACCGGATTTGAATCGGGATGGAGCGTCGCGATCAATGGTATGGCAGGTCACGTTCTTGACTATGATGACGTGAATGAAAGGATGGTTGGCCACCCGACCGCGGCAATTCTGCCCGCCATCCTGACCGCAGCGCAGGAAGAGGGGAGCCCGGCCCGCGACCTGCTGGCGGCGTTGGTCGTCGGACACCAAGTGGCGAGTGCCTTGGGCGCGCTCATGGGTCCGGGGCATTACGCGGCCGGATTCCACGCGACGGCAACCTTGGGAGCGATCGCCGCAGCCTGTGGTGTCGGACACCTTCTGCGATTGGATACCGACCAGCAGGCCCATGCAATCGGCTTTGCCACGGCGCAGGCCGCCGGTCTCAAGGCGATGTTCGGAACCTCTGCAAAGCCGTTTCAGGTTGGTCGCGCCGCGCAAGCCGGATACCTGGCCGCGCGCATCGCAGCCAGCGGCATGACAGCACGCACCGATGCACTCGAGGCCGAAAACGGGTTCATCTCGACCCATGCGCAGAAAAATGCTGTTGATCTTGAAATCGCGCCCGACCCCGATTTCGCCATCACGCGCACCTTGTTCAAGTTCCACGCCGCCTGTTACCTGACCCATGCCACCATGGACGCGCTCGCAGGCTTGCGGCGGCGGCACAACCTGTCCGCCGACGATGTCCGCGCGATCCGGCTGCAAGTGCATCCCGGGATCCTTGGGTCGTGCAACATTCCTGACCCGCAAACCGCGCTCGAGACCAAGTTCAGCCTGCGTCACACCGCAGCCATGGCCGTCGCCGGCACCGATACCGCCGGGCTGGCGAGCTATTCCGATGACATGGCCGCGCACCCGGGCCTGATTGACCTCCGCAATCGCGTAACGGTCGAACCGCAGGATTGGCCCCAGGACCGGATGATGATCGGCATCGCCGAGATCGATACCGCAGACGGGCAGACGCTGACAGCACAAGGCGATTCAGGCCGGCCACTCCGGGATATCAATAACCAATGGCGCAGGTTGTCCGACAAGGCGCTGACCCTCGTTTCGCCCGTCACGGGCAAGGAAAAGGCGCGTGCATTGATTGACGCCGTCGCCTCGTTCGACACGACAAGCGCCCTGATGGAGGCCTGCCCATGAGCATAGAGACCGTAGCCGATTTGAAATCCCGTGCGCAGGGCTGGCCACGCGGCAATACCTTTGATCGGTTCAAGATCGGCCAGACCTTTACGCATCACTGGGGCCGCACCCTGACCGAGGGCGACAACACGCTCTTCACCACGCTGACGCTGCACTACAACCCGCTCTATACCAACGCCGACTATGCCCGCGCGCACGGGCATTCGGGAGCAGTGGTCTGCCCGTTGCTGCTGTTCACCACGGTTTTCGGCCTGTCGGTCGAGGACCTTTCCGAAATCGGCGGCCCGTTCCTGGGTGTTGATGAGCTGACCTACCACCGCCCGGTGATCGTGGGCGAGACGGTCTATGCCCGCTCCGAGGTGGTGGATACCCGCGAAACCGCCAAGCGGCCCGATTTCGGCATCGTGACCTGGCGCACCACCGGCCTCGACGAGGCCGGGGCGCCGGTCATCGAGTTCAAACGGGCCAATTTTGTAAGGAAACGGACATGAGCCAGAACGAATACGCAACAGCCGGCGACGGCTACCTGACCGAAGATCGCGTGATGATCCGCGATTCGGCTCGTGAATTCTGTGCAAACGAGATCCGCCCCCTGGCCGACAAACTGGACCCGGAAAAGGGCGAGATCCCTGACGCGCTGATCGAGAAGATGGCCGAACTCGGATACTTCGGCATCATGGTGCCCGAGGAATACGGCGGGCTGGGCCTTGGCGTCTTTGAATACTGCATGGTCGCCGAAGAGTTTTCGCGCGGATGGATGTCTGTCGCGTCTCTGCTGACGCGCGGCAACGGCATCTTCTTCAACAAGGGATTCAACCACGATCCCGCCCGAAAGAAAGAGTACCTGGAACGGGTGGCCACGGGTCGGTTCCTGTCCGCCTTCGCCCTGTCCGAGCCCAATACCGGGTCGGACTTGTCGTCAATCGCCTGCCGCGCGCATCGCGATGGAGATGACTGGGTAATCAACGGCGCGAAATACTGGTGCACTTTCGCCGATCGCGCGGACTCGATTGTGGTCTTCGCGCGAACCTCGCCCCCGCCCAGTGCCGACAAGCGACATCTGGGCATCTCGGCCTTCGTTGTCGAAAAGCCCCGCGGAGAGCTGCCGGCGGAGTGTTTCGGCGCTCCCATTCCCAAGATCGGCTATTTCGGCTGGAAGACTTACGAACTGTCCTTCCAGGGCACACGCGTCCCGCACTCGGCGCTGCTCGGAGAAGAGGGGAAAGCGTTCTACATCATGGCATCGGGTCTGGAATCCGCCCGTGCCCATACGGCGGCCCGTTCCATCGGCCTGGCGCAGGCGGCACTGGACGATGCGATTGCATATGCCGGCGAGCGCAGGCAGTTCGGCCAACCGATTGCCGAGTTTCAAGCCATCCGGTTCAAGATCGCCACGATGGCCACCAAGGTCGAGGCCGCCCGGCAGATGATGTATGATGTCTGCAACAAGATCGACTCGGGCCGCCGGTGCGATACCGAGGCATCCATGGTCAAGTATTTCGCCTCCGAGATCTCGGAAGAGGTGACATCCGAGGCCATGCAGATCCTCGGCGGTGCGGGCTACACCACCTTGCACGCGGTCGAACGCCATTGGCGCGACGCAAGACTTACCAAGATCTTCGAAGGCACCTCGGAAATCCAGCAGCGTATCATCTCCGACAACCTGCTGGGGCGGTCGCAATCCGACCGCCGGATCGTCGAAGACGCCTATTCCCGCAAGTTTGAATGAGGTCCGCCATGCATTGTCACGCCAGCGAGTTGACCTCGCCCGACAACTATTTCGAGGATTTCCAGCCCGGACAGGTTTTCCGCCACGCACGCGGCAAGACCATGACCGAAATGGACAACGTGCTGTTGACCAACATGGTGATGAACACGGCCGCCGCGCATTTCGACGAACACCTTATGAAAACCGCTTTTGCAGGCCTCAAGGGGTTCGATACGCGGGTCGTCTTTGGCGGCATCAACTTTTCGCTGGTTCTGGGCCTCGCGGCGCAGGACACCGGCGAGCAGGTTTTGCAGGAACTCGCGCTCGACCAGATCCGGCTGCTGACGCCGGTCCATCACGGGGACACGCTCTATGCTTTTACCGAGGTCCTCGAAACCACCGAAGCCGAGCGCGACGACGCGGGCATCGTTACATTCCGCCATTACGGCGTGAACCAGAATGACGAAATGGTCTTTACCGGCAATCGCAAGGTCCTGATGAAGCGGCGGAGCGCATGGGCGAAATGACCGACGCGATACACAGAGGGCCGCTTGACGGTGTCGTGGTACTGGACCTGACCTCCATGCTGGCAGGCCCGTTCGCGACAATGGTCCTGGGCGATCTGGGCGCGCGGATCATCAAGATCGAGGCGCCTTTCGGAGATTCGGTGCGTAGTGCGGCCCGCCTGCCCGGCGATGTCGATCCAAAGGGGTTCGGCGGCTATTTCCAGTCGATCAATCGCAACAAGGAATCGCTCGTTCTCGACCTCAAGACCGATGCCGCCAAGGATGTGTTCCGCCGCATGGTGACCGAGGCCGACATGGTTGTCGAAAATTTCCGTTCGGGCGTGATGACTCGGCTGGGCCTGTCATTCGAGGACCTGAAAGAAATCAACCCTCGCCTTGTCTACGGCGCGCTGCGCGGTTTCGGCGATGCCCGCACCGGACAAAGCCCCTATGACCATTGGCCCGCATTCGATGTCGTCGCCCAGGCAATGGGGGGCCTCATGGGCATTACCGGTGATCAGGGCGGCGCACCGATGAAAGTCGGCGCCGGGGTGGGCGACACGGTTCCGGCGCTGTTTCTGGCTATCGGCCTCGTCACCGCCTTGCACGCCGCGCGCGAAAGCGGCGAGGCTCAATTCGTCGATGTCGGTATGTATGACAGCGTCATCGCGATTTGCGAGCGCATCATCTATCAGAACTCCTATTCAGGAGAGATCCCCGGACCCGAGGGTTCCGGACACCCCCTGCTCTGCCCGTTCGGCGTTTTCCCCGCACGGGACGGCCATGTCGCCATTGGCTGTCCGCGGAACAATTTCTGGAAAATCCTGACACAGGAGATGGGTCAACCGGAACTGGCAGACGACCCGAGGTTCCTGAGCAACGAGGATCGGGTTGCGAACCGGGTCGAAGTTGAAAAGGCGGTATCGGGCTGGACCCGGGGCCTGACCAAGGCGGAACTGATCGACAGGCTCGGCGGTCGCGTCCCGCTTGGTCCGGTCAACACGGCGGCGGATATCATGGCCGATCCACATGCCACCGCACGCAACATGCTGGCCACCGTCCCACAGCCGGGACCAAACGGACGAGACGTGCAGATTGCCAATACGCCGATCCATTTCCTGAACCGTGAAACCGGGGTGCGCCGCCGCGCTCCGACGATGGGCGAGAACTCTGCCGGCATACTTGCCGATATGGGCTTCGATCCCGATGAAATTGCCGCGCTCTATCGCGCTGGCGCCGTAGAATAAGGAAATCCAGAATGAAAGAACGACCCAACCGGTTGCGCCGGTGCCAACTTGCCGTGCCCGGAAGCTCGGAAAAAATGATGACCAAGGCAGCGGGGCTGGACGTTGATTACGTCTTTCTCGACCTCGAGGACGCGGTCGCCCCGGATCAGAAAAAGCCGGCCCGCGTCCGCATTGCAGAGGCTCTCAACACGCTGGACTGGGGCCGCACAACACGCTGCGTGCGGATCAACGACACCGCGACGCCCTATTGCTATGGCGACATCATCGACGTCGTAACCGCTGCCGGAGCGAATATTGACGTCATCATGGTCCCCAAGGTCATGAATGCGGCGGACCTGCTTTTTGTCGACAAGCTCTTGTCGCAGCTTGAGGCGGATCTGAACCTTCCGCACCGGATCGGGCTTGAATGTCTGATCGAAGAGGTCGAGGCGATGATGCGCGTCGAGGAAATCGCAGCCGCCACACCCCGGCTGGAGGCCATGATCTTTGGCGTCGGCGACTATTCAGCCAGCCAGGCCGTCCCGATCGCCGAAATCGCCGCGAACCGCACCTATCCCGGAGATATCTGGCACTATCAGCGTCAGCGCATGTCGATCGCCTGCCGTGCAAATCGCATCGACTATGTCGACGGTCCCTATCCTGACTTCAACGATCCCGACGGGTTCCGCGAGGAGTGCCGCCGGTCTCAAATCCTCGGCGCCGTCGGCAAATGGGCCATTCACCCCAGCCAGATCGCCTTGGCGCAGGATGTTTTTAGCCCCGATCCCGAAGAGGTCGCGCGCGCCCGCGCGATGAAGACCGCATATGAGGACGCACAAAGGCAAGGGCTGGGAGCCGTGACCTACGAAGGCAAGATGATCGATGTCGCCGTCATCCGGCTTGTTCAGAACACGATCGATCGGGCCGATCAAATCGGCCTGTAACCCCGATGCGGGTCAGGCTGTCACGCCTTGACCCGCACGTTCTCTGAAAACTCCTGTACGGCCTGCCGCAGGCTGGTCAGGTACCCCTCCTTGTTTGCCAAAAGGAATTGAGAGACCGCGCCGACACCGATGGCCAAGGGCTTCTGTCCCGGGCCGAGGTCAAGCGCCATGGCAATCATGCCTGCGCCCGGCGTGTATAACCCGTCTGACAGGTAGTACCCGTGTTCACGCACGAACCCGACCTTTTCCAGGATGTCCTGCTCGGACGCCTTGTATAGCGGGTTTTCGTTGATTGCGTTGGAGTGGGTGACGATCCGGCGTATCTCCTCGTCGCTTTTCTGTGCCAGCAGAACAAGGCCCGCTGCCCCCATGTGAATGGGTCGCGTCAGCCCCGTATGAATGATCATGCGAATGGTTTCGGTCGACTCGATCGTGTTGACATATTGCATCCGCAGACCGTTCTGAACGACCAGCGCAACGGTTTGCCCGGTCTCATCCGACACCCGGCTCATCAGGTGCAACAGGTCGGCCGTGCGCGTATCGTGCCCCAAGACCCAGGTGCCCAGCATGGCAACCCGAACCGAGGGTTTGTAGGTGCGCGTTTCAGCGTCAAAATCCAGAAACCCCATCGTATTGAGGCTTTTGATCAAGAGCGATGCGCTCGATTGCGGTATGTCCAGCCGCTCGGCCACATCCGACACGCGCAGCGGCCGTGCAGCGGCATCCATCGTTTCCAGTATCCGCATGGCCCGCCCGGCCGATTTGATGACGCCCTGTTCCATGATGCCTCTTCTTCCATGTTCCCGGGCACCCTATATGCAATATCTCGTATTGCATATTAGATATTGAAATCACCCCTGGGCGGGGGCCAAACACAAAAAAGCGCCCAAGCGGGCGCTGTATGTCCTTGGAGGAATACGGTTTTGTCTAAGGCAAATGCTTAACAACGCGCCATCGGTTACTGGGACGGCGCGATACTCGATCCCGGTCGCGAATGCGAAGCGGACCGCCTGTGACGGTCAACATCAAGGGTGACGGGTTCCCTATCTGCCGCGAAAAACCGGCGGACGTTTTTCAAGGAAACTGAGAGGACCTTCGCGCGCATCTTCGCTGGCCAGAACAGGCGCGGCATAGCGCAGCTCCTGCGCCAAGGCCTCCTCTTCGGGCGTACCGAGCAGTGACCGGGCCGCGTGTCGGACGGCGCGAACCGCAAGCGGCCCGTTTCTCGCGATCCTTTGCGCCAGATCACGCGCAACCGGCATGACCTGAGCAGGCGGAACCACGCGGTTTACGAACCCCCAATCAAAGGCGGTCTTGGCGTCAATCGGATCGCCGGTCAGCAACAACTCCATGGCGCGCGCCATAGAGAGTTGCGCCGGCAGGCGGACGGTCGACCCACCCGCCGGAAAGATACCCCATTTCACTTCCTGCACACCAAACCGGGCGTTTTCGGACGCCACGCGAAGATCGGTGCCCTGACATAGCTCCATCCCGCCCGCGATGGCATGCCCGTTGACTGCTGCAATGACCGGGACGCCGATGTCGAAACCACGCAGCAAAGCACGATTGAACACTTCCGGATCTTCGGCGACCCTGTGGTCGAAGTCATCCTCGGGCGGCCGCTGGCGAGCCAGCAGAGGCAGCAAGCGCCCAAGGTCCGCACCGGCGCAGAACGCCTTGTCGCCCGCGCCCGTAACGATCACGGCGCGCAGTTCGGTGTCGCGGCTCGCGGCCTCAAACGCATCGGCCATCAGGCAAAGCAATTCGGGATCAATTGCGTTGCGCGCCTCAGGCCGGTTGATCGTCAGGGTCAGGACGTTCCCGTCGCGATGGTGCAGAAGCTTGGACAATTCATTCACTCCGGGATAGGCGTTCTTCGAGCTCGTGACGCATGATCTTACCGGTCGTGCTGCGGGGTAATTCTACCTCGGACACAAATCGGAACTCACGCGGGATCTTGTAGCGCGCAATGGTACCTTCACAAAGCGCGCGCAGCTCCACATCCGTCACCCCGGCATCGCGCGCCACGATGAAAGCGATCGGCACCTCGCCCCACTGGGGGTCGCTGCGGCGCACCACGACAGCGTCGGCAACGCGCGGCTCGGACAGCAGGACGCGTTCAATCTCGGCGGGATAGATGTTTTCCCCGCCCGACTTGATCAGGTACTTTCGCCGATCCACGAAACTCAACGATCCGTTCCGGTTGCGAATGAACATATCCCCCATGTGGAACCAGCCGCCGCGAAAATCAGCCTCGTTTGCCGCGGGGTTGTTCCAATAACCCGAGAACAGGGCCGGGGTTCGCAATGCCATCTCACCTGGCTGCCCATCGGGCACAGCATTGCCATGCGTATCGACGAGACGGATCTCGCATAGAGAGCTTTGTATCTTTTCGAGGTTCCGCGGCGCTTCGCCAACCGGGATCCTGCCCCGTGAAGCCGGCGCCAACCCGGTCTCGGTGGCGCCGAACGTATTGAGGTAAGGCGCGTTGAGCAGGCGGGTGATCTCGGCAATCTGCTCGCGTGGGACGAGGTCGGCCATCACACCGACATATCGTACCCCGGCGACCCGCCCGCCTTGCTGCTTCACGGCATCAAGAAACGGCTCGATCATGCCCGGCATGACCGTCAGCCGGCCCAGTTTTTCCTCAGCGACGATTGCGGCCAGTTCATCCGGGACAAACCCATCCGTGACGATCACCTTTCCACCCGTCATCAACGTGGCAAAAACGGAATCCGTCGAAACCATGTGAAACAGCGGGGCCCATGCAACGAAAGCCTCGTCTGTCTCGACCGGCAGATCGGCCATTTGCACGAGGCTACGGGCCATTTCGGCGCGATGCGAGATCAGCGCCCCCTTGGGCAGGCCGGTCGTACCAGATGTGTAAAGGATGACGACACCATCCTCGGGGCCGCAACCACCCTGAACAGCACCGGCGGGTGCTTCACTTAGCGCTTGTTCGAACTCTTCTCCCAGTTGGAGACGCGCAACCGTGCCGCCGCACCGCGCCGCCGCTTCGGCATGACGAGGGGAGGTGATCAGCAGCACCGGCGCGACAAGGTTGAGGCAGTGGGAAAGTTCGGCGTCAGCCAGGCGCCAGTTCTGGCAGGCAAGTGTGACGCCCATTTTTGCCGCTGCCACAAGGCACTCAATATATTCGGATCGATTTTCCGACAGGATCGCCACGCGGTCACCGGGCCTTACACCGCGCGCCTGCCACACACGGCAAATGGCATCGGTGCGCCGGTCGAGCGCCTCATAGCTCGAACGTTGCGCCCCTGCCTGCACCGCGACCCGATCAGGTGTCAGGCGGGCCTGCTGTGTGACCATCGACCCAATGGTCAACTCCGACGCGCGCAAGGCGTCTGGATGCAGCGCCCCACCCGTCATGCCGTGGCCGTACTGTTCGGTTGAGTCGAGCGTTCACTCGATCTGCGCTTGAGGTTCCGCAAATCATGCGTCTGAGGCAGGGTCAGAGGGTCTTCGCCCTGTGCAAAGATCTGCCCTTTCTGAATTTTCTGCGTTCCCGTCGTCGGAAGCTCCTTGCGAAAACAGACGTAGCCGGGCGCTTTGAAGTAGACCAGGCGCTCCATCGTCCAATCGAACAGGGTTCGGGCCACAACGTCACTTGCTTTGATCCCGTCGCGCATGACCACGCAGGCAAAAACCTCTTCCTCCCGCAGCTCGTCGGGCATCGCGATTACCGCTGCCTGTAAGACATCGGGATGGCTTTGCAGGCAGGCTTCAACCTCGGCGGCCGCGATGTTCTCGCCCGAACGTCTCACGATGTTCTTTTTTCGGTCAACGAAATGAAGCATGCCACTTTCGTCTTGCGTCACCACGTCGCCGGTTCGGAACCAATCCTCATGCCAGACCGAACATGTCGCGGCCTCATCCTTCAGATAACCCGAGAAGAAGCCCAGCCGGGGATCATCCCCGCCCGAACGCACCAACAACTCACCGGCGACACCGCGCGGCAGGTCCTGCATCCGATCATCGACAATCCGCGCCTCGAGACGGGCATCCGGGCGGCCGAAGGCGCGCGTTCCCACCTGGCGTGGCTCCATCGCGTCGATGAACCCCGATCCGACCTCGGTCATGCCCCAGAGTTCCAACAAGGGAAACCCGAACCGGGCCTCGAACGCGGCGTGGTGTTTCGGATCGACGCCCGCCCCGATACCGGCGCGGATCTTGTGGTCGCACTCATCCGGCGCGACAGGTCGCGCCAGCAACAAGGCCGGCATGACGCCAAGGTAGTGGATCAGTGTCGCCCGCGATTCCCGACAATCCACCCACCAGCTGGAGGGGGAAAACCGTTCGATCATCACGGTGCATCCCGCCCGCAACATCATGGCCGTCGTACTTACGACGAGATTGTTCATATGGAACAGTGGCAGCGGGTTTAGCAGGCGTTCCTCACCATGGAGCAAGGAGACGAGTCCGTCCCAGCCCGCATACCGCGTGGCGGATTCGACGAAATACCGGTTGGACAGGATACAACCCTTGGGCAGACCAGTGGTGCCCGAGGTGTACAGGATTGCGGCCTCGTCATCCGGCCCCGGCTCGATTTGAGTTGCGCGGACAGGTGCGGTCGGAATGGAAGGCTCTGGCGTTTCCGCGTCGATAACCGCTGGCGGCTCCCCGGCTATCGACAGGACAGCGTCCAACGCCGGCTTGCAACCCGGTGCCACCACGACAAGCGCCGCCTCGGAATGCTCTATCGCATAGAGCATCTCGTTCGGACGCGCATCGGGGTTGAGCGGGACGATAGAGACGCCAAGACCATTGAGAGCCAGATGATGCACATGAAAACTCGGCCTGTTTCCGATCAGCAGTGCCACCCGCGTGCCGGCACCCCACCCTGCCACCCGGTAAAGAGAACGGAGCTGTTCAACCTGCGCCAGAACGTCCCCATAGCTTTGGTCGACGAATTCGCCGCCGCCATCGGGTCTGCTTGAGATGAACGGCAAGTCGGGATGCGCATGTGCGGTTTCCTCGAACAGCTTGGCCACGTGGCTCCCATTCACGGGCCTGATCGTCAGATCCTCGGGCATTTTCGGTCTCCTCCCCTCCATGCAACCAGCGAACACGCAATTCCTGCGACCCGCACCCGGCACAACGGCCATAGGTAGACACGTTATGCCCTGTCGGCTTTCAGGCTTGTTCCTGAAAGATACAAACCGTTTGGTCGGTTTTATTTCGTTGAACTCGATACCGTCAATCGGCATTTTGGCGTGACGCCGCGTCTGCCTCCCTGGAAGCCATCCATGACGGACACCCGCCCGACCCCGAACCCGGAACCTTCGAAACAGGAATTACGCTCGGCCGCGATGCAGGCCCGAATATGCGAGGCCGCGGTTCGGTGTCTGGACAGGTTCGGATACGCGGAAACGACGCTTGCACGTATTCAGGATGAGGCGAAGGTATCGCGAGGCGCGATCATGTACCATTTCGCCGACCGGCACGAAATCGTCACCGCAACCGCGATCCGTCTGCTCAACCAATCCTTGCGGCCGATCGAAACCCGCAAGGCGAATGACCGCTCGTCCAGTCCGCGCGAGCTGATACAGGAAATCTGGCACCGGGTGGTAAACACCAGCGGTGGTCGCGCAATGCTCGAGATCCTCGTCGCCTGCCGAACGGACCCTGCTTTGAAAGCTTCGCTGGCAACCCGCTTACACGAATGGGACAAGGCCAGCTTGGCCTCTATTGCAGAACTCTATTCTGGTACGGGACCAGATCCCGATGACGCCGCCCTGCTCTGGAGTATCGCGCGCTCTTTCGTGCGCGGCCTGATCGTACATGAGCAGTTTCTGGAATCCCCCGAATTCACGACGCGCATGCTGTTGCGGTTCGCCGATCTTCTTGAGGATCACCTGAAACCGCTCGGGCCCTGAGGGGCCGAGCTTCGCCGGCGTGTCACGGCAGCACCCTTCTTGCGCACCGTCCCGTTTCACCACAGTCTGACGGGATAACCCGACAATAGGGCTGTGACCTGAATGCCGTTTTCGATAGAGGATTTGCGCGCTTTCCTGACGATCGCGCAAACGAAAAGCTTCACGCTGGCCGCCGACAAGCTTTTGGTGACCTCGCCTGCCATTACCCGCCGCATCAAGAAGATGGAAGAGTTGATCGGCGAACCCCTGTTCGAGCGCACGACTCACATGGTCAGAATAACGCCCGCCGGCCAGTCGCTGTACCCCCGTGCCGAAAATCTCTTGCGCGAGTTCGACAACTTTCAGGCTGCGGCATTGAGCCTGTCGAACGACAGGGCAATGACCGTCAGTTTTGCCTGCGTGACAAGTGTCGCCGGCTCCCTGCTGCCGGGAATAATCTCCAGCTTCACGGACCGGTTCCCTGCCTGTCGCTACGATTTGCACGACGGCCACGGAAAGATCGTTCATCGGTTGGTCGAAGAACAGGTTGTCGAGTTCGGTATCGGCACGCGTCCCGACCCAGATTCAAACCTCGATTTCGCAAAGCTGATAGATGACCCCATAGTTGCGGCCATTCCAAAGACCCACGAATTGTTCGACGTTTCCGGCCTGTCCTGGGCAGAAGTGGCGCATCGCGAATTCATGATGCTGAAAGGCGAATCTTCCTTTTTTGGTCATGTCGAGACCGAGTTGCGCCGCGCCGACATCGCCATGCCGAACGGCATTCGCGTTCATGACGCGTCGACCCTGCTGGGATTCGTCGAACAGGGGGCATCTCCCATCATCATGACCGGACTCTTCGCAAGCCGCTCCGCACCATCCGAGGTGAGGGCAATCACCATATCACGCCCCGAACTCTACAATTCGGTTGGGCTGTTGACGTCTCCGGAACGGCAGTTGAGCGCGGCTGCAAGGGATTTGATCGCCTTTACGAAAGACGAACTGCCGCGGCGGCACAGGCGCACACTTGACCAGCTCAGCATCTGAGACTTGGATGCCTGGTGATAAGTTTTGGTAAATACCCTGTGATTTTTATTCAATTCCCCTGACTTTCATCGCGTGTATTCTGAGGCGGCCGGCGGATGTCGGCCACGCATACCGCGTCGCGCCAAGTGAGGACGCCAAGGGGGAGACCACATGAAATTCCTGATGAACGCGGCCTTTGTCGCCGCCGTGACCGCAAGCTGTGCTGCGGCCGAAGAATACATCATCGACATCTCGCTCGACACCGGGCCGACGCATCTGCGCAACGTGCTTGTTCACGAAATAACCGACAGGATCGAAGAGGCGTCCGACGGACGGCTGAAGTTCAATTTCTTCGAAGGCGGTTCGCAGTACAATGACCGCGACGTGACCACCGCATTGGCTCAAGGCGCAATGGATATGGCCGTTCCGGGCCATTGGAACCTTGCGCGCATTGTCCCGAACTACAACGTGCTCGGGTTGCCGATGTTCTACGGCCTCCCGCGCGAGGATCAGTACAAAGCCACCGACGGAGAAACCGGCGCGGCACTCGCCAGGGAAACCGAGAACAAGCTGGATGTTACAGTCCTTGGCAACTGGATGGACCTCGGTTTTGGCGCGATGTTCTTTACCGAAACACAGGTGGATGCACCCGAAGATATCAAGGGACTCAAGATGCGTTCGCCAGGCGGACCCATCGCCGTTTCCCGGTTCGGCAAATTTGGCGCGACCGGTGTGTCGATCCCCTTTCCCGATGTGCCCCAGGCGCTGCAAAAGGGTACGATCGACGGGATGATGACGACGTTCGAGTCCGTTCGCTCGGCGAAGCTGTGGGATTCCGGGCTCAAGCATTCGTATTCGGACTTTCACGCCTTTTACCAATACGTTCCACTGATCAGCGCACATGCATGGAACGAGTTGCCCGAAGACTTGCAGCAAATCATGCGAACTACCTGGAACGAAGGCGTTACATCCGCCCGCGAAACGGCGGCAAAGGCCCAAGCAGAAGCAGCGGACGAGGCGGCCCGGCACGGTATGCGCAATGTCGCGGCAAAAGCGGAGGATCTTGATGCGCTGCGTGGCGACCTGATGGCCGACCAACCGCAATTGGTAAAGGAACTGCGCATCGACCCCGCCATGGTCGAGCTTGCCCGGAAAGACCTCGCCTCGTGAAACAGAGCGGCCTGATGCGCGATGGCGGAAGGACCGGCTTGATGGGAACCATCCTGAATGCCCTGAGCCGGTTCGAAGCTCTGATCATGGGATGCCTGGCCGCTGTCGCCATCCTGCTGGCGGTCTACGAGGTCGCCGCCCGCTACCTGATGCCTTCGATGCTGACGGACTGGGGCGGCGAGGTCATCGTTTATCTCATGATCTGCGCAGTGTTGCTGGGTGGCGGTTCCCTGGTATCCAGCGGGCAGCACGTCCGCGCCGATCTGTTCATCCGCAAGGCACCAAAACCCCTGCGGCGCGCAGCCGAAATCTCGTCTCTCGTCGCGGGCCTGGCCTATTGCGGCATCATTGCATGGTACGGCGTCGACATGGTCGAGTTTGCCCGTATGATCGACATCCGCTCGGACAGTTCCCTCCAGTTTCCGCAATGGATCTTTTATTCCGTCCTGCCCATTGCCTTTGCCTCGATGGCGCTGAGGTTCGCGCTGCTTTTGTGGCGGGCGCTGTTTTTGGGGCAGGCCGCCTATCCCGCTGACCCGTTGCATGGGCATCCCGGACAAAGCGCGGGGGTCGCCTGATGTCTCCGGTTTTCGCTCTTTCGGGTTTCATGGCCCTTCTGATCGCGGGGTTTCCCGTTTTCCTTGTCTTGGGAATCGTATCGCTTGTCCTTTTCGCGACAGAGGGGCGACCGCTCGTCGCAATGCCTCAGCTTTTCATCGATCACCTGAAATCGGATACACTTGTGTCTGTGCCGTTCTTTGTGATCGCGGCAACATTCATGCAGCGCGGCGGCATCGCCAAGGCGCTGGTGGATTTCGCTTATGGCTGGATCGGAGGCGTGCGTGGCGGCATCGCGCTGGTCTGCGTGTTGGCCACTATGGTGTTCTCGGCCATTTCCGGTTCTTCGGTTGCCACGGCAATGGCCATGGGCGCGCTTCTTGTTCCCGCGATGCAGAGCACCGGCTATGACAACCGCTTCTCTCTCGGTGTCGTTGCTTCTTCGGGTACGCTGGGCATCCTTATCCCGCCGTCCCTGGCGATGATCCTGTTTGCCGTCGTTGCGGGTGAGAGTGTTCCACAGCTTTTCCTTGCCGGGGTGGTTCCCGGTCTTCTGCAGGTGGCGTTCTTTGCGATCTGGATCGTCTACTTCTCGCGGCGTCGGGGCTATGTCGGGGGCAAGCCGATGTCACGCACCGAATTCTGGGCCGTCAATCGACGAGCCCTGCCCGCGATGCTGCTCCCGGTCATCATTCTCGGCGGAATCTATAGCGGACTGGTGACCGTCAACGAAGCTGCGGCAACAGCCGCTTTCGTCTCGATCCTCGTATCGCTGGTATTTTACAAAGGCTGCACCCTGTCCGAAGTACCGTCCATTCTGGCGGACTCGGTAAAGGCGACCGCGGTTATCTTCTTCATCACCATCGGAGCGCTCGCCTTCGGCCACTGGATCACCTCCGAAGGGCTTGCGAAACACATGGTCGACTACGTGGTCGAAAACGACCTGTCGGCATGGCATTTCCTCTTGGTGATCAACGCGGTGATGTTCCTTTTGGGCATGTTTCTTGAAACCGTCGCCGTCATCCTGATCGTCGTACCTCTTGTGCTTCCCCTGCTGGCACCCCTGGGCATTGACCCTGTGCATTTCGCGGTCATCATCGTGATCAACATGGAGATCGCCTTGCTGACGCCGCCGGTCGGACTGAACCTGTTCATTATGTCCTCGACGACAGGGGCGCCGGTCGATGACGTGGCACGCGGCGTGTTTCCATTCATCCTTATCCTCGTGGTGCTGTTGGCCCTGGTGACGTTCATTCCGCAGCTGTCGCTCTTCCTGCCCGAACTCATCTACGGACGTTGAAAGGCTCCGATGCGGTGATGTTCGTCGGGGTGCGTAAGGGGCCAGACCCGGGCGTGCACTGCAGCGACACGCGCAGACTCGGGATACCCAATCCGCCGTTTGCCTACCAACCGACGGAACGTCACGAAAGACTCCTCCGTTCTTCGGTTGCTCGAAGAAAAAGCGCCGGATAGCTTCGGTTATGAAAGTGATTCCTGCCCAATGGGGATCGCATGGTCATTTTGGAGGACGGCATGAAAACGCGGATCACGGAACTGCTGGGGATCGAGCACCCGATCATCCAGGGCGGGATGCATTACGTCGGCTTTGCCGAGCTGGCAGCGGCCGTGTCGAATGCCGGCGGTCTGGGAACCATCACCGGGCTAACGCAGAAAACCCCTGCGGACCTTGCCAACGAGATCGCCAAGTGCCGCGACCTGACGGACAAGCCCTTTGCAGTGAACCTGACATTCCTGCCGACCGTGAATGCCCCCGACTATCCGGGATACGTCAAGGCGATCATCGAGGGCGGCGTGAAAGTGGTGGAGACCGCGGGTCGCAATCCAGCGCAGGTCATGCCCTATCTAAAGGATGCAGGTATCAAGGTTGTGCACAAATGCACCTCGGTACGCCATTCGCTCAAGGCGCAGGAAATCGGCTGCGATGCGGTTTCGGTGGACGGGTTCGAATGCGGCGGACATCCGGGCGAGGATGACATCCCCAACATGATCCTGCTGCCACGTGCGGCGGATGAGCTTGAAATTCCCTTTGTCGCCTCCGGCGGCATGGCCGATGCGCGCAGCCTTGTTGCCGCGCTGGCGATGGGGGCCGAGGGCATGAACATGGGCACACGCTTTATCGCGACGCAGGAGGCACCCGTGCACCAGCGCGTGAAAGAGGCGATTGTCGCCGCGACCGAACTGGATACGCGCCTGGTGATGCGCCCGCTCCGCAATACCGAAAGGGTGTTGAGCAATGCCGCCGTCGAACGGCTGCTGGAAAAAGAGCGGGCCCTTGGCGACAAGCTGCAGTTCGAGGACATCATGGAAGAAGTGGCCGGGGTTTATCCAAAGGTCATGATGGATGGCGATATGGATGCCGGGGCGTGGTCCTGCGGCATGGTGGCCGGGCTGATCCACGACATCCCGACCTGCAAGGACCTGATCGACGGCATCATGACAGACGCCGAGGCGATCATTCATGCCCGTCTTGGCGGCATGTCGGGTGCATCGGCCCAGGCTGCGGAATGACCGGAGGGGAAGGAATGAGTTACGACACACTGAACTGGTCCAACGAAGATGGCGTCGTCGAAATCACGATGAACCGTCCGGAGAATGCCAATGCGTTGAACGCAAAGATGGCTGACGAGATCTTTGACGCCGCCTGCCGATGCGAGGCAGAAGGCGCGCGTGCGATAATCGTGACCGGCGCCGGCAAGATGTTCAACGGGGGCGGCGACCTGGCCGAGTTCGACGCGGCCTCCGACAAGGCAGACCACGTCACCCGCATGGCGACCATCCTGCATGCCGCGCTGGCGCGTTTCGCCCATCTCGATGCGCCGCTGATCACGGCGGTGAACGGTTCAGCCGGCGGCGGCGGCTTCTCGATCGCCATTTCGGGCGATATCGTGTTGGCCTCGGACCGGGCCAAATTCGTGTCGGCCTATACCGCCTCGGGTCTGACGCCCGATGGATCTTCGACCTATTACCTCGCCAAGCATGTCGGGCTCTTGCGGGCCAAGGAATTGATGCTGACAAACCGTGTGCTGAGTGCCGAAGAAGCCCGTGACTGGGGACTGGTGACACGGGTCGTCCAAGCCGATGACCTGATGACCGAGGCCCGCGCCTTGGCCGCGTCACTGGCCAAGGGGCCGACCAAGGCCTTTGGAGGGGTAAAACGTCTTCTCGACAGCGCTTTCTCGGAGGGTCTGGAAACCCAGCTTGACCGGGAAACCCGCTCCATCGCCTTGATGATGCGGACGGTGGACGGACCCGCCGGGATCAATGCGTTCCTGAACAAGCGCAAACCGGAGTTCCGGGGCGAATGACACGGGCGCCCATCACCGACGATTGCGGCGTGGCCCAGGCGTTGAACGTGGTGGGCGAATGGCGAACCTTCCTGATCGTGCGCAACCTGTTCAACGGGATGCGCACCTTCGATGCACTGCAGTCGCATCTGGGTATCTCCACCAGCGTGCTATCGGCACGGCTGAAAACCCTGACCGAGGCCGGGGTGATCGAGAAACGGCCCGACCCGCAGGATGGCCGGTCGCATGAATACCGGCTGACCGAGCGGGGACTCGACCTCTACCCGATCCTGATCGCCCTGCTTCAATGGGGAGAGAAATGGACGCCAAATGGCAAAGGCCCGCGATTGCAACTTGTCGATCGCGAAACCGGCCAGCCGATCCGCGCCCTGGCCGTTACCGCGCAAGATGGCCGAACGCTTGGCCCCCGTGACGTGACGCCGATCCTCGGGCCAGGCGGCAATGACCACATGCGCGCCCTCATCGCGCGCCGGAACACTCGAAAGGCAAAGACATGACATCGGACTGGGCAAACCAGAAAAAGAAGGTATCGGTGCATGGGCACCAGATGGCCTATGTTGAACGTGGCGAAGGACGGCCCATCCTTTTCCTGCACGGCAACCCCACCTCGTCTTTCTTGTGGCGCGACGTGATGGCCGAATGTGAGGGGCTGGGCCGATTGATCGCGCCCGACCTGATCGGGATGGGCGACAGCGACAAGCTGCCCGAGCCGGGTCCGGACACCTATACCTTTGCGACCCATCGCAAATTCCTCGACGGGTTCGTCGAGGAAATGGGGCTGGACGGCAACATCGTGCTGGTGCTGCATGACTGGGGTTCGGGCCTCGGCTTTGACTGGGCCAATCGGCATCGCGACGCCGTGGCAGCCATCGCCTACATGGAAGCCATCGTGAAACCTTTGGCCGATTGGACCGAGTTCAACGAACAGGCCGCCCCCCTGTTTCAGGGGTTCCGCTCCGACAAAGGCGAAGACCTTGTGCTGGAACGCAACCTGTTCGTCGAACGCGTGCTGCCCGGCTCGATCCTGCGCGACCTGACCGACGACGAGATGGCAGAGTATCGCCGCCCCTTCCCAAACCCCGCCGATCGCTGGCCCACCCTGTCCTGGCCACGTCAGATCCCGGTCGCAGGGGACCCGGCCGACGTATCGCAGATTGCCCAGGATTATTCCGAGTGGATGGCCGGGAACGACCTGCCGAAACTCTTCATCAACGCCGAGCCCGGCGCGATGCTGGTCGGCAAACCACGCGAATTCTGCCGCAGCTGGAAGAACCAGGTCGAAGTAACGGTGAAGGGCAGCCATTTCATTCAGGAGGACAGCGGCACCGAGATCGGCCGCGCCATCAGGGACTGGCTGACCACCTGACGACGGCCTGGCCGACCCGGTGTCATCGTGTTGATACCGGGCGGTCATAGGTGCAATGCGAAACGAAACCCGATCCGGGGCGTTCGCACACCCGTGACCCACCAGACGAGGCAGATGATGGCGTCCAACCTGATCACACCCATCGGAACCCTTGTCGACAGGGCATGGATTGCAATCGGGCTCGACTTCGACGGCTTCGCGCGACGCAATCCCGATCGGGCCCGTCGCGTCGGTATTTGGTGTCTCGCGATCGGAGAGACCATTGGCTATGCCGGGCTCTACTACGTCTTCAGCGCGCTTCTGTTTTCGTGGGACGC
The DNA here is from genome assembly GCF_042648365.1 of Lutimaribacter marinistellae. Taxonomy (NCBI): domain Bacteria; kingdom Pseudomonadati; phylum Pseudomonadota; class Alphaproteobacteria; order Rhodobacterales; family Roseobacteraceae; genus Lutimaribacter; species Lutimaribacter marinistellae. Next base: position 29,833 of record NZ_JBHRXI010000002.1, on the reverse strand, counting down.
CAAGCTGACATGGGGCAAGGAGTGGCTGACCTTTGCGTTCATGGCTGCTGTGCTGGCGGGCGCCGGGGTCTCGCCACTCGCCGGACGGCTGGTCGACCGCGGTGTCGGTCGGTGGTTGCTGAGCGGCGGCATGGCCATGGGTGCGCTGGCCCTTTTCGCCCTGGGCTGGTCACAGAGCTATGCAGCCTTTTTCCTGTGCTGGCTGGTGATCGGCGCAGCGCAGGGGGCAAGTCTTTATGAGCCCTGTTTCGCGTTCATCACGCGCACGACAGGCGCTGCTGCAGCTCGCAACATCACGCTGATCACGCTGGTTGCGGGCTTTGCCTCGACCATTGCCTTTCCCTCGGGCGCCTTCCTGGCCGAGGTCCACGGGTGGCGTACCGCCGTCTGGACCTTTGCAGCTGTCGTCGGGTTCGTCGGGGTTCCGCTCCTTTATGCCGGCGCAACGATGATCGAATGCTGTCCCGAGGATACGCGCACGCCAGAGAGCATCGCGCAGGATCGCGACGCCTTTCGCGCAGCGCGGGCGCGACCGGAATTCTGGCTGCTATTCGCGGCTTTCCCCCTCATCGGTCTGACCGAGGGGCTGCTGCTGGCCCATATCATCCCTATTCTGACGGATTCCGGGCTGTCGCTTGGGCAGGCCGTCGCGGCCTCGGCTCTGTTCGGCCCGATGCAGGTTGCCGGCCGGCTTGCGATGATGCTGCTTTCGGGGCGGGTCAAGGCGCTGGCAATGGCGGCGATGGCCTTTTGCGGGGTTCTGGTCGCGGTTCTGCTGCTGATGCAGGTGGACAAGATCCCCGTCGCCGCCTTTGCCTTTTCGCTGGTCTTCGGTGCCAGCTACGGGCTTATCAGCATATTGAAACCGGTCGTCACCGCCGACGTTCTGGGGCGCCGCGCCTTTGGGGCGATCTCGGGCTTCATGGCCGTACCCTTCCTGATCGCGCTGGCGACCTCACCACAGATCGGCGCGGTGCTTTGGCGCGTTGGTGGTTACGATCTCGCCTTGGTATCGGCCGCGGGAATCGCGGCGCTGGCGCTTGTGACCTTGTTCGCCCTGATCGGACGATTAAAGCATCAGGGCTAAGGCAGAAGCGCCGGATTACACACCAGTCAAAACGGATCGACCACGCGTGCTCCCGTCGGCGCGAAATCCGATACATTCCCGGTCACAACCGCACCATCGCGCGCAATCGCCTGCGCCGCGATCATCAGGTCCGCACCCGGGTGACCCAGCCGTGCCGACAAATCTCCCCAGATCAGCGCATCCTGCGCAGAGAAAGGCAGCACTCGGTCGGCGAACAGCGTCACCGTACGGTCCAGCCAACGCCGCAAATCGCTGGCGAAATCCGGGTTGCGCCGCTCTTGCAGACGAATGCCGCGCTCGATCTCACCCAGCGTGATAACACTGAGATACAGATCACTTTCTGCTTGCGCGTCGAGCCAGGCCACGACTGTGGGCGCGCGATCTGCGCGCCTGACTGCGGAAATGACGTTGGTGTCGAGGATGAATATCAAAGCGTGACATCCCGCGGGGCCACTTTGGCGCGCGGCACGTCCTCGCCCGGAAAATCCTTCAGGTGATCGGCAAAGCTCCCACGCTTGTCCCGCGCGGCCGCGATCAACCGCGCATAGTCTTCGGCAGACACCACGACCACGGCGGGCTTCCCCCGCCGCGAAACCTCTTGCGGGCGTCCGGCAAGGGCTGCATCGACGACGGCGCTGAAACGGTTCTTTGCATCCTGCAATGTCAGCATGTCCACACCTTCTGGCTAGCTATCTGTCTAGATAGATGTGATGAGCGGCCAAATCAAGACCGGCTGTCAGCGGACGAGCTGCGCGCGCAAGAAACCCACATTCAGCGCAAGACCCGGCAATAGCCACTGGAACAGCCGGACGACGTCGCGCACCTGATCGGGATCGGCATCTTTGGCCGCTGCGTCGATCAGCGCCTGTGGGGTCATCCCCGTGACGTTCGGCAGCGAAAGCGCAAGCGATACCGCGCGGTGATGCACGCGCGTCACCGCCGGCTGATAGCACGCGTCAAGCGCCACCGGCTTCAGGTCACCCCAGGCGGTCGCGAAGTAACTCGGCCAGCGCGCAAAGGCCCGGTAGTCGGTATTCACGAACGGCAGGCCGAGCGTCTTGCGCAGATCGGCGTACAGGGCACGGGTTTCGGGATCGGCGTGATGGACCTCCATCAAGGGCGGGCGCGGCATCTCCGGCACGGACGCAGGCAAGGGCGTCGACGCACCCTGCCCGGTCCATTCGATCCCTTCCAGCATCGCGCGTGCCAGTGTCGCCATCAGGACATAGGGCATGTTTCCGGCCGAGAAGACCTCGTTGCAGGCCACGATGTCTTCCAGCTCGCCTTCGCCATAGCCCATCGCAATCAGGCGATCGCGGATCGGCGGGGGGCCAAGCTTTCCGGCCTCCTCCTCGGCGGTCCGGCGCAGATCTGCACAGGCGGCGGCGAATGCCGGACCGGCGACCATCGGCTCCAGTGCCGACCACAGCCTGTCGTAGAAGGTCGGATAATGGGCAAAAGCCATCGCCACGACACCCATCCATGGAACGCCAAGGGCACGCTTGGTCCGGTCATAGACCTCTGCCAGACGTCCCGAGGCGGCATACTCGGCGACCGGATGTATGGTCGGGACGGGATCGGGCTTGCGCCGAGGCAGACCCTCACTCATCACGCACCATGGATTGGGGCAGGCCCTCGCTCCACAGGCGCAACTCGTTGAGGAACCCCAATGCCGTGGCGCCGAAATCCGTGATTTCGTACTGTACCGACACGGGGGCCGTATCCAGAACCTCTCGCCGGACAAGACCCTGCGATTCCAGTTGGCGCAGCCGTTCGGTGATCATCTTCTTGCTGGCCCCGCCGATCATGCGGGACAGGTCGTTGAAGCGGACCGGCCCATCCTTGAGATGCCACAGGATCGATCCCGTCCATTTGCCGCCGATGATCCGCATGCCTTTCTCGATGGCGCATGGCTCCAGACAGGCCTCGACGACCTGACGACGACCTTTCGCATCTTGTTCTACACGTGCTCGCATCCAGTCCTCCTTTCTTGCTGAAGGGAATGCAAACCAGAAACTTTAGGTTACCAAAAGTATACTGGTTGCTTTTTGTTTTCTGGCCACACATCCTTCTACCCGAACCCGACGCGAGTCAAGCGACACATCAACACATTCAAAAGGAATATACCGTTGAGCAAGATCCTGATCCTGAACGGAGCACAACCCTACCCGTTCGCCAAGGGAGAGCTGAACGCCGCGCTGACCGAACGCGCACGCACCGCGCTCTCCGAGATGGGGCACAAAGTACGCGTCACGACCGTTGCCGACGGGTACGACGTCGAAGCCGAGGTCGAGAACCATATCTGGGCCGACACCGTGATCCTGCAGTTTCCCGTCAACTGGATGGGTGTTCCGTGGTCCTTCAAGAAATACATGGACGAGGTCTATACCGCCGGTATGGATGGCCGTCTGTGCGCCGGCGATGGCCGCACTCCCGAAGCGCCCAAGGCGAATTACGGCATGGGCGGATCGCTCCGGGGCACGAGCTACATGATCTCGACCACGTTCAACGCCCCGGCCGAGGCCTTTGCCGACCCGACCGAGCCGTTCTTTCGTGGCGCGAACGTAGATGATCTGCTGCGCCCGGTTCACCTGAACTCCCGCTTTTTCGGGATGGAAGCGCTGCCGACCTTCGCTGCCTTCGACGTGATGAAGAACCCGCAGATCGAAGACGATTTCCAACGTTTCGACGCGCATCTGAAGTCGGTTTTTGCCCCGGCGGCCACAGAAACCGCCGCCTGACCTGCAAGAGCCAAGGGGCGGTCGGTGACGGCCGCTCCGCCTCGGCCTGCCTCCATCAGCTAACCGCACATCGACCAAGGACCCTATGCCATGAGCGAACCCGACATCCACCTCTACACGGCAGCAACGATGAACGGATACAAACCCGTCATCTTCCTCGAAGAGGCCGGGGTGCCGTATGACCTGACCTTTGTCGATTTCTCGAAGCAGGAGCAGAAAGCGCCCGATTACCTTCTGCTCAACCCCAACGGCAAGATTCCGACCGTCTATGACAGGGCCGAGGGGCGCGCGATCTTCGAATCCGGCGCGATCCTGTGGCATCTTGCCGAGAAATACGGCCAGTTCCTGCCCTCCGATCCGGTTGCACGGTCCGAGGTCATGCAATGGACCCTTTTCCAGGTCGGCCATATCGGCCCGATGATGGGACAGGCCATGTATTTCCAGCGGATCGCCGCGCCCAACGGCCATGACGAACCCTTTTCGATCAAGCGGTATGTCGATGAAAGCCGCCGTTTGCTGGAGGTTATGGACACGCGCCTGGATGGCCGGGAATGGATTGCCGCCGATGAATACACCATCGCCGACATGATGCTGTACCCCTGGGCACGCGCTTATGTCTGGGCCAAGGTCGATGTTGACGGCCTGTCAAATCTCAAGGCCTGGTTCGACCGGATCGACGCGCGGCCTGCCGTGCAAAAGGCGCTGACCATCCCCAAGGCGCAGCCACAGTTCTGGGATGAAAACGCCGATCCCAGCGCGTTCCTCAAAGAGAACGCCGCCCGCTTTGCCACCGATGTGAAAAAGGCGTGAGACCGCGCGCCGGCCATCGCGCCCACTATTCGCACCGAAACGGAGAAGACACATGACAGCCCAGCCCGTCCCCCTTCGCATCGACATCGTGTCCGACGTGGTCTGTCCGTGGTGCGCGATCGGCTATCACCAACTGGCACGCGCCATTGAGGAAACCGGTGTCGAAACCGAAATCCACTGGCATCCGTTCGAGCTGAACCCCGGCATGGCACCCGAGGGCGAGAACCTGCGCGAGCACCTCGCCGCGAAATACGGAACGACGCCCGAGGATTCGCGCAAGGCCCGCGCAAGACTGACCGCGATGGGGGTCGATCTGGGCTTTACCTTCGACTATGCCGACGACATGCGCATGTACAACACCTTCCGCGCGCATCAGCTGATCGACTGGGCCGAAGATCAAGGCAAGGCGCATCAGGCCAAGATGGCGCTATTCGCCGCATTCTTCACCCATCGACGGGACGTGTCAGATATCGGTGTGCTTGCCGAAGTCGCCGCGGAGATCGGGCTTGACCCGAACGCCGCCCGCGCCATGCTGGAGAGCGGCGAGCGGGCCGAACAGGTTCGCGCCAGGGAACAGTTCTGGACCAGCCGCGGCATCCGGGGCGTTCCCGCCATGATCTTTGACCGGCAGCACCTCGTCACCGGCGCGCAGGGGGAGGAGAATTATGCCCGTATTCTGCGCCAGCTGAGCGAAGGACAGGCTGCATGAGCGAATTCGACATTCACCGCGAAGAAGGCGAAAGCAAGGGCCGCTACTGGCTGGTCCTCGATGGGCACGAGGCCGAGATGACCTATTCGCGGCTCGGCAATGCCTCGATCATCATCGACCACACGGGTGTTCCCGATGCGCTGCGCGGACGTGGCGCGGGCGAGGCACTGGTCGCGCGCGGCGTCGCCGACGCCCGTGCCGAGGGGCGCAAGATCGTACCACTCTGCCCCTTTGCCAAGGCGCAGATCGCCCGCCACCCCGAATGGCAGGACGTGCTGTAACCTGATCCATCCATTGCCATCGAAGGAGGAGACGATGAGCAAAGCGCAAGTGATCCACAAGCTGGGCCCGCCAGAGGCGATGAAATGGCAAGACTGGCCCGTTCCGGACCCTGCACCGGGCGAGGTTCGGCTTCGTCACACGGCCGTCGGCGTCAATTATGCCGACACCTATCACCGCGGCGGGATCTCGCACCCCTGGCCGGTCCCGGCCCCGCCGGTCGTCATCGGTTTCGAAGGGGTAGGCATCGTCGAAGGCGTGGGTGAGGGCGTGACCGGGTTCCAGACCGGCGACCGCGTCGCTTATGGCATTCCTCCGCTCGGCAGCTATTCCGAGGTAAGGAACTATCCCGCTGACAAGCTTCTCCACCTTCCTGACGGGTTGGATGACAAGCAGGTCGCGGCCCTGCTGATGAAGGGGATGACAGCCCACTACCTGCTGCATCGAACTTATGCCGTGCAGCCGGGCGACACGATCCTTGTCCACGCCGCCGCGGGTGGCATGGGGCTGATCCTGTGCCAATGGGCGAAGGCCTTGGGCGCAACTGTCGTGGGGACCGTCTCGACCCCGGAAAAGGCCGAGGTCGCCCGCGCCGCTGGCTGCGATCATCCGGTCGTTCGATCACAACAAAGCTTTGTGGACGTCGTGCGCGATGTGACGGATGGCGAGGGCTGCGCCGTCGTGTACGAGGCGATCGGCAAGGACACGTTGCAGGACAGTCTCGACAGCTTGCGCCTGATGGGCGTCTGCGCCGCCTACGGCCATGTCTCGGGTCCACCCGATCCGATCGACATCATCCAGGACCTTGGACGGCGCGGATCGCTCTTCATCACCCGCCCTGCAATCATGCATTACGTCGCCAAACGCTCGGACCTGGAATGGACGGCGCGCGATCTGTTCAAGGCTATCGGTGACGGGATCCTCGACGCCAATATCAACTACGAATACCCGCTCAAGGATGCGGTCAAGGCGCATCAGGCAATTGAATCCGGCAAAACGCTGGGCGCGACGGTGCTGATCCCATGAGCCTTGACGGTATTCGCGCGCTGACGGTCGACACCGGCGGAACGGTGCTGGACTGGCATGGCGGGTTTCGCGATGCGCTGGCGCGGGCCGGCCAGCGCCACGGGATCGACCGCGATTGGGCCACCCTCGCCAACGCGCTGCGCCGGCGCAGCTTGGAGGCCATGCTGAACCTCGGTCAGAACGGCCCGCCGGAATACAATTTCGACCAGGCCCACCGGTTCTGCCTCGATGCGCTGCTGGCCGATGAAGGGCTCGATACGTTCGACGAGGCCGATCGCCACGCCATCGCGTGGGAGGCGCCGCATGGCTTCGCCGCCTGGCCGGATGTCAAGGACGGGCTGGCGGCACTGCGCAGCCGCCTGCCGGTCGTTTCCTTCACGTTGCTCAGCTATCGGCTGGTGATCGACAGCGGGCGTCAAAACGGCCTGACCTGGGATGCGATCCTGTCCTGCGAAGGTCTTGGCGTCTACAAACTCCTGCCCGAAGCCTATCGTCGCGCGGCCGGGATGCTGCAACTGGCGCCCGAGCAATGCCTTATGGTCGCCTGCCATCCGTTTGACCTCGATGCCGCACGAGATGTCGGGTTTCGTACCGCGCTGGTACGCCGCCCGCTGGAGTGGGGACCGGAACCGCCTGAAATGCCCCCGCCCGGCGGCTACGATATCGAGGTCGACGACTTCATCGCACTTGCGCAGGCCTTGGAGGGGTAGAGGCGCTCCATTGCGTACGGCGGTATTGGCCCGGCGTCATCCCCGTATGCCGGGAAAACACGCGGTGAAAGGCGGGCAGATCGGAATACCCGACCTCGGCCGCGATAGCGGCCACGGCGCGTCCGGTTTCCGACAACAGGTCGCGCGCCCGTTCGATCCGCAATGCCTGCTGGTAACCGGTCAGGTTGTAACCGGTCGCCGAATGGAACCGCCGTTGGAGCGAACGGAGGGACAGCCCGACCTCGAGCGCCAGGTCGGCGGCCATCAGCGGACGGTCCAACCGCGCCTCGATCCTGTGCTGTGCGGTCAGAACCGCCCTGTCGCCGTGATCCATCGCAGGAAGGAACCGGCGGAACCGCCGCTGGTCGCGCCGCCCGGGGTCGATCACGAAATGGCGTGCCGTCTCCAACATGGCCGCGCGCCCGGACAAACGCTCGATGACCACAAGCGCAAGGTCGATCCACGCCATCAGACCGCCCGCCGTTACAAGGTCGGAATGTTCGATCACCAACCTGTCAGTGTCCAACGCAAGGCTGGGCCAATCCTCGCGCATGCGTGCCTCAAGGCCCCAGTGGGTGGTGACGGGCCGCCCGCGATCTATACCCGCCGCCGCGATCCAGTGCAGGCCGAACAGATCAAGGCCCCCTGCCCGGCCTGATCCGACAGCCAGTCGACGATCCATGGTGCCTCGCGCGGGTGCGATTCCCCGGCCGATGGCGGCAGGATCACGGCCCGCGCCCGTGACGGTGCCTCGCCCTTCGCGGAAACCGTCACGGGCGCAAGCGCGGCATGGCTCAGCATGTCCGACAAGCCCAGTACGGACGATTTCATGGCCTTGGGATAAGACAGAATGACGGTCGAAGGCATATCTGGCGCAGTCAGCAAAGGTTGCTAGCAAACGACACTAGCGTGAAGGCATCGTCAATGCGAGAAACCTGTGCGCCAATTGTCGCGTCAACGCGTCCAGTTCGGATTCAGAAAGTTGCTCCTCGACCCGTAACAGCCGCTGCCGCTGTATCCCGGCCAGCGTCCAACGCAGGATCCTTGCCTCGTGCCCGGGGTCGCCGCAATCCAACCCGCGCCGCTTGCAGAACTCCAGGATGCTCCGGTCAAACGCTTGCGCGACCCGCTGCCCGCCTGACCGGAAACTGGTGGCAAGATCGGGAAACCGTTCCAGTTCGGAAATCACGATGCGCGTGGTGGCGAGCGCTTCGGCGCTGAGCAACAAGTCGATATACGCGCGCAGGATCCGCGATAGCTCTATCTCCGGGCTTTCGCAGGGTCGATGCGGTTCGGGCGCAGTTGCGATCACCTCTTCGATGCGCTGCTCTACCGCGACGCGAAACAACTCCTCCTTGCTGGGAGCGAAGCGATAGAGGGTCCGCGTCGAAATCCCCGCGCGCCTCGCGATCCCGCCCATGCTTGCCCGCATGGCCCCGTGGTCGATGAATTCTTCTATCGCTGCACGGACTACCAACTGTCGCGTCTCGTCTTCGGATCTTGTCGGCGGTCGACCGGCCTGCCGCTTGCTGTCCTGCCGGTTCTTTTGCTCGTTGCCTGTTGACATGGGGCGTTGCCTCCCTATTTGGAAAATATCAATTTTCCTAAATATGACAATCTACCGGAACAGAGGAATTTTCCAATGGCGTCACGCAAGATGGCCGCTGCCCTTATCGTCCTTGCCGTGGCCGCGGGTGGGTATGTCGTATGGGCCGCAAGCGCGCCGCCCACCCTTCTGATCCAGGGAGAGGTCGAGGCAACGCGGATCGACCTCTCGCCGCGCGTCCCTGGTCGCGTGGCCGATGTCAGCGTCGATTTCGGGGACCGGGTCGAAAACGGCGACCTGCTGGTACAGCTCGAAAGCCCGCAGTTGCAGGCGGGGCTGGCCGAGGCGCGCGCCGCACTGGCCGTCGCAGTCGCCAATCGCGACCTGACCTATTCCACCCGCCCCGAAACCATTGCCGCACGAGAAGCCGCCTTGAAAAAGGCCGAGGCCGATCTGGATTTCGCGCAAAAGACCTATGACAGGATCAGCCGCCTGCGGGATTCCGCGGTGGCCTCGGTCCAGCGACTTGACGAGGTTTCGAACACATTGGACGTCGCCATGCGCGGCAGGGAGGCTGCCGAGGCCGAGCTTCTCTTGGCCCGCAATGGAAGCAGCAGCGAACAAAAGGCCGTCGCCACCGCGCAGGTAGAGCAGGCGCGCGCCAATGTCTCGCGGATAGAGACCGATATCGCCGAACTGGCCATCCATGCCCCGATCAATGGGCAGGTCAGCGCACGTATGGCCGAACCGGGCAAGCTGTTCTCGGCCGGTGCGCCGGTTCTGTCCATCGTCGATGTCGACAATGCCTGGTTCACCTTCAACCTGCGCGAGGATCTGCTGGACGGCCTGACCATCGGGCAGGAGTTGCGCGTGCGCGTTCCCGCGCTGAACGACCGCGTCGTCACCGCCCGGATCACCGCGATCAACGTCGAAGGCACATATGCAAACTGGCGCGCCACCAAGGCGACCGGCGATTTCGACCTGCGTACCTTCTCGGTCCGTGCCGAACCGGTATCCCGGGTGCCGGACCTGCGCCCGGGGATGAGCGCGCTGGTCGACCGAAGCGGGATCTGAGCCGTGGCGAAGCGGGTTCCGCCGGGGTTCCGGCGCGTCTTCATGCGCGAGTTGCGACAGATCGCAGACCGGCCCGCATTGGCGTTGATGCTGGGCCCGGTCCCGCTGGCATTGATGCTGCTGATGTCCGCGATCTTCTACAACGGGTTGCCGACCGACCTGCCGATTGCCGTGGTGGACGAGGATAACACGACCTTGTCGCGACGGGCCGTCCGGATGGTCGACGCCACGCCTGAAATCGCGGTGGCAGCCCACATGTCAAACCTTGCAGAAGCCAAGACAGCGCTGGTTGCTGGTGATGTTTACGGTGTGGTTCTGATCCCCGAGGACATGGAAAGCGATCTGTTGCAGGGACGCCGCCCCGAGATCGTGACCTTCTACAACAATCAGTTGCTGACAGTGGGCGGCATCGTCTCGCGCGGAACGCAGGCGGCGCTGGGAACGTTCTCGGCCGGTGTGTCGATGCAGGTGCGAATTGCCCGCGGCGAACCGCTCCTCGAGGCGCGCGAGGCGATCAACCCGGTACCGGTGCAGCAAAGCCCGCTGTTCAACCCCGCGCTGGATTACGTTCAGTTCCTGCTGGCCGCCGCGATGCCCACGGTACTGCACATCTTCATGGGAATCAGCGCCGCGCTGGCGATGGCCCGCGACCGCCATTCACGCGCCGGGATGGCGCGGCTCGTGGCGCAGGGCGGATCGGTGTTCAAGGCCGTGGCGGGCAAGCTGGCCCCGTACGCGCTGGCCTTTCTGCTTATGGTCGCTCTGGCCGACGCGATCCTGTTCGGCTTCTTCGGCGCGCCCTTCCGCGGCAGTATCGAACTGCATGTCACCTACACGGTTCTTTTCGTGCTCTCATGCCTCTGCCTCGGGGCGTTTGCAGGCATGCTCGCCGGTGACACCGTCGGTGCCCTCGGGATGACAGGTTTCCTGACCGCGCCGGCCTTTGGCTTTGCCGGGATCACCTTTCCACGGGCGCTGATGAACAACTTTTCGGTCATCTGGGGCGCGCTTCTGCCGCTCACGCCCTACCTTCAACTGCGGACCGATCAGGTGATCCGGGGCGCTCCGGTCGACATATCGATCCCTGCGATCGGATGGCAGGTTCTGCAACTCGTGGCCTATGGCGGCGTGATGCTGCTGCTGGTGCACAAGGCCGCCGCACCCCCCCGGCCCGAACGCGAAGAGGTCAAACCATGATCTCTTTCTTACGCGCCATGTTCCGCGCCTTGAAAGCCCTGCTGGCCGATCCGGGGGCGCGGGCAACAATGCTGGTATCGATCGTCATTTATTCGATGCTTTACCCGCAACCCTATCGGACCGAGGTCGTCCGCGACATGCCCATCGCAGTGATCGACCAGGACGGCTCGGGCGCCAGCCGCACGTTGTTCCGCAGGATCGACAATGCCGATACCGTCGCCATCTTGGCATCGGTGAACAGCCTGGCCGAAGCCGAGGAGATGTTCTTTCGCCGCGAGGTCTTTGGCGTCGTAATCGTCCCGCCCTTCTTTGAGCGCGATCTGCTGGATGGTAGGGCCGCGCCGATTGCCGCCTTTGGCGACGGCAGCTACTTCCTCGCCTATGGTTCGATGATCCGGGCCGTTTCACTGGCGGCCCGCAGTCTGGGTGCCGAGGTGCAATATGCCCGGCTGACCACCAGCGGGACCGATGCAGCGACTGCAATTGCGGCGGTTTCGCCGGTCACCGTGACCGCGGTTCCATTGTTCAACCCGCAAGGCGGGTACGCGAGTTACGTGCTGCCCGCGGCCTTTGTACTGATCCTGCAACAGACCCTGTTGATGGGCATAGGCATCCTTCATGCCGGGCGCAGGCCGCTGTCGGGCGTGGACACGGTGGCAACACCTCTGGCCTATCTTCTTCTCTATTGCGGCTGGATCGCGGGCACGCAACTGCTGTTACCATGGCTATATGCGATTCCGTACATCGGCACGGCCAAGGGGTTGTACATCGTGGCGATCCCCTTCCTGACGGCAACCATTGCGATGGGGTTTGCCCTGGCGCGGCTGATCCCGTGGCGCGAGGGGGTGATCTTTCTGCTGGCGGTGATGGGCCTGCCGCTTTTCTTCCTCAGCGGAATGTCATGGCCGGTGGAAAGCGTCCCGGAACCGATCCGAACTCTGGCTAACCTTATCCCCTCGACCACCGCGATGAAGGCGATGGTCAAGATCGACCAGATGGCGGCACCCGTCTCGGCCGTATTTGACGAGGTTGGCACGCTGCTCATGCTGACAGCGGGTTATTCCGCCATCGCGCTGGTCCTTTCGGGGTCGTGGTTCAGGAAACAAACGCGGCGAAGCTGATCCGCGTTTTGGCGCCTTCGGCAAATCATTTGTCATCAGCGACAATAGATTTCGCGCCGGGTCACCGCATATCCAAGGGCAACGTCAATCAAAGGATCACCAAGATGCCCAATCCGCACAGCATGACCATCGGCCAGATCGAGCTTACCGTGTTCGACGACGGTCATTTCGACCTTCCAGTCGCGTATTTCTCCGGCCTGTCCGACGACCTCGCCGCCCGTCTGAGCGATCCGGTGACCATCGGGGCCAATCTTTGGCTGGTGAAAACCGGCGATCGGCGCGTTCTCATCGACACCGGTTCGGGTCAGGCGCTTAAGGAGCGGTTTCCCGAAACCGGCATGTCATTCGAGACCATTTCAGGCGAACCGATCACCGATATCGTCCTGACCCATATGCATGCCGATCATATCGGCGGATTTCTCGGCGGCGGATTTGCCGGCGTGCCGGTCCATGTCGCGAAGTCCGAGTGGGAGTTCTGGACCAACCCCGACCTGCCCGCAGCCGTTCCCGCCGATCAGCGTCCGATGATCGAGGCCATTCAGACCATCGCCGGCACTTTTGCCGACCGCGTCGTGCTGCATGACGGCGCGGCGGACCTTGGCAATGGCCTGACACTGGTGCCGTTGCCTGGACACACGCCCGGTCATCGCGGGTTGCGCCTGGCATCGGACGGGCAGGAACTGCTGATCGCTGGCGATGCCCTGATTTCCGCCGATGTGCATTTCGCCGAACCCAATGTCGGATACGCGCTGGACGGCGATCCGACCACCGCCGCCGCCACGCGACGCGCCCTGCTGAGCGAAGTCGCCGCATCGGGCGTTCCCATTGCAGTAACCCACCTGCCCTATCCCGGTCTTGGTCGGGTCGAGGCCGAAGGCGATGCCTGGCGTTTCGTTCCGCTGTGATGCGCACTCTGCCTGCCCGGGGCTTCACATCCTGGGCAGCGCCGTTTTGAAATGGCCTCGACCCCTTTGGCGGTCAAAGCGCAGTGATCATTCCGGGAACAGGCCCTCGAACCGTTGCCGCAAGTCGCGCTTTAGGATCTTGCCGCTTGCGTTCTTCGGCAGTTGGTCGGCGATTTCCACGTGTTTGGGCGCCTTGAAATGGGCAAGCACGTCCCGGCAATAGGCCATGATCTCGTCCGCCGTCACGCTTTCACCGGCCTTGGGCACCACGACGGCGACGACCCCCTCGATCCACTTGGGATGCGGCACGCCAAACACCGCGACCTCGGCGACAGCCGCGTGACGGAACACCGCCTCTTCGACCTCGCGGCTGGCCACGTTCTCGCCACCTGTCTTGATCATGTCCTTCTTGCGGTCAACGACGTAGAGATACCCCTCGTCGTCGAACCGCCCCAGATCACCGCTGTGGAACCAGCCGTTGCGAAAGGCGTCTGCCGTCTTTTCCGGATCGTTGTAATACTCGGTGATGAGATGCGGGCTGCGATGCACGATCTCACCGACCTCTCCCACCGGAACCGGGTTGTCCTCGTCATCCACCACCCGCGTTTCCACGTTCAGCGCGGGCCGCCCGGCCGAACCCAGCTTGCGCATCTGGTCCTCGGGCTTGAGGATTGTCGCCACCGGCGCCATTTCCGTCTGGCCATAGAAGTTGAACAGGCGCATCTGCGGCAGGCGCTGCGCCAATTCCTCGATCACCGCGGTCGGCATGATCGACGCCCCGTAATACCCTACGTTCAGCGAGCTGAGGTCACGCTTGTCGAAATCGGGATGGCGCAACAGGGCGATCCAAACCGTTGGCGGGCAGAACAGCTTGGTCACGCCATGCGTCTCGATCGCCTCGAGCATCTCTGCGGGATCGGCCTTGTCATGCAGGATCGACGTCACGCCAAGGTACAGATCGGGGCTGAGGAAACAGTCGAGCTGGGCGCAGTGGAACAGCGGCAGGCAGTGAAGCGACACGGCATCCGCCTGCATCTCGCCATCGATGATGCAGCTTGCGTATTGCGCGTAAAGCGCGCCCGAGGTCAGCAGGGCGCCTTTGGGCCGTGACTCCGTTCCGCTGGTATACATCATCTGCACCGGGTCGTCCTCGGCCAGGTCGCACCACGGCTCGGAACTGTCCGAATGCTCCAGCAACTCTGCGACCGGAACCCACCCCTCGGGTGCATCCACGCCGGCATGGGGAATCGCAAACCGCGGAATCTCGGTTCCGGTAATGGCGAGCGCCTCGTCGGCCGTGGCGCACAGCGCGTCCTCGGCCACGATCATGCACGCGCCGGAATGGCTCAGGATGTAGGCCACGTCAGGCGCGGTAAGCATGAAGTTGACCGGCGTCGCGACAGCGCCCAGCCGGGCCAGCGCGAAACGCAGCACGACGAAGGTTCTGTTGTTGTGGGTGAACAAGGCCACACGGTCGCCCTTCTTGACGCCACGCTCGGCCAGGCCGTTCGCCGCACGGTTCACCGCAGCGTCAAGCTCGGCAAAACTGTCGGACTGGTCCCGAAACACAAGCGCGGTCTTGGTCGGCATACGCATGGCCGAGCGGCGCAACAGGTCGCCCAGTTGCTGGCTGCGGGCACGGCGGATCAGTTGGTCAGTTTGCATTTTTCTTCTCAATCATCGCTTGAAGGGGGCCGGTTTCATCAGCTCAACAATTCGGGCAGCCACAGAACCAGTTGCGGGAAGGCGCACAGGATCGCCACCAGCACCAGGTCCATGACGATGAACCACACCACGCCCCGGAAGATGGCCGAGGTTTTGACAAGGTCGCCCACCACGCTCTTGATCACGAATACGTTCATCCCGATGGGCGGGGTGATCATTCCGATCTCGAGCAGCTTGGTCAGCACGATGCCGAACCACAACAGGCTCCAGCCCGAGGCATCGACGACCGGCAGAATGATCGGCAGGGTCAGCAGCATCGCCCCGATGGGTTCAAGAAACATGCCCATCAACAGGTAGACGCAGACGATGCCGATCATCAGCAGGATCGGGCTCGTCGCGATGGAGAGAATGCCCGAGGACAGGAAATCCCCCGCGCCAGAGAGGGCAAGGAACCGCGTCAGCAAGCTGGCCCCGATGGCAATGATCAGAAGCGCGGCAGTGGTCATCAGCGTTTCGCGTGCCGCTGTCAGGAACCTTGTAAACGTCATCTGACCGCTGACGATGGCGACGAGACATGCCAGCGAGGCACCCACTGCGCCCGCTTCGGTCGGGGTAAAGACGCCGCCGAACAGCCCGCCGAAAATGCCGATCATGATCAACAGGATCGGCCAGGTCTCACGCAGTGCGAGGAGCTTTTCGCTCAACGGTACACTTGCGTCGCGATCCGGCGCCAGTTCGGGGTTCAGGCCGACCCTGACCAGAACGACGATGACATAGCCCAGGGCCGTCAGCAGGCCGGCCACCACGCCGCCGAGAAACAGGGCGGAGATCGAGATCTGCGCGATCACCCCGTACAGGATCAGGATGATGGATGGCGGGATCAGCGCGCCGATCGTGCCCGCGACGGCCACGGTCCCGGTGGCCAGTTCCGGATGGTAGTGATGTTTCATCATTTCCGGAATTGCGATCCGGCCCATAGCGGCTGAACAGGCGATAGACGATCCCGACACGGCGGCAAAACCTGCCGAGCCAAAGATCGACGCGATGGCCAGCCCGCCGGGCAGGCTCGACAGCCAGATCCGCGCGGCGTTGAACATGCCGCGTGTCAGCTGCGTGTGGTAGCTGATGAAGCCCAGGAACAGGAACATCGGGATCGAGCTGAGAATCCAGCTCGACGTGAACTCGTACGGGATGATACTGAGCGATCCCCATGCCACCCGTGGTCCCATGAGCATCCAGAGCCCGCCAAAGGAGACGCCGATCAGCGCGATCCCGATCGGGACCCGGACAGCGATCAGGGCGATGAGCGTGGCAAGGCCGCTCAAGCCGATTCCGACATCAGTCATTTATGAACTTCGCATTTTCATCTGTTTCATCCAGCCCGCTGCGCGCGCCCGTGATCTGGGTCACGACGCGATAGGCCGCGACCGCCGCCATCAGCGTTGCGCCCACAGGGATCGCCCAGTAGCTCTGCCAGATCTCGATCATCGCCGAACCCTGTTCCTTGGTCGCGCCAAGGTTGGTCTTCTTGACCGCTTCGAGGT
This sequence comes from Lutimaribacter marinistellae, assembly GCF_042648365.1. Taxonomy (NCBI): domain Bacteria; kingdom Pseudomonadati; phylum Pseudomonadota; class Alphaproteobacteria; order Rhodobacterales; family Roseobacteraceae; genus Lutimaribacter; species Lutimaribacter marinistellae. The sequence goes on along the minus strand of NZ_JBHRXI010000002.1, from coordinate 13,419 downwards.
AACCGCCCCACGCCACCAGAGAGATGACGCCGACGGTGAAGATCCCGGAAAAGACGTCCAGAACCTTGCGCGGCCGCTCGGGCATCATGTCGGTGAATACCTCGACCGAAATATGCGCGCGTTTCTCCTCGGCCACGCCGATCGAGAGAAAGACGAGCACGATCATGTAATAGTTGGCCACGATCACGATGGTCCCGATCAACGGCGCGTTGAACAGGTAGCGTCCGACCACGTCGGCGGTCACGTGCAGCATCATCAGCGTCACGCAGATCGTGCCCAGCACGGTTGACGCTTTGGCCAGTGTCGAAAGGAGTCGTCCTATGGCGAACACGGCGAACCTCCGTTGGTCAGGAAAGGCAAGAAAGGGCCGGACGCGCCCCGTGGGATACGTCCGGCCAGGTCACGAAGGTCGGGGATCACTGACCGTAGGAAGCGGTGTCCACTTTCGAGAAGACTTCGTTCCAGTAGATCTCGCCCAGCTCGTCGCCGTTCGAGACGTCCTTGGTCAGCTCGGTCCACTTGCCCATCAGTTCACGGATCGCGGTGCTGGCTTCGTCGCCCGAGGTCAGGCCGAAACGCTCTTCGTAGATCCGGGCCACCGCATCCTTGTCCGACGCAATGAAGGCGCGGTTGCCGTCAACCATGTCCTGCGGCGCGTCGGTGTACTCGATGCCCAATCCCGGTGCGCGTTCCTTGCCGGCGCGTGCTTCCTCGATATAGACCCACGTGATGTCCGCCACCAGGTCGGCCGATGCACGCAGGATTTCGCCGCGGGTCTCGGCATCCATGCCGCCCCAGGTGTCCCGGTTCATGGTCACGGGGACCGTGAACTGCGCGCCGGGCAGGCCAAGATAGACGTATTTCACGACGTCGATGAAACCAAAATTGACAAAGTCGGCGGTGTTCGAGGCGGTGCAGTCCACAACGCCCTGGTTCAGACCTTCGAGCGTCTCGTTGACCGAGATCGAAACCGGAACCGCGCCCACGCTCTCGGCCCAGCGGGCCCAATACGCGCCTGCCGTACGGATGCGCTTGCCTTCCAGGTCGGCAGCCGATTCCAACGGTACGACACATTGCAGCACATAAGACGTGGTCGACGCTGCCCCCAGATAGACCTGGTTCTGGTCGGCGACCTCCTTCTGGCAGTCGTCGCAATTCAAAAGCACGTATTCCGACAGCGCGCCTGCAAAAGCGGTCGAGCTGATCTCGCTTGCGAATTCTTCAAGCTCGGCCAGTTCCGAGAACTCGGCCAGCATGTTGAGGTTGGGGAACTCCGCCGGGAAATAGGGCGTCAGGTTCACGGTCATGTCCGCGATGCCGTCACGAACGCCCGCATTGGACTCGGCAAAGCTCAGCAGCGACAGCGGAAAGACACGGACCGTGACATCGCCGCCCGAGTTCTCTTCGACGGCGTCGGCGAATTTCTCCAGCATGCCCGTGGGTGCCGAACCGGGGGGCCACCCGCCGGCAAAGGTCAGCTGCTGCGCGTGCGCCGCGCCGGCCAGCGCCAACATCGAGGCGCCTGCGACAAGGGTTTTGATCGAAGTGTTCATGGTCTCTTTCCTCCCGTTGAGACATCCATGTGTGCCGTTGGTCCAGGCGGACCAATGGCGCTTCTGCTAACGACCTTCCAAGGATTGTCCGGTCCGTTATTTGTGAAAGTTCGGGCTCCGTTTCCGGAGAAAGGCATCCAGCCCTTCGGCAAAATCAGGACCGTTCCCGGCCTGTTTCTGAAGCAAGCGCTCGGTGACGAGCGTGGCCTCGAAATCCTGATCCGCTGCAGCCCATGCCGCGCGCCGGATCAGACCGTAGGCACGCGTCGGCCCCTGCGCCAGCCGCGACGCCAGTTCCAGCGCCTCTGCCTCGGCATCCTTGTCGGCCAGCCGGGTGACCAGACCCCATTCATGGGCTTTGGTCGCGTCGATTTTCTCGGCCAGCAACATCATCTCCATCGCGCGGACGCGGCCCACGGCACGGGTCAGCAGCCATGTCGCGCCGCCATCCGGCACAAGGCCGATCCGGGCAAATGCTTCGAGAAAATAGGCGTCGCGCCCCGCCACGATCAAATCGCAGGCCAGCGCAAGCGAGGCACCGACACCCGCCGCCGCACCGCGCACCGCCGAGATCAGCGGCACCTCCAGGTCACGGATCGTCAGCATCAGCGGGTTGTAATCCCGCTCCAGCGTCTCTCCCGCGTCGAAGGAGCCAAGATCGCCTGGGATCGCCGCCTTTAGGTTGGCGCCGGTCGAAAATGCCCGCTCGCTACCGGCAAGGATCAGCGCACGCGCGCCTTCGGCGACCTCGGACTTGATCGCGTCATGCAGCCCGTTCGCCATGTCCGCGGTAATCGCGTTCATCGTCTCGGGGTCGTTCAGCCTCAGGGTCGTGACCGGCCCGTGGCGCTCTATCAGGATTTTGTCTGTCATGACCTACTCTGATTTCCAGCCGGGTTCGTCCCACCATGGGAAAAATCCGGGCATGTCGGTCGAAACCGTGTTCGGGAAAGCGGGGGCTCGTTTTTCAAGAAAGCTCGCCACGCCCTCGGCGGAGTCTTCGGAACAGCTGCGCGCAACGATGGCGCGGCTGTCGACGCGATGCGCCTCCATCGGATGCGATGCCCCGGCCATGCGCCACATCATCTGTCGCGTCAGCGCGACCGAGATGGGTGCGGCGTGATCGGCAATCTCCCGGGCGATCTGCATTGCTGCCGGTAACAGGTCTTCGGGCGCATGAACGGACCGCACGAGCCCACCGGCCAGCGCCTCTTCCGCACCGAAGACACGGCCCGTATAGCTCCATTCCAGCGCTTGCGACATTCCGACGAGGCGCGGCAGGAACCAGCTCGACGCTGCCTCGGGCACGATACCGCGACGCGCAAAGACAAAGCCGAACCGCGCCTTTTCAGACGCTAACCGGATGTCCATCGGCAGCTGCATCGTCGCGCCGATACCCACCGCAGGCCCGTTGACCGCAGCGATCACAGGCTTGAGGCAGTTGAACAGCCGCAATGCCAGGATCCCGCCCATGTCCCTGTTGCCGGGATCGGCCCACTTTTCCGGGTCGGTCTCGCCCGGATCGATCTGGGCCGCTGTAAAGGCGTCTGGATCATCCAGATCCACGCCTGCGCAAAAGGCGCGCCCTGCCCCGGTCACGATCACGGCGCGCACCGCGTCATCGGCATCGGCCATGTCCAGCACGGACAGCATCTCGTCCAGCATGGGTCGGGTAAAGGCATTCAGCCGGTCGGGCCGGTTCAGCGTCAATGTCATGACACCGTCGTCTGTCTCGACGCCAAGGGTCTCGAAACTCATCACATCATCCTATGACAGGGACCGGGGGTTGAGGGCGATGGCATCTTCAAGCCCGGCAATCTGAGCCCCGCGCCAGAAATCCTCGATATGCATGCGGGCCCATTTCTCGGCCCGCTCGCTGTCGCGATCCCGCATTGCGGCGATGATGTTGGAATGCGCCTCGATCTGGCGCTTGTAGAACTTGGTGGCGTATGGCGCGATCTGCGCAAACCCGCGAAACAGCAACAGCGAGATCGGCTCGCGGGCTAGGGCAAGCACGCGGTTGCCCCCTATTTCGGCGACGCGCATGTGGAACAACTCGTCCAGCTTGATCGTGCGGGCCATTTGCCCTTCGGCCGCGACAAGGTCGGAATGCAATTCCTGAAGCCTCTCGATATCGTCATCCGAGGCACGCTCCGCCGCGATCCTGGCCGCAAGCGGTTCGGTCACCATCGTGACCTCCCACAGCTCGCGAAAGGTAACTTTCATCAAGGCCATCGCGCGCCCCGACCGCGTCGTCAGCTGGTCTGCCTGCGGAACCGTGACCTCAAGCCGCCTTGGCGACGGTCGCCGCACCAACCCGTCGCTTTCCAGCTGCCGAAGCCCTTCGCGAACGGTGGAACGCGTCACGCCGAACATCGCCGCCAGCTCGGCCTCGCCCGGCAACGGATCGCCGGGTTTCAGATCTCCGCGCATGATCTGCGCTTCGATCTCCTCGGCGATCTGCTGATAGGCATAGCTGGCCTGGATGGGTTTCGGCGTCAGGCTCATCGCGACCGGACTCCCCTGCGCCGCGCTTGACGCACCAACGCGCCCGGCTGACGGACCATGGTGGTTTCGGCCACTCGAAATGTCATCGGTCGCTCCGCTATCGTCGGACATTAACCGGATGTGAGCGTGTTTCTGCCAGTCTGTCAATGGATGAAACCCGAAGGTTTTCCGCCGCGCTGCAGCATATGAAACTGGCTGACCCGGACACGAATCAGGATTACGCGGTCAAGCGGTTCCGGATCACGACGTTGCGGCACAATGCGGTAGGGAAGCACCAATTATCAACAGGTTAACGTAGGGTCGCCATATCTTCAGGCGCCAACCCGACCGGCGCGCGGTTTCACTGACTAAGGCGCTTCGGGCAAACGAAAGACACTGCAATGACCGGGAAACTCCGCGGTTTGCAGTGAAAACCATCAACCTGCTTGAAGGCATGTCAGGAACATTAGTGTCTGACAATAGAGATGCCCGCCACTGCCCGGCTCTTCCAGATGCGGTCAGACCCCGGCGACAACGACCACTTGCCGCACCGTCGGGTCATGTTGCGTATAGGCGGCCAGCAAACGCCTCCCGAGGTGCTGGGAGATGTAGTCCGCGATGAATTGCGAAGGGGCCAGCAACAGAACGCGGCCGTCGCGGTGCTCCGCCTCTGACAATAGAGAAAACCAGGTCTCTGTCAGGTCGGCCTCTCGTGTGGCGAGCGTCTTCAACACGTCCCCCCAAAGCCCCTCGACGGTGGCAGCCGGTTTCCGACGAAGCGGCACCACCTTGGGGTCGGTGCTCTGCGAAGGCTCATCCTTGCCCTGATCCATGCGCGCTTCGAAATCCGTCCCTATGGCGCCCCAGATCTCCCGCGTCGCAGCCAGCACCGTGGACAATGACAGCTCATAGACCGCCACCCTGCCCCGCGCCGCGGGACGCTTGACCTGTAGCCAACCGGCATTGCGCAGCTTTGCCATCTCGCGTTTCACTGTGCGCTCGTCCACCGACCACAGCCGAGCGATCTCGGCTCGCCCGATCGACAGTTCGTTGCTTTGCCAGTTGTAGCGCGTCGTGATTAGAACCATCAGTCGCAGGACCAACCGCTGATGATGCTTGTCTCCGGCCAGGGCATGTACCCCAAGCGCCGAGAGGATATCATACTTTAGGGCCGGGGCATTTCGCCCGACCGGTTTGACCATCTGCATGGCTGCTCCACCGCCTCGTTGCCCGTTATTGCCTGCGTTTCAAACGCTTTTCCGAGCTTGTGGATTATTTGCGTCCATCCTTTCGATTCTGTCAACCCACCGGTCGATGTGAGCCCTTCGAACTGTGCCCCAATCAGCCTCAAAATCAAAAGATAGGTGAATCTATGGTGAAGGGGGACATCCTGTGTGTCCCCTCTTTGGCCGAAAATGTCCCCCCAATCCTGGCGAATGGGCGAATCATGTCCCCCATATTTTGTGTTCCAGTGATCCTGCGCTGTATTGGCCGCGCGAATCGCCCAGTGGGCGGAAGGGGCAGGTTTTCCGGCGGTTTTCTTACCCGTGGGTAATACCGTAACCGAAGGATAATACCTTTTGCAAATTTGGCAAATCAGCCGTAATTTCCGGTCAAGGGCGGAAAACCGTCCAGCAAGGAACGAGGCCAAGGATATAAAATGTACACGCATGAGGATCTGAGCACGCTGCAGAACCGCTCTCTCAAGTTGCAGGGCTGGATCAGGCAGCAGACCTTTTCGCCGCAGATGGAAAAGACTCTCCGTCGCTTTTCGTCCTGGGAAGTGGCGGAGCTGATCTTTCGTATCAACCAGTCGACCTTTCGCGGCAAGCTCTCGGCCGACCCGTCGCTACCCGCTGGCGAGGTCGAGCCTGATGGCCGGCAGCGGTGGTTCTCGTTGGAAGAGGTCAACGAATTGCGCCGACGCCTGCGCTTCAACAAGCGTAGCCTGATGCCCCCTCGTCCGACCGGAAAGCGTGCGGTGCGCGCGGCGATTGCGAACTTCAAGGGCGGCGCAGGCAAGTCGACCGTGGCATTGCATTTCGCTCACGCGGCCGCGCTGGACGGGTATCGCGTGCTGGTGGTCGATTTCGACCCACAGGCGACGCTCAGCCATTCGATGGGCCTGACCGATGTTTCCGAGGAGCACACGGTCTGGGGTATCATGGCACGCGACCTGATCCGTGAAACCGAGCGGATGAATGCTGGACCACAGGGTGCGGAATCGGGAACCGCCCTGCCCCGCCGCCACCTTCCCAGTTCGATCACCGGGCTTGGTCTGGGAGAGCTGAGGATCACCGATTTCATCAAGCCGACCTCCTGGCCGACCATCGACGCGATCCCCTCCTGCGCCAACGCGGCCTTTGTCGAGTTCGCCAGCGCCCAGTACCGACACCTGAATCCCGAATGGTCCTTCTTCGCTGCCGTATCGCGCTATCTCGACCAGATCCCTGATGAAAGCTATGACCTGATCCTGTTCGATTGTCCGCCGGCGATTGGCTACCAGTCGATGAACGCGGTCTTTGCCGCCGATGTTCTCTATATCCCGTCCGGTCCCGGCTACTGGGAATATGATTCCACCACGTCCTTCATCGGGCAGCTCTCGGAGGCGTTGGAGGATCTGGCCGCCGGGTTCGATGACACCTTACCCATGGGTAAGACCAACCTTCCCAAATCCTTCCTCGATATCCGGTTCCTTTTGACCCGGTTCGAACCGGGCAACGACCTGCACCGCGCGATGCAGGAAGCTTTCAACAAGGTTTTTGACGGACACGTGGCCCAGCACCCGGTCGAGATGACTCGTGCAGTTGAACAGTCCGGTCGGTTCCTCAGCTCGGTCTACGAGATGGATTACCGAGAGATGACGCGCGAGACCTGGCGCCGCGCACGATCGACCTTTGACCGGGCCTACGAGGAATTCCGCGACGTCCTGACCGGCGCGTGGGAGCAGATGGAGGAGACGAGATGAGCAGAAAGCGGAGAGTTTTCGATATCGAGGTGCCCGGCGTCGACGACATGGAGGTCGGCAAGGTGCCCGACCGTGCACTGGCACGCCGCGGACCCATGGCCTCGGCCATCTCGGAGAATGCCGGTGCGCTCAAGGCCCGGCGCGAGGCGGAACAGGCGATCAGAGCCGAGAATGACCGCCTTGCCAAGGAGTTTGTGCAGCTCAAGCGCGAAGGGCTGGTCACCGGGCGAATTCCGCTGGAGGAGGTTGTGACCGAAAAGCTGGTTCGCGACCGCAAGCCCGGATTGGACGACGCGCTGGATGAGCTCAAGACCTCGATCCGCGAAATCGGTCTCAGCAACCCCATCCGGGTCGAGGCACGAAGCGATGGCCGCTATGAGCTGATCCAGGGGATGCGGCGCCTTCTGGCCTACCGTGCGCTGCTCGATGAAACGGGCGAGGAGATCTATCGCACGATCCCCGCCGGGATTACCCCGCTCAGCGATGACACGGCAACGACGTATCGCCGGATGGTGGATGAGAACCTGATCCGCAAGGATATCTCTTTTGCCGAGATGGCCGAACTGGCGCGGCGCTATGCGCAAGACCCGGCCAACGATTGCGCCGATGCGGGCGAGGCGGTGGCGATCCTGTTCAAATCCGCCAGCTATACCAAGCGCAGCTATATCCGTGCCTTTGCCGATCTGTTGGCCCGGTTCGACAAGTTGCTGGAACATCCTGCCGACATTCCGCGCAACCTGGGCGTCGATCTCAAGCGTAGGCTGGACCGAGAGCCGGAGTTGGTGTCCGACATCGTCCACGCCCTGCGTGCCGCACCGGGTCGCGATGCGGCGCAAGAGATCGCGATCTTGCGCGGATTCGTGACGGATAGCGGGGCAGGGACCTTACCCACGGGTAATACCGGTGCCAGCCCGGCGCGGCCCCGCAAGGCGCGCACGACCTTCCAGGTCTCGACCGACGAGGGTGTCGCCAAATGCACCGCGTCGCAGGGTAAGCTGGAATTGCGGACCGAGCAGGATTTTTCCGCCATTGACCGTGTGAAACTGGAACGCGCCATCGCGGCCTTCTTTCGGGAACTCGAAGAATAGTACTTCGCCGCGGTAAGTCGGCTTACAGCCCCGCGGCCTTGGTCAGGTTCACCCGGAACCGGTCGCGGCGGCGCTGGTAGCGGCGGGTCATCTCGGCCGAGGCGTGGCCGAGATGCTTCTGGACATAGCGCTCGTCGACCTCGGCCGAACTGGCGAGACCGGCGCGCAGGGAGTGGCCTGAGAACAGGGCGATACGTTCGTTCGCAGGCAGGTCCGGACGCAGGCCAGCGTCGAGCGCGGTCCGCTTGATCAGGCGCGCAACGTGCCTGTCATTCAGTCTCGTTTCGAGCGCACGTTTGCCGTCGCGAGAGGTTCCGACGAAGACCGGCCCGAACTCGATCCTGGCAAAATGCAACCATCGTTCGAGAGCGTGCACAGGGCAGGTCCGGTCCGAGGATCCCCGCCCGATCTCGACCTCGCGCCAGCCGGTTTTCGCGTTGAGAGTAAGCAGCGCGCCCTTTCCCATGATCTCGATCCAGCCACCGGAATCCGGGCTGTCGTCCTTGCCGACATCCAGGCTGACGATTTCAGAGCGTCGCAGCCCACCGGCATATCCCAGCAGCAGGATGGCCCTGTCGCGCAGCCCGCGCAGATCGTGGGGCAGGGTGGCGACCATGGCAAGGATGTCCTCGGCCAGGATCGCCTCCTTCTGCACTGGCGGTCGCGCGTGCTTGCGCCGGATGCCCGCAAGCACGGTGGCAATGTGGCGGTTCTTTCGATCCAGAGTGAACCCGCGCTGCGCGTAGTTCCAAGCGAGACCAGAGAGGCGCCGGTCAATGGTCGAGACCGAGAGGGCAGGGGAGGGGCCAGACACGGACGCCAGATCGGCAAGGTAGAGGCCAATCACTTCTGGTAACGGAGGCAGAGGCTCGGTGCCCTTCAACCGGCACCAGCGCGCGAAATGCTTCCAGTCGGCAGCATAGGCCTTTGCGGTGTTCTCGGCCGTCGCCGCGCGGGCAAAATCGCGGGCCGTGTTCACCAACCGGTCGAGGGCGCCGGATCCGGCGACGTGGGAGGGCAGGGCGATATCTTCCCGGTCCTTCCCGCTGACAGGAGGATCATCGCGTTCATCAGGCAGTGCCGGTGTCGATTTCTCGCTCTCTGGGGGCATGTTCCACTGATCCCGGCGCAGAAACTGGGTCGATTACGTGGTTACAAAATTATGTCCGATAATGCAAATTTATTGGACATGTACATGAACTGCAAGTCGAGGCGGTTTACACATCATATTGTGGACGAAAGCGCCGGCAGAGACTAGTGTTGTGTCATGACATATGCTCGGGACGACTTTGAGACACTACGCCGAATGCCCTCCTGGGTCACCTCTGCGCGGGCTGAAGTCATTGAAGATGTTGCGTTTTTGTCTGGTGCCGCCTTGGGCCACCTGCATCTTGTGGTGAACCGGCCGGACCTCCCCCAAAGCTTGTTGCGCGCCCGCCTGGCCCTGCGCGCGTCAGAGGCCTGCGTGATCCTGTCGGGGCGGCCCGAGCGGGCAGGGGCCTTGCGGGACGCGGTCGCGTTCCTGCAGCCTGGCGATCTGCCGGGACCGGCCGGTGAGGTCTGTCTGTCGTGGCAACGGGCCGTGGAGCGGCCGGTCTCGGTCAAGGCGCTGAAACGCGCGCTGCCGCAGGTGGATGAAGATCAGATCGCGACCTGGCTGGAAGCGGGGCAGGGGGCACCGGTTCCGCGCGCCGCGGCCGTGCTGCAGACCGTTCTCGAGGATCGCCCACGCGACCACGCCACCGCACTGCTGTTGGCCGAGGCAGCGCTGGCGCAGACGCTTGGGTGGGGGCACGTCGTTCCCCTCCTCGCCCTTGGTCTCAAGCGCGCTGATCTGAAAAAGACGGGTGACGCGCTGCGGCTGGCCTGCCATCGGGCGATCAGAACGGCAGCCTCCGAGGCGGCGCGGGACGCTGCTGATCTGACGCGCCGCGCGATCCGGCTACGAGAGGTGGCGCCACGGTTGCGGGCCAAGGGCGCGGAGGAGGCCGTTGCCCTGTTCCTCACCCGCGACGCTGTCGCCCCGACGGCACTGACGTCGCTGCGATCGGATCGCGCCGCGCGTCGGTTCTGCGACCGATTGGTTGCGCTTGGCGCGGTGCGCGAGCTGACCGGGCGTGATACGTTCCGCCTCTACGGGGTGTAGCGATGAGCATGTCCAGCGAAAGTGGGAACCGGGCTCAAGGTTCGGACATGCGACCATCAAAGTCGGCCAAGGACAGATCGGAGCCGGAACTTGACCGCGAACTTGCCGACCTGCCACCCGAGCTGCGCTGGCGGGAATGGATGCGTCGGATCGAGGCCGTGCTGTTTGCCTCCGCCACACCGGTGCCGCGCGAGGACCTGGCACGCGTGGTGGGGCAGGGGGCCTCGGTCGAGGTGCTGGTCGAGGATCTCGCCGCCGATCTGGAGGGGCGAGCCTTCGAGATTGTCCAGGTCGCCGGGGGTTGGATGTTCCGGACGCGGACAGCCTACGCGCCGGCGATCCGGGCGGCGGCAGATGTGGGCGATCAGGCCCTCGATCTGCGCGCGTTCGACGTCGCGGTTCTCGCCGCCATCGCCTATCACCAGCCGGTCACGCGCGACGGGCTGAAGGAGATCTTCGGCAAGGAAATCAGCCGCGACCTGATCGGCCGGTTGCATGCCCGTGGTCTGATCGGAACCGGCCCACGGGCGCCCCGGCGTGGCGCGCCCTATACATTCGTGACGACCGAGCAATTCCTCGTGGCCTTCGACCTGGAGAGCCTGCAAGACCTGCCGGACAAGGAAGCCTTGGACGACACCGGGGTCGCCTCCTCGTCGTGAAGTCGCGATTGGAAATTGACGAACCTGTCACACCCGACGCAGTTTGCGTCTTGATGGTTCGAATCCCGTCCGCTCCGCCACCTGACCTCACCAAATGTTTCTCCGCCTGCGGGCATCCCCAGAATTTCCCTTTGTTTTCAAGGGTTGTAGCGATTGGGCTATTCACCTCGATCCGCTGAATCTGGCTTGAACCCTTTCTCTGAGGCCGAAATTCTCTGAACCTGATGACTACGACGATTTGGTGCAGAGCTTGTATCGCGTTGAAATAAAACTGCTTTTCTTACTGGTAACCTGAACACTTCGATACCAGTGGCGCTCGTTGAGATGGAACGGAAATCGGACGTTCGCCATTTGAGCCGTTCGTTGCGACACGTGCGACGGACCTAGTTTCGGGACCCTGCGACCCTGCATTTTATCTTCGCGGTTTTCAGTCCGTCCAGGAGGTGCGCTGGTCTCAAGTGGTTGCCGACGATGAAAATGGCGAAGACGTCGACGAGCACGATCATCAGTTTCGCCGGCGGCGGGATCTGCTCTACGGCGGCTGCGATCCTTTTCGTGTGCGCGTCGAGTATGTCCGTCAAGCTTCGGGCCACCACGGCGCGGATCGGATCCGATGGCTCGGTGTCGAGCGCCTGCAACGTCGCAGGCTAGATCTCTGCCTGCGCCGCGAGCGTGCGCGCAAGGAACTCGTTCCACGCCTCGCGGATCGCCGTATTGCCCTGGGCCACGAGCCGCGTTTGCGCATAGGTGAGGATCCGTGTCTGCAACTCGGTGAGCCCCGGCTCTTCGAGAAGGTCGGCCGTCAGGAACGCCATGCCGATCGCCATGGCCTCGTCGACGAGGGTTGAAAACGGCAAGAGTGGTTCGGTTAAACCCGAGTAGAGGTCAGCCGCCTCGATATCGGTCATGTCTCCTCCTTTGGCGGCTCGTCCTTGCTCATTTCTCGCGCACGGCCAATCTGTATGCATGGGGCGTAAGGCCTGTCCATGTGCGGAAAGCGCGGCGGAAACTGTGGGGCTCGTCGTAGCCCAGGGCGCGTGCGATGGTCGGAACGTCCAGATCGGACTCGGCCAGAAGGGCGCGGGCACGCTGTTCAAGGAACTTTGCCTTTACCTCCCGAAACGACGTCGCTTCCGTCTTAAGCGCGCGTTGCAGGCTGCGCCGGCCCAGCGACAGGCGGCTCGCGACGCTCTCCTCCGACAGGTCCCCGAGCACGAACTGCGTGCGCAGCACCTGGTCCACCGCCGACGTCATCGTTTCGGGCGGATCCACCCGCATCAGTGATGGAAGCTCGATGAACCCGACCCGCTGATGTGAACCAGGCGGGTTCGGGTTCGGAGCGGACAGTGCGCTCTCCGAGATCGCCAGAGCAGGCATCTCGGAACCGGCGCGGACCGGCGCCCCGATCGTCTGCTGTAGATAGGTCGTGCTGACGGAATCCGTCCCTGTGGATTCGACCCATGCCGGGCGCCAATCGGGACCGAGGAAGTGTCGGATCACCCCACCGATGATCACGATCGCGCCGTCGTCGAGGTGGCGGTGTCCAACCACTGTGGTCAACTCGGTCCTTCGGCCTACCAGCACGTGCCCCTCTTGGCGACGCAGCAGGATTTCCGAACCGGGATGCGTCAGAGCGAACGCGCGGCGGCCTCGGTAGAGGGCCTCTTCCAGATCCTTCGCACCCAGAACATAGCGCGCGTAAGCGTCGTAGCTGGAGTAGTCGAACCGCTGTGCGAGGTGGGTGCCCAGCGTTGCGTCCCCAAGGGTCCGAGCGACACGCTCGATCACGCGGGCCTCGAGATCGTAGGGCAGAAAGCCAACATCTTGGGCGAGCACGTTCCTGCTCAGTCCTTCCGCCCGCAGCGCCCGGTTCACTATCGCCGGAGAGGCAATTCCATCGAGCAGGTCGAGGACGTGCCTGAACTCGATGAGATTCACCATGGGAACAGCCATACTGTATTCTGTCGCAAAATGATCGCCAATGCTATGCTAATCTTTTTCATGGGTTTTCGGAATCAGCACGCACGCTTCCGCAAGCCCCCAGAATGCATTGTGACGCCCGTTGGCGTAGACGAGAGGGGGACTCACCCATGGATCTGAATCGAAAAACCCTGATTGCCGGCCTCGTGCTCACCCTGATCATGAGCCTTTCCCTGGCCTTGCCGGCGGACGCGGGCAAACGGCAGGTCAAGAACACCATCGGAGGCGCTGCGATCGGCGCGGGCGTTGGCGCGCTGGTCGGTGGCAGCTCTGGTGCGCGCAGTGGCGCGGTCGTCGGTGCGATCGCCGGCGCTGTCAAGAAGTGAACGTCTGATCCCTCAGTCAACGTGAAGGACCTTGAAACATGCTCAACAACCTGAAAGCCGCGATATGCATTCCGGCATGTCTGATCGCATATGTTGGAATAGCGCAGGCCGAGGAGGTGGACATCCAGGCCGTGCTCGATGCCGCCATGCCCCACATGCATCACAGCTGTGAAAGCGTGTTGGAAACCTACCCGGATGATGATGAGGCGGTG